>JAGDXJ010000005.1 GCA_023256355.1 Nitrososphaerales archaeon | reverse complement strand
ACCCACGACCGCCCGGTTATGAGCCGGGCGCTCTGCCATCCTGAGCTACGGGCCCTTTATCTTGGTTGTTGTTTTTTGTTTTTAACTTTGTCGTTTATTTAAGCAACACACCTGAAAGGGCGCCGTTCTTTGATGGTTTTGAAGTTATCCTAACTTTTCCTAGCTCTGTAGCTACAATAGCGCCTTTTGTAATAACGCCCCTTCTTTCATAATCTCTGTTAGCTGGGTTAGAAACGACGGATAATATTTTAACGTTTTTAGTTCCTTCTGGAGTTGCAACGTTTACTTTATCTGTTCTCACCACATATGTTACTATATTTCCGCCCCTAACTCTTCTGCTTTTAGTTATAAGCTCACCAACTTCAACGACACGTGGCTGCGCTTTCCTTTCTCTTCTTCTTTTTCCCCTGTACGCTCTCCTTTTACCTCCCGTAATCTTTCTTTTGGTTAAATTTTCAATGTTTGGCATTTATCTCGCTTTTTCCTTTCATTTTATATAAATATAACTTTTTCGAGCAAAACTCTGCTGTTCATTCAACATGCAACAAGCGTTTTGTTTTTATAAGGGAAGACAGGATTATTAAAACGATGGTAAGAAATAATTTGCGAAGCTATTTAGGTAGCCTTCAAGATAAAAAACTGCTTAAAGATTTAGGTGAAGCCGAAACAAAATTTGAAGTTGCACTTTTTGAAAAAAATACAAACTCACCGATAAGAGTAAGGCCTAAAGGAAAAAATGGTTACATAGTATCTAACCTTATAATATCCGAAGAAACCATGGCCATCGCTTTCGGAACAGATCCACAAAACATTCACGATAAGTTCATGTCTTCTTCAGGATCGCCAAAGAAGATTTCGCTTAAGGACGCTGATTTAAAAGAATATGTTAAAATTTCAGATGTAAATATTCCAGCAGTATGGCATTTCGAAAATGACCTTGGTTACTATATGACTTCTAGCATAGTGATAGCTCAGAGCCCTGATAAAAAAATATTAAACGCCAGCGTGCACAGGATAAGGCTGCTTGGAAATGGAAAAGGCGTTATAAGAATGGTAGAAGGCAGACATCTTCATGCTATCTGGAACATGTGGAAGAACGCAGGCAGGGACACACCTGTTGCTATCGTCATAGGTGTTCACCCGGCTGTGGAGCTTGCCGCGGCTTACCAGGCTCCTCTGGGCACATTTGAAATGGATATTGCTAATTCTCTTGCTGATGGTCTGGAATTTTATAAAAGCCCTGAGCACGGGTTGCCTATCCCCGAAGCGGAATTTATCATTGAAGGCTATATAAGCAAGGATGAAAAGGATTCTGACAGCATGGTGGAGATGCTGGGCAACTACGACCATACAAGACAGCAGCCGGTAATCCGTTTTGAAAAAATATACAGCAGAAATGAACCGATTTACTGGGACGTTTTGCCCGGAGGTACTGAGCACAGATGGCTCATGGGTTTCCCGGTAGAAGCTAAACTGAACAAAGAAGTAAAAAGCTCTGTTCCTTCGGTAAAAAAAGTGTATTTGACAGAAGGGGGGAGCAAATGGCTTCACGCCGTCATACAGATTGACAAAAAGCTTGAAGGTGAGCCTGTTAACGCGATGATAGCGGCATTCGCCGCTCATCCTTCACTTAAGCTTGCAATAGTAGTTGATGACGATATAGACCCAAAAAACCCTGTTGATGTCGAAAGAGCGATCGCTACACGGTTCCAGGCATCAAGAGGTTTGCTCGTGATCAAGAACGCCAAAGGTTCAAGCCTTGACCCTTCAAGCGACCAGGAAATGCTTCTGACTGACAAGCTCGGCATAGACGCCACGATAACTTTAAGAGCTAACAAAGAAAGGTTTAGAGAGGCTAAAATACCTGGCGAATCAGAAAAATGAACATAAAAGCTGAAGTAATAGTAGAAGGTCCTTCAATGATAAGATCTACGTTAAAAGTCATAGATAAACCGGTTTCGTTTCTTGGCATGGTTGATCCCAAGACGGGCATTTTAAAGGCTGAAGATAATGCTGTTGAAATAACAGGGGTTATTCTTTCATTTCCTTATATGATAGGGAGCACCGTGGCTCCGTACATAATTTACAGCCTCAAGAGAAACAAAAGGGCGCCTGTAGCTATGATCAGCTCATCCGTAGACGCTCTTCTTGCTTCAGGCTGTGCGATAAGCGATATACCGCTTTTAACAGTTTCACAGAACGATTTTGAACTTCTTAAAAAATACAGAGAAAGAACGATAAAAGTAAACGCAAAAAGCGGGGAGATCTTAATCGATGAGCAATAGGATAGATTTCGAAGCTCTGTTATCGTTAATATATGAAAGGTACAAAGGGGCAAAACACATCGAGCGTGAAGAAGTTTTACATTATGTTAATGATGAAATGCTTGCTGAAGACGTTGTCAACTCATACAGGAACATCATCTCGGAAAAAAATTATTTAAGAAAAGGAAAGTTTTTAGTCATTTCCGGAATCGATAAATCTGGTAAAGAAACGCAAGCAATTTCGGGCAGCGGTTGTGTTAAACCTTTAAGCAGGTTTTTAACCGAAAAAGGTTACAGAGTTTATACCATAATGCAGCCTTCCTACGAAACAAGGCTGGGAGGGCTGATAAAATATTACCTTACGGAAAGCAAAAAAACAATAGAGCTGGCATGGATGCTTTGGAGCCTCGATAGGGCCCAGCACGCTGAAAACGTTATCAGATGGTTAGGTGAAGAGAAGAACATAGTTTTGGCAAAGCGCTGGAGCGAAAGCAACGTCGTTTACCATCTAGCAAAGGGCATAGTGGCTGATAAAATACTTGACTTTGAGAAAAACATACCAAAGCAGGATCTTACTCTGATACTCGATATAAAGCCAGAAACTTCGTTAAAGCGTAACGCGAATCCTGATGCGTACGAAAACCTGAGCTTCCTTAAACTTGTTTGGGAGAATTATATAAATTTAAGCAATTATTATCCTTATGGAGATAAAATATACATAGAAGGAGAAGATGATCCTTGCACTGTAAACTTTACCCTGCTTTCCGTTGTAAACGATTACCTTGAACAGCAGGTTTGAATTTTAAAAGCCTTACTCTTGTACCAGGTACTGAGAAAACTTTTTCAGATCTTCTATGTGGTCTACGCCTTTGGCTATATCTCTGATCTTTTTTCTTAAGTTCAGGTCTATTGTAACCCCCCCATAAGATAGCTTTTCTATAACTGACCTGGTAAGACTTTCTCCTTTTTTATCATAATCAAGCATGATTATAACTTTTTTATAAAATGAAAGTTCAGACGCAAGGTTTCCTGTACCTTTTCCGCTGCCGCAAAGCTGAAAAATCTTCCCCCTGTATCCAAGACTCTTAATAGCCAGAAAATCCCTTTTTCCTTCAACTACAACGATGGTTTTTTCATCATCGATTTCAGAAAAAAGTTTATGTAATGAAGAAGCAACTTTCCTTTTACTTTCAACCTGCCACTTGTTTATCTGCCTTCTATCTTTCAATGTTGTCTTTTTCCCCTATTTTTATGGTAAGATTGCTAATAAAATTTTTTCTTATAATTTATTTTTATTTTGCGTTTAAAATCCAAAAAAGGAATTTAATAACTGCTTTTATAACAAATCAGACAAAACAGAAATGGCGCATGCACGATAAACTTTTGCCTAATTATATAAAGTTCGTGGAGGGCTATCCAGCCCTTTTAATTTTTGATAGATACCTGGCTATAGCAGACCTTCACATAGGATACGAAATTTCAGAAAGAGAAAACGGTATTTATATACCGATACAGAAAGAGAGATACGTAAAAAGGATAAAAGAACTTAAGGATCTTACCGGTGCTGAAGAGCTGATAATCGTTGGGGATGTAAAGGACAGCATAATGATGCCTCATGCAGAAGAAATAAGCGAACTTGTATCCGTTTTTGAAGAAATTTCCAAGCTGTTTAAGATAACCATAATACAGGGAAACCATGATGCATACATAGATAAAATTCTAAGGAACTTTGCCAGCTTTGCTGGGGCTGAAGGCATCGTTCTAAAAAATGGAAGGGCAAAGGTTGCGCTTGCTCACGGCCATGCCAGACCTTCTGATGAATGTATGAAAAGCAGCACGCTGGTTCTTGCGCATCTGCATTTTTACATAAAATATGAAAACAGCAAGTATCCGGTTTGGCTTGTAGGAAGAAAAAGCACAAAGACCATAATTTTAATGCCCCCGTTTAACGATCTGTTATCAGGATACTATGTAGAAGATGTTGAAGCAACTGTGCCTTTTACCGATTTTAAGCTTCAGGAGTTAAAAGTAATTACTCTGGATGGCTACGATTTAGGTACGCTGAAAAACCTTAGAAGCATAATAGAAGAAGAGGCTGATTGAAAATACCGGGACCTTAAACCAGCAAGAACTTACAAATCAAAATGCTTTTTAATATGTTGTTATTATAATTTTGATATGAATACAGATCAAATTTTGGGTGCAACAATAATGGTTGTAAGCATACTGGTTATACTTGTGTACGGATATTTGATCTTCATGTACCCCCTGATAGTTCTGCAAATAACGGTTTTCCTGGTTGTAGCTGTTCTTTTGGGCATCCTTGCATGGATAGGTTATACGCTTTTAACGACGCCTGCTCCTAAGCCTATTGAGGAAACGCCAGAAAGCAACACACAAAACGAACAAACAGAACAGAAATGAAGGATTATGCGATAATTTTTGACCCAAGACTCAAGAAATTAGCTTCTTCTCTTTCAAAAATCAGTGAAGCCCCAGCATATCAGGCAGGAACTAACGTAGTTTACGATAGATATATGGTGCTCTGGAGTTACAGGACAAACTATGAACAGGAAAGGACAAAACTTGAGAGAATTTTAAAAGAACTGAACGATTCGGGTTACATAGAAGTACTGCTTTTGCTGCCCGGACCATACCAAAAGGGAGGAGATCAATCAAAATTTATGGAGGAAATGGCTGGGTTTGATTTTGTCGGCAGAATAATATTTTTCGACTTGACACCAGTTAGCAAGATAGGGCTTACGCCAAGACCTTCTGTGAACCTTTCTGCTATACCAACTCTTATTAAGTTTCTAAAAGAAAACGGTATAAAAACAAAGGTCATGACTTTTAATTCAGAACTTACGACTCAGGCAAAGATAATAGAAAGCTCTGTGGGAAAAAGCGATGATTCTGTCCTGCTGATAGATAACTATGTAGATGATCCTGAAAAATACATTCCTATACTCGAAACCTACAAGGAAAAAGGCATAAAAACATACCTGTTTTCCACTTTTTTCGCGTTCTCACCAGAAGCAGTAAGCGGTATGGCTCAGGTTATTACAACCAACGCGATAGCGTGGGATAAGGTAATAACCCTTGATATATCCTCTGCAATAGCTGAATTTGTTGATGCTGTAAGTTGAAATGCGCAATAGCTGTCGATGTGGGGGCTACAAACTTAAGGCTGGCAACTTTTACAGGTAAAGAGCTCAGGGACAGGGTTTCTTTTAAGCTGCAGGGCTCTGTCAACCCACTGGATCACATAATGGGTTACCTTGAAAAGTTTTCAAAATCATGTAACCGTATCGGCATAGCAAGTGCTGGGCCAATGAACTTAAAAAAAGGTACGGTTACGCTGATAAACTATAACAATTTAACTATTAACTACGTCGATTCCTTAAAAGAATACGGGAAGGTCTACATAACCAACGACTGCATAGCCGGCCTTTTGGCTGAAAAAAAGTTTGGGGAAGCAAAAGGGGCAGAAAACGCCGTTTACCTAACCTTCAGCAGCGGCATAGGGGCTGGCGTTATGGTTGATGGCCACATATTGATAGGTAAAGATGGAAACGCACATGAGGTAGGGCACATTGTGCTGAATTATGAAGACAAGATTGAGTGCGGGTGTGGAAAAACAGGTCACTGGGAAGCTTTTTGTGGCGGAAAGTCCATGCCGAAATTTTATCAAAAGACAACAGGTAAAAAAGTTAATGCTTCTGAAGAAATTTTTAAGATGTACTATGATGGCAATCGGGAGGCTGCAGAGTTTATAGAAAGATGCATGAACATAAACGCCGCAGGTTTGGCCAGCGTTATAAACGTTTATGACCCTGATGTTATTGTATTGAGCGGCAGCGTCTACCTTCATAACGAAGGACTTTTTTTAAAAAAGCTCCCTGAACTCACAAAAAAATACGTAATGAACAGAATGCCCGTTATTAAGACGGCAGCTCTTAGGGAAGATGCCGTGATAGTCGGTGCCGGGGTTCTGGCCTTTTTAAACGGTAAGCTTCCCTGAGCCTTTAACCTGTTTCGCTTATCTCTTTTGATGCCCTTGAACTGCAAAGATCATTAACAAGTTTTTCAGCGCTATCGTAAAATCTGAGTCTTCCGTTCTTTCTTTGATCGGGGAACTCCCCCAAACTTTCCAGCCTGTCTGAAGGCATGCCATTGCCCTTTAAAACAAATACTTCTTTTCCCATTGCATAACCCATGAGCGCTTCAATCATGGTTCCCGAGCTGCCTCCAAGCGCTATCAAAAAATCAGAAGATCTGACCATAGGCACAGACCTAGCCCTGTACTCTTCGCCTGTTTTTATCAAATAGACGCCTTTAGGAACTCTGACGTTTTCGTTTTCAATCGGAAGTAAAAGCAAAACCTTTAAATTAAGTTTGGAAGCTTGGTCCACTACAGTTTTCATGAGACCCCAGTATCCTCCCAAGAGCAAAACAGGATCTTCACAATCTTTTTTTATAAGTTCCAGGAGTTTTTGCGTTTCCCTGATGAGCGTTTCAGGAACATCCCCACTATGAGCAGCTATCCCTATCTGCATGATCTAATCATTCATCAGCTGTTTTATAAAATTACCTCATGACAGTGTTTTTAACAGAGAGTTATTGATCTGTAAAATGTTCAAGAATTTTTGGTATCTTCTTGATTTTCCTGTTTGTTCTTTTTAAAACTTTCTATTACGAGTGGGGCTACCTCTTCAAAAGCATACTTTACTATATCCTCGACTGTACCTCTTGAAAACATTGTTATCACACAATTTCTGGTTAACCCTATTATCTGCGATATGCTTTTTGCCCTAACTACTATGTACCATAAAAGTCCGTGTTCCTGGTACATTTTGAAAAGATCAGTTTGAGAAAGGGCATCTCCATAAAGTGCTAGGACGTTTACGTTTGGTATGTCTATCTGGTCAAAGTACGCAACTCTCGTTTCTTCAAGGCTTTTGTTATAGTAATCTAGGAATATATTCGGGTCGATTCTTGCCTCAACTACATAACCGGGCCTAATGAACACGGCTTTGCTGAATTCGTTTGCCAGGTAATTGGCCAGAGGCTTTTTTGCAAGTATAAAAAGGAAATAATAACCTCCTATGTTTTTTACGAAAAACTGAACCCTCACCGTTGAAACTTCAGGTTTGTACCCCTCTTTTGTCCCTACTTTTATAACTTTATCATAGTAAATCGTGCCGTTAAGGGAAGATTCATCGTATCCATCTACAGAAAATTCAAAATTTAACTGAACGTGTGTTTCTTCGTCTTCCCTTGTTATTTTAAAGCTTGATAGCTTCTCCGCTATAAATGCAACGCTCTGTTCTGTGTTTATTCTAAACAGCTTTCCTGCTAACATTTTTACGTTTATGATTATTTCTTTTAGGTATATATGTTTGTGGGTGGCTTAAATTCCTGTTGAGATGTTTCTTTTGCTAGCTCTGCTTCAATGGTCTCTGCCCCTTTTATAAGTGGAGTGACGTCTATTTCAAAGCCATAGTATTTTGATAAGGTTTCAACAGCAACGCTGGCGGCTCTGGGATCTACCCTGTCAGGAGAAGCATAAGCGAGAAGAGCTACTGCTGGGAAATTTTTTATTTCAAAATAATTCAAGAGTATAGCAACTGGTCCAACTATGATGTGCTCATCTTCCAAAGGCTTAGCTTCAGAAAGTATTCCCCTGAGCCTGTATGCGCTTGTTGCTGCAATCCTGTATTTGCTATCGTCCGTCTTTAAAGTAGAATCCAACCCTCCAACAAGAAATACCTCTTTAACGCCTTTCTTGATTATCTGATCTGCAAAGCTTCTGTAAAACTTTAATTCTTTATCTTTCTGTACCGGGACGTCAACCTTAAATATGGCTATGTCGTCATGCGTAAAAATTTCATAAGGCGTGCTTATCATGCCGTTGATCAAGGTAGAAACCGGTGCGGAATCTTCGTAATCAACTATGCAGCATCTCTTTACTGAAAGCTTTTGAACGAGATACTTTACAGTCCAGTAACCGGTTGCGCCTATACCGTGAAACCCGCTTATTAGAGTTTTACCCTTTAATGATGCATTCTTTGGGTATATCGAGACGTAATTGTTATAACTCAACTTTTTCACCTAATCAGCTCAGTTTAATTGTACGTCTTATTAACTTTTTCCCTTAACTTCTTCTTCATATCTTTTCAGCACAAGCTCTTCAACTTTCATAAAATATATTTGGGTCGGTTTTGGCATCCTGCTAAGGTTTTTTTCTACCGCAGCTATAAAATACTCTATAGCCCTTTTGCTTACCTTAACGTTAAACTTCATAGGTAATATCGGATCCTGTTCGATTTCAAGTTTATCCTTCAGTTCGTCTGGCGCGATCTTAATATAATCTTCTTTGATTATATTATACCATTCAGAAAGAACTTCAGGAGTAAGGCTCTCCTTCTGTTCTATTATGTACTGGGCCATTTTAAAAACCATATCTTCGCTCACTTTAAATCCTGATTCTAGTAGGACAGATGCATATAAACAAATAAAAGACAATTTTTTTAAACTTAAAGTTTAGATAAATATACACAGAGCATTTCGGTAAGCCTATAGTTTCTTTATTTTGCTTGATCATTAAATTACATGAAGATTTATGTCATAAATAAACAAACCAGCATCAAGAACACCCGGTATCTTGATTATCTCTTCATAAGCGCTTTTGAGGTCAGAGTTTTCAGGATATGAAGCATCGAATATATAATTTCCGTTTTCAGTTATAAAAGGATAACCCCGTGAATCAACCCTTAAACTTGGCTTAAGCCCTAGTCTGATCAGGCTATCTTTTACCAGAAAGTAAGAAAATGGGAGAAACTCAACCGGTAAAGGATAAACGAGCTTTTCAACTACCTTATCTTGAGATACAAAAACATGCCTTTCCTTAGAAAGTTCCCAGATTATCCTTTCCTTTGCAAGCGCCCCTCCACCACCTTTTATTATGTATCCGTTATAGCTTGATACCTGGTCTGCACCGTCGATGACAACGTCGAGAAAGCTAAAGTTTGGTTCGGATATGAGATAATAATCAAGAACCTCGAGCTTTATCTGACCTGACGTAGGAATGCCTACAGGTCTTATCTTTTTGCTGTTCAACCTTTTCCCGAGTTCTTTTAAAACTCTTGATGCTGTTCTGCCACTTCCCAAGCCTATTATTGGTGTCCTGTTAAGAGCTACGAGCTTTTCTTCTATTAAATCCAGAGCGAGGTCAAGTCCCTGCATAAGTATAATATCAAAGAAATTGTATTAAATGTTTATCTCGTCAAGTATGTTATTTACTGCGTCTTTTGTCAAGTTTAGCTTATGAAGTATTGTGTACCTTTCGGGCCTCAACGAAGGAGCCATAAAAACGGCATCAATAACTTCTTCCCGCTTAATGCCTATCTGAGAAAAAGATGAAGGTAAGCCAACCTCCTGAATCTTTGATTTGATCTTTCTCCAGTTAATCCCGTAGAGGTAAGCTATAAAAACGGTGCTCAGGGCTACTTTTTCTCCGTGCGTACCTTTTTCAGGAGCTATGATATCAAGCGCATGAGATACAAGGTGCTCACTGCCGCTTAATGGTCTGCTGCTTCCTGCTATACCTCCTGCGACTCCTGCGCTTATCAGCGCTTCCATAAGGTTCCTTACTGAAACATATTTCAAAACCTCTATTCCTTTTGTGCTTATCATTGCATGTTTTGCGCTTTCGTATGCCAGCTTAGAAGCGTATTCTCCATAGTATTCGTTCTTTTCAATCCAGGCAAGCTTCCAGTCCCTGATCGAAGTGAACTTTCCCAAAAGGTCGCCCAAACCGCTCAGTATAAACCTCTTAGGAGCTTTCATTATTACAGAAAGATCTACTATTACTCCGCGGGGAGGTTTAACTTTAAGTGAATAAGGATGTGTCCCTCCTTTTAAAGAAGAAAAAGGACTGGCTATGCCATCGTTCGAAGCAGAAGTTGGCACGCTTATCACATTGATTCCTGTTTTGTATCCAAAGTACTTTGCAACATCCAGCACCTTACCCCCGCCAAAACCTATTACTGCTTCAAAATCCTTATCAATGAATTTGTTATATATTCTTTCAGCCTCATCGTACGTTGATGCATTGACAACCTCCTTTTCATATTCAAATCCTCTTAACGCTGAATTTATTTTTTCAGCAAATATACCGCTTACGTTAGGTCCTGTAAGTAAAAGGGCTTTTTTCCTGACTAACTTTGATAAATTATCTTTGTTAAACGTATTGTCCCCGACTATAACAATTTCAGGCAGTTCCATTATATGGCTTAATTCTTTTCGCCTCTACCTGATATAAATTCTTCAACCTTAATCAAACTTTCTTTATATAAATCATAAAATAACAGCTCCCCATCCTTCTTTAAGAACGATCCGTCAGATATTACATCCTTTACGGTTTCGGGCCCCCCCTGATAACCCAGAGAAGCCACCAGATCCCACGATGGATAAATCTTATTCAGATCATATGCAATAAAGTCTGCGTTTTTTCCTGGTTTTATTTCGCCTGAGTTTAACCCCAGGGCAATATTCCCATAAAGGGAAGCCATCTTCATAGCTTCTTTTACAGAGATGCTAACGCTCATTGTAGAGGCTCTTGATAAAAGCGTTGCAAGCCTTATTTCGTTAAAAATGTTAAGAGTTTCAGAACTTCCTGGGCCGTCCGTCCCAATGCTAACCTGTATTCCAAACCTTTTCATTTCGTTTATTTTAGCTATGCCGCTCGCTAGTCTGGAATTGGAAACGGGGCAGTGAGAAACGAATATATTATTTCGGGAAAGCTTGCTGAGCTCATTTACTTCAAGGTGCACAGCATGAGCTAGTATGAGCCATTTATCTATCGCGCCTATTTTTTCCAGAATTTCAACCGGGCTTTTATCGTAAGCCTTCTTTATTTCTGCAAGTTCTTCTCTATTTTCAGCAAAGTGCATCTGATATCTGAAACCCTGCATGCTGAAGAGCTCCTTTAACATTTCCTCGCTTACCGCATAGAGCGAATGAGGCGAAATAAAGACTTCAAAGCCATCCTTAAAAAGATCAGCTGAAATGTTTTTTATGTTTCTTAGCCTTTTCCAGCTTTCTTCTTCCATGTAGGGAACCTTATCCATAAAGGCCAGTCCAAGCTTTACCTTAACGGGTAATCCTATCGCCTTAACGGCCCTTACCATTGGCGGTATATCATAAAAATCGAGGACGGCTGTAACGCCTGAGCTTATCATTTCCCCAAGGCCTAGAACGTTTGCGTGGTAAAGAAACTCGTAATCAAGTTTAGACTCTATCTTCCACACTTCTTGCAACCAATCATAAAGGGTTTTATTTTCTCCTATACCTCTTAAGGCCGCCATTCCAACATGAGAATGTGTGTTTGCAAAAGACGGCGCTATCAAAACGTTTCCCAGGTCATAGACATCTTCTGCCTCTGGCCTTAGCTCATCTGTTTTTCCTGTTTTAATTATTTTTTTGTCTTCTACAAGAACTGAAAAATCTTTTAAAGGCTCGTTTAAATAATCGGTTAATAAATACTTTCCTTTAAAAAGTATTTTCATTGTTTTTTAGCGTATATTTCTGCAAACTCTACTTGGTTTATCTCAGGAATTATATCAAGGATATCGTTCGCTATTGCTCTCTTTATGTACTGAAGGCCATCCGTAAGAAAATACTGTTCAGGGATTTCAATCCTGACTTTACCCTGATCGACCTTATATACAGGGTTCTGTATCTCTATCCTTCTCTGGATTAGCTTTTCTACCTTTTCGTTCAGATCAGTTATTTCTTTAATTATTTCGATTTCATATATTAGAGTTTTGCCAGCTAGCCTGTCGTTAAAGTCGATCTGAACCCTACCGCTGTTGATTGAAATCACTGTTCCAATCTGCCCGTTATATTCAACCTGGTCACCAACGTTCACGTCTTTTGCTTTTTCCCCAAATTTTCTCAGAGGTATAACCTTTATCTTTGAAGGATCACGGTTACCGAATGCTTTTTCAGGAGGCACTTCAATCGTAGCTTTATCTCCTACGTTAAGCTTCTGTATTTCTTCGTCCAGCGCTTTAAGTATCCAGCCTTTACCGACAGCGATGAGCTTCGGTTCATACTTTGCTCCTTCCTTGTAGATTTTGTTAGCCTTTGCTACTTCTTCTATGGTTGTCTCTATTACTTCTCCTGTTTCTTTTATTTTAGTTGTATAGTTTATTAATATCAACGAATTTTGGTTCAAATATTATCTAACCCCTTTAATTTTTCCTCTGCCACCCCTATAGCTTTTTCAACATTAACATTTATGCCTTGCGCAATCATTGAGTAACCTACAGCTATGATGGTAGGCAGAATCTTAGAGCGTTCTATGATACCCATGTTACCTATTCTGAATATTTTTCCTTTAAGCTCACCAAAGCCGCCAGTTATAACGATATTATAATTATTTTCAAGGTATTTTCTGAACTTCATGTCATCGACTCCCTGTGGGTACTTTACAGATATCACGACGTTTGATCTGAATTTTTCCTCCACAAATGGCTGAAGTCCCATCGATTCAAACGCGCTATAATAGGCCTGCGCACCTATCCTGTGTTTTTGGATTGTCCTTTCCAATCCTACGCTTGCTATCTTTTCTAACGCAGTTTCTAAAGCATAAAATAACGGAAGAGCTGGGGTAAATGGCGTCTCATATTTTGCGAGGAAATCCACGTACGATGCGTAGTTAAAGTATGTAGAATATGGTGGGTCTTTCCTTACATAGTTAATTACGTCGTCGCTTACACCTACTAAGGCCAAACCCGGCGGCGTAAAGAGGCATTTCTGGCTTCCTGCTATCACAACGTCAGCATGCCACTCATCCATCGGAAGGACGTCTCCTCCAAACACGGATATAGCATCTATTACGTAAAACATACCATATTTTTCAGCTATTTCGCCTAATTCTTTTGCATACCTGTAAGTGGTTCCTGGCGAAGTATCGTTATAAACAAGGTATATGGCCTTGGCGTCTTTGTTTTCAGAAGCAGCCTTTTCAATCTGTTCGACAGAAGGAGCCGTCCCAAAAGGCGCATTAACCCTAACAACCTTGCCTCTGGCAACTTCTATCTGTTGCGCTAACCTGCCGCTGAACTCTCCAAATACTGGCACTATTGCTTTGTCGCCTGGCCTTATGATGTTCATAACGGCTGATTCAGCACCACCAGTACCCGAAGACGAGAGAACTATCACGTTGTATTTTGTCTTAAAAAGCTCCTTGCTTATCTTTTCTATGTTTGACATAAGCTGATGAAATTCTTCCCCCCTGTGGTTTATAACGGGCTTGCTCATCGACATCAAAACGTCATCAGGGACGTCCACGGGACCTGGAAGCATTATGGACTTCCTCTTAATTTCCATTTTACTCACCTTGCATAACCTTAAAATTATTTGCTAATAAACGTTTTATTTTATTTTAGAAAGCTCTGAAAAATGCCCTTACACTGGATCGTCTTTATTTTTTAGGTTTACACAAAATCGGTTTGTAAAACTTTTATATAGTAAACTCAAGTTGCATTACTTCGAGTTTTTTACCGCTTTCATGAGGATAGATCACAGTTGCGTTATAGCTGTCTCCAAACATTATCATTATGAGATCCTGATCACGGTAGATTTCTGCCTGAAAGCCAGCCACAAACAGTGTGCCCAGCGAATTGACCCTGTTTATTACGTCTTTCAGTACATCAGAAAAACCATCTTCTAACAACTTTTGGCAGTTCAATGCTCCATGGTCTTCATGAACGTCTGTCTCAAACTCGCATAGATCAGCAGTGCTTGTTGATGCGTTTTTAAGCTCTTTCTGCAAATCGATGTTTTCCTGAGCAGGTACAACTTCAACTGAAAGCAATGCGCTGACTTGATTTTCTTCTTTCATTCTTAATATTTCCTTATCGAGCTTTTCCCAACCTGATGATGCCACTTTAAACATTTGTTTCCCTCAAACTTAAGTAGTTTCGTGCGTTATAAACCTTTGTGAACTACCTTAACACAAAATTTGAAGCCTCTTAACTCGTGGTCAAAAATACCGGTTGGGTTATACGTTTTTGGGGAAAGATTAAATAATAAGCACGTTAATGTTTTCAAAAAGTTAAAACTGAAGGTAAAATGCAGATAAAAGTGTTAGGTGCCGGAGGAAACATAGGTAATTCCGGCATTTTAGTAAAAGATAATTCCACAACAATACTCTTAGATTATGGATTAAATCCCGGAAAAAACATAGTTCATCCTTTGCACGTAAGACCCAAAGATTTGACCGCGTTGATAACGACCCACGCACATCTAGATCATATAGGATACGAGCCTTATCTTTATATAGATGGGAACGTTCCACATTATGCTACAAAGGTTACTATTGAGCTCACAGAGCTTCTGCTTTACGATCTCATAAACATTTCAGGCGATAAGCTTCCGTTCACGCAGCAGGAAGTAAAAAAACTTGTTAGGATGAGCAAAGCGATAGAATATGAAGAACCTTTTAACATAAACGGTATTGAAACCGAATTTTTTAATGCCGGACATATACCCGGCAGCTCCATGGTTTACATGAAGGGAAGCAAGAGAGTTCTGTATACAGGAGATATAAACCATATACAGACGAGGTTGCTAACCCCTGCATCTTATGATCTTCCGGAAGTAGATTATATTGTGTCTGAATGTACGTACGCAATGCAGGACCATCCTGAAAGAGAACAAGAAGAAAAAAAGCTCATAGATTTTTCTAACGAAATAATAGAAGATGGAGGCACTGTTCTTGTTCCAGCTTTCGCAGTTGGAAGAGCTCAAGAGCTGGCTGAAATATATTATTCTTATAACTTTAAGCATGACGTTTATATGGATGGTATGGCTTTGACTGTAAACGACATACTTCTGAACAATCCACAATTTTTAAGAGATCCTGAATTTTTAAGAAACGCTTTGGGACGCTTGAATTATGTTAATGGATGGGAAGATAGAAGAAAAATCGTAAAAGAGCCGGCCGTCATAATTTCTCCAGCCGGGATGCTGATGGGAGGCGCTTCAGTATTTTACAGCAAAAAAATTTCAAAGAACCCTAAGAACGGTATAGCTATAGTCGCGTATCAGGTTGAGGGGACACCTGGCAGATCGCTGGTTGAAGAAGGCAGTTTGAACTTTAACGGAAACCATTACAGCGTTAACGCCAAGGTTGGCAAGTTTGATCTATCGAGCCATTCTGGCAGGTCTCAGCTTTTGCAGATGTTCAAGTCGCTCAAAGGTTCTCCAAAAATAATTCTTGTTCACGGCGAACAGGAAAACTGCGAAGCTTTTGCGTTAGAGCTAAATAGTATGGGGTTAAACGCTACATGTGCAAGGACTGGTGAAGTGATTGAGTGAAAAAAAGATTAACAAACTTGAAATTGATCTCTATTTCCTTAATGGGTACGCAACAAGGTATTTAGAAAGCTATAAAATAGCTGCATCCCTTTATAACATGAGCATCAGGGATCATCAAGATGTGGAATTCAGTGTTAATTTAAAAACTTATGATGGGGATCAGATTCTTAAACAGTTAAGGGATACAATTCCCAAAAATCATCATTACGTCTTTATCGTAACCGGTTTGCCAATTGTAGATTCAACCGGCTCAAGAATTTTCGGTATTGTAGATCCAAAAGAGAGGGTGGCGATCCTGAGCGAAGATCGGTTGATTTCTGATCCAAAGCTGGCAAAAGAAAGAATAATGAAAGAAGCTGCCCATCTTATAGGCCATTTCTGGGGGCTTGGACACTGCTTAAATGAAACGTGCATAATGAGTCATGCTAAAAGTTTAAAGGACGTTGACACAAAGCTACCGATGCTGTGCAAATCATGCCAGGAAGATTTTAAAAAAGCATACAATGAATTGATTAAATGATTCCTAAAAGGAATTAATAGTATTGTTTTTATATTTCTATTAGGAATAATTATAAAATTGAATGATGAGACTGATTCGATACATGGTCATGAGTATAATGATTATTTAGGCTCAAGAATACCTCCTATTTATCTTTCTTCAATATTTGAACAGAGAGGAGAAGCAAAAAAGAGCGACAGAAACGTCGATCTAAAGTACTCGAGGGAAGAAAATCCCACCGTGCGGTATCTTGAAAAAGCTGTCTCAAAGCTTGAAAGAGCTGAGGATTCTCTTGCTTTTTCCAGCGGGATGGCCGCCATAAGCTCTTTGTATCTGAACTTTCTTTCTTCAGGAGACGAAGCTGTTGTTACATGTGAAGCATACGGAACCACCATAAAGCTCTTGAGTTACCTTTCAAAATTTGGCGTAAAAGCTAAAGTTGTAATGCCAGATGCTGAAGAAATAGCTTCAGCAGTAACAAAAGGCACAAAGTTTGTATTCATAGAAGCTATGACTAACCCTACGCTAAAGGTGATGGAATTTGATGCAGTAAGGGATGCAATAAAAGGCAAGGCCACATTTGTAGTTGACAACACTTTTTTGAGCCCGGCCCTCTTTAAACCGATTGAGAACGGCGCTGATGTTGTTGTTGAAAGCCTTACGAAGTACATATCCGGTCACAACGACGTTATAGGCGGTATTATTGCAGGAAAAGAAGAAAAGATCCTTGAGCTCTGGGAAACCAGAAGGATGACAGGATCTATTTTAAGCCCGTTTAACGCTTACCTGACTCTGAGGGGGTTGAAAACTTTATTTGCGAGGATAAAAATGCAGCAAGAAAACGCGCTCAGAATTGCGAAATACCTTTCAGAAAATCCGAAGGTTGAAGAAGTCATGTATCCATGCCTTGAGACAGACCCCTACTACCCGCTGGCAAAAAAATATTTTAAAGGGTGCGGGGGCGTTGTAAGCTTTAAGGTGAAAGGAGGAAAAGAAGAAGCAATTTCCGTTTTAAAACGTCTGAAGCTTATAGTTCCATCACCAAGCCTGGGAGGCACTGAGTCTATAATGACCTACCCTGTTCTTTCTGCGTCATCATCTTTAAGCGAAGACTGCAAGAAAAAACTTGGAATAACAGAAAATCTGCTCAGACTTTCAGTAGGACTTGAAAACACCGAAGATCTGATTGAAGATCTTGAACAATCCCTTAACAATGTTTAGCTTTACAGATTGTTTATGCCTTGCCGCTGTTAACTATCATGTCTAAATAAGTTTTGAGCGCTGCTACTAGGGGACTTCTTTTCAATAAGTTAATAAAAATTAATTAGATGTATACACTGCTTTTATCGTGTTATCGGTTACCGACTCGATTCTGCAGAAAAATTTTCTCTCCAGCTGAACTACGTTGTTAAGTTCTCCTTTTAGCCCCTGTTCTGCAATCCCGTTTATTTCGTTTCCATCTTCATTGAGTACCTTTATCTCAGTTTGAGCATCTGAAGGTAACCAGTGCAGATGAGGAAATTCTTTTGCCCTTGCCAGGTCGTTATCGGTGAATTCTGCATAATCTTTACCAAGAACGAAGTTACCCAGACCCATAAACCTGACTTCCTTACCTGCATTCTTTTCATGATCGCTTTTTTCTATTATGATTTCAGCTTTTTCTAGCGTTAAAGTCCTTATTTCGTTTTTCCTGTTTGGATGTTTATAAAGCTGAACGACCTTTGGGATTTCTATATTTTTAAGAGCTAATGTTACGTAAGGCTCGAATACGGCAAAATATCTGTTGGCGATAGGATCAATGATCTTTCTGTTTATAGCGTACAGGTTTTCTAAACTTATTACTGCATCGTTTGTATTTATTCCCATTGATAGTACTAGCTGTTTTATAGCCTCTGGAACTATGCCTCTCCTTTTCAGGGCTTTCAACGTAGCCAGTCTTATGTCATCGTAGCCGCTGTAAACACCCGTTTTTATGCCCTTCTCGATTTCAGATTTGCTCAGCGGTTTGCCTTCTATCATGAGCCTGCCATAATGAACGGCATGAGGATACTTCCATCCAAAGGCTTCGTACAGGTATTTTTGTCTGACCATATTAACGAAATGTTCCTGACCTCTGAAAATATGGGTTATCCCCATAAGGTGGTCGTCTATCGCTGAAGCCCAGTTATAAAGCGGCCAAACCCTGTATTTATTGCCTACAATAGGATGAGAATATTTTTCCGTATCTATTATTCTGAGGGCAGGCCAGTCCCTGACTGCGGGATTTGGATGTGAAAGGTCCGTTTTTACTCTGACAACAGCTTCTCCCTCTTTATATTCTCCCGAAAGCATCTTTTCCCATCTTTTTAGCTGAACTTCGGCTGGCAAATCCCTGTCAGGGCAGGGCTTCTGCTCCATTATATGTTCTTTAAACTTCTCTCTGTTACATTCAGTTATATAAACTGCTCCTATTTTGATAGCCTTTTCAACATAATCATAGTATATCGGTAACCTCTGGCTCTGATAATGCTCTTCGTCCCATTTAATTCCAAGCCATCCAAGATCCTCCTCAATATATCTGTAAAACTTTAAATCGGACCTTTTTAACCTTGGATCAGTATCTTCAAACCTCAGTATGAACCTGCCTTTGTATATCTTAGCGTACTCGTAAGAGAGGATTGCTGCTCTGGAAGATCCCAGATGAAGAACGCTGTTGGGATTAGGAGCGAAACGCGTCACCACCTTACCGTTTTCAGCTCCCTCAAGAGGCGGCAGCCTTAACTCCTGCTTCTTTTTTTCTTCTACCTCACCTGCTAGCTCTTTTTGCTTTTCGATGCTTAAGCCAGAAACGTAATCACAGACCTCCCTTACCAACGGCAGTATTTCTTTTAATTTTGGTTTTATGTCTGGTCTTTCTGAGACTATTTTTCCTATAACTGCTACCTGATCTGCTTTTCCCCCGTGTTTTACCGCATTCTGAGCAGCGTATTTAGTTATTATTGCTCTAAGCTCTTCATCGCTGACGCTCAACCAAGCTGTTCACCATTTTTATCAATTCTGAGTTTGGCTCACCTGAGCCCAGATGCTCTAAAGCTGACAACGCACCGTCAATATATATTTTTATCGTTTTCTTTACATCTTCTTCGATACCGAGTTCTTTTATCCTTTTAACAACGTAACTTATTTCCTGTTCTTCAGCTTTTTTCCCGTAGACGTTCAAAATTTTATTTTTGAGTTCATCGTCGGCTTTTTTTATTGCCAAGTAAATCGGGAGCGTTGATTTCCCTTCTCTCAGGTCAGACCCAACTGGTTTTTTAGTAATGTTTGGATCACCGATCAAACCCAGAAGGTCGTCCGTTAACTGGAATATTATTCCAAAATTTTCACCGAACTTTTTTGCATATTCTTCAAGATCAAGCCTTCCTGCTGCGTAGACGCCATAAAGGGATGAAAGTATAAAAAGTGATGAAGTTTTCTTTTTTATAAGTTCGTAATAAACCTCTTCCCTGAACTGCGCAGGCGGCGCTATATCCATGTTTTGTCCTTCACAAAGTTCTATAACGTACTTTGTTAACGCGCTAACGGCTTTATGAAACTTTTTTTCATCTTCCTTATAAGGTTTAACATCCTCAAGAGCCTTGTAACCCATGGCGAACAGCAGATCCCCCGCAAGTATGGCAACAGGTACCCCAAAGACCCTGTGAACCGTTGGCACACCTCTTCTGAAGTCGTCGTTGTCCATAATATCATCGTGTATCAGCGTGAAGTTATGCACGAGCTCCACGGATGCCGCCGCGGGTACTATATCTAAAGCGTTTCCTCCCAAAGATTCATACATTCTTGCGACCATAAGAGGCCTTAGACGTTTTCCTCCTGCAAATACAAGGTGTGCTGAAGCCTTATATACATCATATTCTTTTGATAATGATCCTTTTAAGTAGGTTTCAACGTTTTTTAAAAATTCATCCTGGTTTATCATATGTATCCGACCTGTCTGGCCCATTCTGCTAGCGGGTCCAGCAGAATCTTTCTTTTCTTTTTCAGTTCTGAGGTGTTTTTTGAACCTGTAAGGAAAAGAGCAAGCCTGTATTCGTTTACTGTGTTGAGCAGCATTTCTTTAGCCTTTTCATATCCGTTCTTCAGCAATTCTTTCAGCACGGTTCCAGCCATCGCTCCCGCATCAGCCCCAAGCGTTATGGCTTTTGCCAGCTCAAGCCCATTTTTCATCCCTCCTGAGGCTATTATCGGGAGATCTGTAACGCTCCTTACTTCTATTATGGAGGCAGCCGTTGGTATGCCCCATTCCCCAAATATTTCAGCCAGGCTGTAGTTTTCCATTTTCTTTGCCTTTTTCGCCCTTACGCCTTCAATTTTAGCCCAGCTTGTTCCTCCTGCCCCCGCTACATTTATGGCAGAAACGCCAGCCAGCTTCAAGTTTATCGCAACTTCTTTTGAAATCCCGGAACCTACTTCTTTAACTATTAATGGCACGTTTATTGACTTCGAAACTTCTGCTAGCTTTTGCAGAACTCCCCTGAATTTAGGTTCTCCTTCAGGCTGAATTGCTTCCTGAAGAGGGTTTAAATGTATTGCCAAAGCGTTTGCCTTTATCATTTCGATTGCCCTTTTAATCTTATCAAGGTCATAAGCAAGAAGCTGTGCGGCCCCAATATTACCTATAACAAATATGTCAGGAGCTGTTTCCCTTACAACCGAATACGTGTCCGCTAAAGACGGGTCTTCTATTGCAGCTCTCTGAGATCCTACGCCCATTCCTATTCCAAGATCATGTGCGAGGGCTGCAAGGTTTTTGTTTATTTCTTTCGTTTCTTCGCTTCCCCCGGTCATGCTGTCTATTATTAGCGGTGCTTGAAGCTTAAAACCCAAAAAATTTACAGAAGTATCCACATCCTGCAGATCAATTTCGGGAAGCGCTTGATGAATAAGGTACACGTATTCAAACCAACCAGATGTTTCCTCATACTCAACTCCGCCTTTTTTAACGATGTTTATGTGCTCAACCTTTCTATCCTTAACTTCCATCAGACATCACTACACTACCATCAAACTTATAACCCTTTAATGCTTTAATAATATTTTCTTTATCGCCTGCGCTTATAAACACAGAGCTTATGCCCATTTTGGCTAACGTATAAGCGACGTAAAGCTTGAAACTTAAGCCGCCCGTTGCGTCGGGAGAGTTTTCTGATATTTTTGCCAGCATTTTTTCAAACCTTTCAAAGCTATTCCCTTTTATTATTGGCACGTCCCCTATGTACATAGATCCTTCAGATCTTTTTACGCTGATTTTTTTAACCACGTTACCATTTTCATCCATTATACCTGGCGTTCCCATGATGAACACGACCTTGTTCACTGGAAATTTGCGGCATACTTTTAACGCTATTTCGTCCCCTCCTATAACCCTGAAACCTTTTCCATACTCATAGATAACATCTCCGAACGTAAGCGGATAGACAGACCTTTCAATCATTTCTAAAACCTCGTCTTTATTTAGCACATCAATCAGCTGTGCAGGAAAGTAAAACGTGGACAGGCCTTTATCCATCAGAATTTTTTGAACCTGGACACTGAGCTGCAGCATCTTGATCTTTGTAAAGCTTACCCCCCGGTCGGAATCTGAATGATGAAAGCTCGAAAGTCCATATATTGTAGCGGCAGGGTGCCCCCACGATCCTCCTCCGTGAATTAGAAAATATCGTATTCCTGCAACGCTCAAAGCTTCAGCTATATTCTTTATTCCTTCTTCATTTATGCTGAACGGTTTGTCTTTAAAGGTAATAGATGAACCACCCATTTTTACAACTGCCAAAGACATCTGCTTAACGTTTCTGTTTTACCATCTTTAAACTTAACTTTTTCTGAAAATGGCTTTTTATTTTAAATTGTAATAAATCGATGTTTTTAGTGTGAAAAGTTTATATCGTAAGCGCCGCGAACTCCAAGCTTCACTTCTTTTGTTTTTAAACCGTCAACCTTTTTTACAGGCAATCCAATTAAATATCCTCCACCGCCAGCTCCGGTAATTTTGGCTGAAATTCCGTTTTCGTGCAACATTTTTAAAAGGCGAGCTATCTTTGGAGTAGATACATCTATCAGCTCAAGAAGGGACTGGTTTATCCTGAAAAGGCCTTTAACTTTTTCAACGTCACCCATTTCCAGAGCATTCTTCATCGATAACGATATTGAATCGGCTATTTCTACGAGCTCGCTGAACCTTTCTGGTTCATTTTCCTTCATGTATCCAACCTTACTTACCAGGGTACCAGTGTTTCTTCTTTGCCCTGAGTCTATCAACAGAATTTTTTCAACCTTTGAATTTACTGGATAATTTTTTTCTCCTCTTTTAAAAATAAATACGCCACCGTTCAAAACAGCCCACACGTCTATGCCACTGGGATTTTTATGAACCTCCCTTTCAAGCTCCATCGATTCTTCGAATATTTTTTCACGAGAAGGATTTATACCACTGAATTTGAACGCCGCAATTATGATTGCCACGTGAAAAGAAGCTGAGGAACCGAGGCCTGCTGACTTGGGTACTGCGCTTCGCACCGAGACCTTTACGTTTCTGACTCCTGTTATCTCTTTTACCTTTTCAAGCGCATAGTCTGCACGTATGATTTTACCGTTAGAATATATGATATCTTTATCGCTTTCTTCAATCCTTATTTTCAGATACAGGTTTATAGCGCCGGCTAAAGCTCTTGCGCCGTGCACTACAAAATGTTCTCCAGACAAAATGACCTTTGCTGGAGCTACAGCTTCGCTGAATTCCATTCTATTAGAAAATAAGTTATCGTATTTAAAAACAATCCGTTACTTATAAAAACCGATAGAAGCGTAACCCACAACAGAGCTGTAATCCCCTGTTACGTCGCCGCTGTTAGCGTGTTTTAGCAACTTTACGTTGCCATAACCCAGAAGGTTACTCAGGTGTATCAACACAGCAGCAGGACCGTAACCGCACATTGTTATCTCATACTTTCTAAGAACCCTGTAAAGCTCATCAAGATCTCTGTTCAGTATCGCTTTTATAGCAATTTCATCTTTTCTGTTCACGCTTTCAGCGGGCTCATAATGAGTTAAGTCAGAAGACGCTATAATGTAATAGTTTTTCTTTTCTTTGATTTTTTTATAGATTATTTCTGCAACTTCTACTGCGTACTCCTTCTCCATAAGGGTCATAGAAATAGGGAGTATTTTGAAGTCTTTTTTTACGTACTGCAGGTAAGGGATTTGGACTTCGATGCTGTGTTCTCTCCAGTGAGCCCCATCGTCTATATCTATTATCGATTTTTCAGACATTATTTCATTTCTCAAAGACGTGTCAACCTTTACCTGCCCGAGAGGAGTCTCCCAGATTTCGCTCTGCGGAAGCGCTAACGGGCTGCCTATGCCGTAATGGTTCGGGCCAAGAATTATAAAGGTAGAACCTTCTGGCAGTGCTGATATTTCAAGGTAAGCGTGAGCTGCTACATATCCGGAGTATTCATAACCTGCATGGGGTACCAAATAGCCCAGAGCGTTTTTCTGTTCTTTTAGCGGCGGAAGTAAACCAGGGCCTAAATCTTTAGATCGGAACGTATCTTCAATTAAACCTATCAGTTTATTCTTTTCGCTTGGATAAAAATATCCTGCAACTGCTGGTTTTCTAACTCTCCACATAGCTTCCTTCTTCAAACTTCATTTCAAAGTCTGATGGACTGTATTTCATGGCTTCGTTCGGTTGCATAGCGCCTGAATTTATCAGATAGCTCCTAGCTAAAAGCCAGAATATCATGGCTAATGATTTCCTCCCTCTGTTGTTTCCCGGTATTATCAAATCAACAAAGTTACAGACGTTGTTTGTGTCACAGATGGCAACAACCGGTATGTTTACTCTTATAGCCTCTTCTATAGCCTGTTTATCTACTGCAGGATCTACTATAAGGACCAAGTCAACGTTCTTGTAATCAGGAAGGTACGGGTTTGTAAGAGTTCCTGGCAATAACCTCCCTAAAACGTAATTTACCCCTGTCAGCTCAGCGAATTTTGTTATAGGAGTAAAAGCTGCTTCCCTTGTAGAATAAACAAGAACCTTTTTAGGATCATATCTTGACAAGAACTTTCCGGCTATTTCTATCCTCGAAAGTATCTTGCTTAAATCCAGGATGTTTAAACCGTCTTCTCTTCTCCTGGCCACAAACTGTTTCATGTGCTTTGTTGCGACGTTTGTTCCGATCCTTATCCCGGAAGCTATCAGAGCACTTTCTGTAAGCTGAACGTTTATCTTTCTATTCTCTGAACCTTCTTCGCTTTTATCCTCAGGCTGTTTTTCTGCCATTATATGCTCGGCCTCCAAAGAGGTATACCTTCATTTTCTTCATTTATTCTTGCTAGCCTTATAAGCTTTGACATTCTTTCCCCTCCAACAACTCCACTTTTTATTAATGATGATTTCATACCCACGGCTATGTCTGCAAGATAACCTTCACATACATCGCCGCTTCTGTGAGAGGTTATCACCGCATAATTGTTTTTATGAGCAACCTCAGCAAAAAGCTTTGCCTGGTACAGCGTGCCCACCTGATTTACCTTGAGAATTACCGCGTTCGCAGCCCCCATTTTAACCCCTTTTTCTAACCTCTTATAGTCTGTTGTGAAAAGGTCGTCACCTACTATCAGTGCTTTTGAACTCTTTGTAAGCTGAGCAAAAGACTCAAAATCTTCTTCAAAGAAAGGATCTTCTACATACTTAAGATCATATTTGCTTATTGTATCTTCTACATACTTAAACTGATCTTCTTTAGAAAGTTTTTTGCCCTTTCTTGCATAATTGTAAAAACCGTTTTCATAAAGAGTTGATGCGGCCATATCTAGCCCCATTATTATCCTTACGCCATACTCTTTTGAAACCCTGTCTATGGCTGTTCTGACTACGTCTAACGCCTCTTCGTCCTTAAGCCTTGGAGCCCACGCTCCTTCATCGCCTTTACCGCCAGCGAACATCGGATCCCTTTTTTCGATTTCTTTTTTAACTTCTTTGTGAACTTTAATGTTTAATGTTACAGCTTCAAAAGCGTTCTTTGCTCCCACAGGGCTCGATAAAAATTCCTGTATATCTGGAGAGCCAGTCCCCGCATGCTTACCGCCTCCGAGCACGTTCCCCAAGGGATACGGTATTCTGGGTTCAAAACCAATAAGCGAGTAAAATGGCTTGCCTGAAGCCAGAGATTCAACTGCGAGGGCTGCCACAGATACTGCAAAGGCTGTAGCTCCACCTATCTTTTCAAATCTGTCAGAACCTCCTATCTTAACGAGAGCCTCATAAACAGCCTTCAGATCTGCTGCATCAACGCCTAAAAGCTTTTTCTTATCAAAGTTCTTTTCAACGGTTAAAAATCCACCTTTTGGCAGGTGAATCACTTCAGTTTCGCCGGTACTGGCACCAGCGGGCGCAGTTGCAGTTGCTTTATAGTTTTTTATGAACACCGTTGCCTCTACTGTTTCATCCCCTCTGCTCGTAAAGCTGGGGGAGATCTTAACGTCTGTTATCTCCAACTAAATTTCTTCCTCCTTATCATTTAAAAGGGCCGCTGCCTCGGCATAAGGAAGCATCTTGTTTAGAGTTTCAAAACTGCTCAAAATCATCCTTCTGCAGCAGTATCTTTTAACTCCTAACTTATCCAGAGCTTTAGAAGGTTCCATACCTTTAGCAACAAGGGCGTTAAATTTTTCATACTTATCGCCGAGTAAAGCGCCACAGCTAAAACATCTTATTGGTGAAAGCATCGAACTAGTTAAAATACCTCTGAATATAAATTTTTCTAATTAACTTAAATTTTTTGTTTTGATGGCATCCGTTACAATATGCTTTTGATTTATGTTTATGTTAAATGATGATGAACTCTGCATCTGGGTTCATAATGGTCATACCCTCCTATAAGGATCTCTTGCTCTTCCTTACTTTTACGTATAGTAAAAGTTGCTGGTTCTCCGCAAACAGGACATACAGCGGTTAGCTTGATAACTTCATCAGCAATAGCAAGAAGCGGAGGCATAGATCCAAAAGGTTTTCCGAGAAAATTCTTGTCTAATCCTGCTATTACTATGCGTTTGCCTTCATCAGCAAGCCTGTTTACAACATCGACAATTTCTGTATCGAAAAACTGTGCCTCGTCTATTCCTATAACCTCATATCCCTTCCCTATATTGTATATTTCTGATGGGTCTGAAACCTTGATTGCCTTCATCTTTCTGCCGTCATGGCTTGTAACATATTCTTCCCCATACCTGTTGTCTATTGCATGTTTGAACAGTATTATCCTCTTTTTCGCGAGCTCATACCTTCTGAGCTCGATCAGCAATTCTTCAGTCTTTCTGCTGAACATAGGTCCTGTATATACTTTTATCCATCCCTGCATAAAATGTCATGCTTCCCCCTCAATATATCGGTTTACATGCTCATTTTTTTACATGCTTGTCAACAATTTCTTCAACATCCATCAGCTTTACTTTTATTTTTGACTGATGCTTTGTATAGAAATAGTGTTTTGCGCTGTTGCTTAAGACGTTTGTATAACCAAAAGTTTCCGGCAAATACGACAAAGTAGGGCATACATCAAAATACAGTTTTACACCTGAAGCAAGCAAAGCTTCTTTTTCGTCCTGGGACAGCTCGCCAAAGCTCGTCCTGTCAATGAACAAGTACGTTGGTATGTCAAAGCTTTTTCCTCTGACAAGGTCAGCAAGCTTTTTCACTTCCTCAGCAGATAAGAAAGGGCAGCCAAGTACTATGGCTTGCGGTTCAGCTTCATCACTTATCTTGGAAACCGCTTCATCCAGCTGGTTTTTTTCTAAAGGTACTATTTCTGCTTCTTCAGCATGTGGCTCAATAACAAACATAGGCTGGGGACCGTAAGTACCTATCGAAGCTGAAAGCGCTTTAAGCTCTCCCTTTTTCGCTGAAGCTATCCCAATTACTCCCACTATGTCTTTTGTAAATTTACCTATAAAGTAACCCAGCGCTCCGTATTTTACCTCACCGTTTATCTGAAAATGCAGCTGTATTATCTTTTTAGGCTTCCTGTTTTCATCCATGTGCATTCCGTAGTAGGGAGTAAAGCCCAGTATGGCTGAAGCGAGCGCGCTTAGCCCCCCTTCTTTGTTGGTGTATATGCCCAAAACCGAGTTGCCGTAGACCACGGCTGAGCTTTCTGCCCAGCTAACGTGTTCTCCTCTTTTAGGCACGTTTAATCCTTCATAGGGCACACATGTGCATGAACTTTTTGCGCCCATCTTAATGAAAGCATCGTAGATAGCCTTCTGCTTTTCAACCAGATCTTTGCTGAAAGTTTTATCAGTCTCAAGAACAGGGGCTCCGCACGGATTTATTGAAGTTGGAACGCTAAACCTGGCAATGTTAGAAATGTCCTTCAGAAGTTCAAGGCCTGCGTCGCCTATGTTATGATAGTTGATTCCTGATATATGAGCGGATGATATTTTTATGAATCCTTTTGACCTTGAAGCCTTTTCTATAGCAACCAGCACCTTGGCAGCTATCATAGCCGCTTCTCCATGTTCTCCTTTTAAAGCTTCGTCTATGTACTTCTCAGCTGACATTATCCCTCACCCAGCTTTCTATTATTTTATGTATTTCGCTATAACGGGATGCTGGAGGCGTGTGTCTCATCTTTATAACGTAGAGCCTGCATTTACCTCCTGATTCGACTATTTTTTTGCAGAGCTCTTCGCTCTGCTGTACCGGAACTATGTCGTCTTCGCTGCCATGAATTAAAAGCGCGTTTTTGATTTTATCTGCATAATTAATGGGCGATGTTTCAGCCAAGTACTCTTTTTGTATTTTCTGGAGATCTTCGTAGAGCCTTTTTTGAACCGTACCTGGTTGAAAACCCTTTAAATATTCTGACTGTTTTAACCTGTCAGAAGGAGATGAAACAGCTATTACAGGTTTGCCTTTAAAAGCGGAATAAAGCAATGCGTATGTCCCTCCCCTTGAATGTCCAGCCACAATGTCATATTCTGTCTTTAGGTAAGATTTGAGGAACTCGTTCGCCTCGATATCAACGTAGGGAGCGTCAACATCTCCAAAAATCTTCAACGGAGAAATTAACCATGCTATTTTGGCTGGATCAGAGCCTTTACCGTGTAACGCTAAAATTTTCAAGCTAGAAAGAAAAGAAATTGGATGCTATTAATTATTTCGGATCTTTCGCGAAAAATGCAACGATTTTAATCGTTTTGAGATGCGAGAAACCTGTAATAAAGTATTAGCCTTTCCATAAAAGTCTCAAACGCTATTAATATAACGATTAAAAGCCCGTAAAATATGTAACCTGAAAGCATCGCTATTATCATTATCAAAAGCCTTATTCCTCTTTCTCCCAGTTCTATGGATTTAGGCCTTATTCCATGAGAAAGACCCTCCACTCTTGCCCTTGAATAGCTAACCATGATCGAAAATACAAAAGCTAAGAACGAATAGATCGCAAGGCCTGGTTGATAAACGCTTATGCCTGCATAAAGCGATGCCTCTACAAGCCGGTCTAGGTTGGAATCTAAAAAAGCTCCTTTTTTTGTAATTTTGTTTAATGCTCTTGCTACTGCGCCATCAAGCATGTCAAACACTCCGGATACTATCAGCGCCAGAACTGAAAGGTAAACAAACTTGAAATAAAGCAGTGGGCCCGCAAGCGCCCCTATGAAAAAACCTACGAGAGTTATTATGTTTGGATTCTTTACAATTCTTCCAAGAGCTTTCCCAACTCTGAAAGTTACTGGGTTTATATAATCCCTAACAAAATCTGGCAATTTAGACCCCTGAAGAATCTATGACCAGTAGAGAAAGAACCTTGGCTGCGGCTATAGAAGTTATGCCAGAAGGATCTAGCAACGGATTAGTCTCCATTACATCAAAACCCACAATCTTCTTTCCTTTTAACGACCTCAAAAGGTTGAAAAGCCTTTCATAATTTAGCCCTTCCGGCTCAGGGTTTGCCACTCCAGGAGCACACGATGGATCCAGCACGTCCATGTCCACCGACACGTAAATTTCTTCATCATCTCTTATTATGTTTTTAAGAGATTCTATCTTTCTTTCCATTATATCATAATAGGTATATAAATCAACATCGTGGGATCTCGCGAAATCTAATTCCTCGTCAACGAAGGTGTGAGACCCTAGATGATAAACTTTTAAGCTTTTGTTATCTTCAAGAAGCCTCCTCAAAAAAGTTGCGTGCGATACTTTAAGCCCGTAAAGGGTGTCCCTTAAGTCAAGGTGGGCATCAAAAACAACCAGAGATATGTTTTTTAGACCTTTTAAAATCGGATAGGTAATCAGGTGCTCACCACCTATTGTGCCAAGAACCTTGTTTTCTGAAAATACTTCTCCTGAAACTTTCGATAAGCTGTTTATCATCTCATCGCTGCTGGCAAAATATGATAGGTCACCCATATCAAAGATCTGGATTTTTTCAGCGTTTACGTTTAGCTTGCGGTCCACTATCTCTATGTTCCAGTAGGCCTGCCTAACAGCAAGCGGCCCAAACCTGGATCCTGGTCTGTAAGACGTAGTAAAATCAAAAGGCACGCCCATTATGTAAACCTTTGAACTTTCGTCGCCAGTTGAAATTTTTGGAGACGGCGAAATAAAAAGTTCCCGATAGCTCATCATTATCCTTTGCGACCCCGATTTTATATATTTTAATTAACAAATAGAATTTATACGAGCTTATAAAGCTTAACAATTACTTTGACTTGTTTGGTTCAAAATATTTGTGCAAAAGCGGAAAAGAAGGAATTACTGTTATGAGAAACATCAGCAGCCACAGATATTTGGCCAGGTAAACCATTGAGTATGAAAATACGATAGAAATCCACATACCAAGGACCATGTTTATGAAATTTACTACCGATAAAGCCATTGCTGAGTACTTTTCTTCTGAAAGCTGTAGTGAAATGGCGTATAAAGCCGAAAAAGCCATCTCGTCAAAAAAACCTATTAAAAACAGACCAAGGTAGAAAAGTTCTTTTGAGCTAAACATAAGGAACCCGATACCGCCAAGAAAAACCGTTATAAAAAGGAAAAGCCTTTTAGAGGGCGAAACATCGTAAAAATAATTGAAGAAACCTCCGATAAAGCTGAAAGCCAGTAAAATTATGGTAACTTCGTTGCCAAATTTTACTGAACCGTTTACGATCGCAAAGTAAGAAGGAAGCAACGTTTCCGCCGCATAGTAAGTCCCCCAGAAACCTGAAATAGCCACAGCGACGATGATCGGCTTTATGTTTTTGGTGATTTTTGGCCTGTTCCTGTCGATTTCAATTTTAATACCCATCCTTCTTAACAGCAAGTAATCTGTTAGAGTAACCATAACTCCAAAAAATGATATCAGCGATACGAGAAATTTCCAGTTTGTATAAGTGTATAACATACCATAAGCATAAGCCGTTATAGCTCCAACGGCAAAAGCGGCATTATAAACGCCCATCCAAAAACCCAACCTTTTCTGATTTATATAAGAGAGAACATACCCAGCAGTGGAAAAGAAAAGCCCTGCTCCCGCCCCTGCTATAATTCTTGTTATGAGAAGCATCTGGAAGTTAAAGCTGAAAGCTGAAAATATGCCGGAAAACGAAAGCAAAAAAAGGCCTAACAGGTAAACCTTTACGGGCCCCCTGTAAGAAGCTAAATAGGCCGCTGGCATTTGAGTTACGGCAGCTCCAACTATGAATGACCATGATATGTATCCCAGAAAAGATTTGGGTATTGAAAACTCCTGCATGTAGTAGATGTAAGCTGGAGAGAGATAAACCCAGTACATGCTGTAAACGGCCCTGCTAAATATTATTGAAATGCTTGCAACCGAGTATTTTTCCACGGATTATCTCTTGATGATATGTTTTTAAGCAATACTCTCAATTAAGAGAGATAAGTTTATAGCCATTAGCAGCTTAAATGATTGAAGATTGAAAATTCCAAAACAGCCAGAAGTTAACATAGGTACAGCAGGTCACGTGGATCATGGTAAGTGTCTTACTTTAGACGAAAGCGCGTATGTTGGAGGCACTTTTTACACAGGACGTGAAATATTTAAAGAAATCATAGGATATGATTTCAAAAAAGCTTATGATGAAAAGCTTTTTGAGCTTCCTTTGTCTTCTGTTTCTCTTTCCGGAAAAGATTTGAGAAAAAGCCGTGGTTTTGCTTATATTCAGAAGTACAGAGGAAAGATAATATCGATAGAAACCGAAACCGGCAGATCCATATCCGTTACACCTGTACATAAATTGCTTGTAAAGGATCGTGGTTGGAAAAAGGCTCAGTCGATTAAACCCGGCGAATCGATATTAGTTTATGAAGGAAACAAGCTTGTACAGGATAAAATCACAAAAAACATACCCAAAAATTATGAAGGCTATCTTTTCGATTTAAGCGTGCCGTTTTTCCATAACTTTATTTCTTCACACGGTATAATCTCCCATAATACGACGCTGGTTGAAGCCATTACAGGCAGATGGACGAGCATGCACAGTGAGGAACTCAAAAGGGGGATTACGATCAAAATAGGATATGCTGATGCTGCTATTTACGAGTGCCCCGAGCTTCCTGAACCAGAAAAATTTAACACGGATGGCAACTGCCCAAAAGGAGAACCCAGGCTTAAACGGGTTATAAGTTTTATAGATTCACCGGGGCATGAAAGCTTGATGTCCGTCATGCTCAGCGGAGCGGCACTCATGGACGGCTCTCTTCTCGTAATAGCAGCAAATGAACCCGTGCCGCAGCCACAGACCAGAGAACACCTTCAGGCGCTTAAAATGATAGGAATCAAGAACATTGTCGTTGTTCAGAACAAGGTTGACCTTGTAACTTATGAGCAGGCGCTGAACAACTATAACAAGATCGTTGAATTTCTTAGTTCTTTTGGCTATAATCAGGTACCAATAATTCCAGTTTCAGCGCAGAAAAAGCTGAACGTTGACGCACTTTTACAGGCTATAGAAGAATACATACCAACTCCACCCAGAAATCCTAACGCACCGGCGCTCATGCAGGTTTTGAGATCTTTTGACATAAACAAACCCGGTGCTAAAATTTCTGAACTCAAAGGAGGGGTTCTTGGTGGGTCACTTAAACAGGGAAAAATAAGGATCGGCGACAAGATAGAAATAAAACCTGGGATACCTGTAAGAGGTTCATATCAACCAATAGTTACTGAAGTAGTTAGCCTGTCTACTTCAAGCGGACCTGTAGATGAGGTCCTGCCCGGTGGACTTATAGCCATAGGCACCAAGCTTGATCCGATATTTACCAAAAACGATATAATGGTTGGAAACTACGTAGCAAAGGTAGGATTTTTGCCTGACCCTGTTAATGAAATCGTAATAAAATATGAATTATTTGAATACGTGATAGGCTTGAAGGAAATGGTAAGGTATGAAAAGCTGAGGCCTGGAGAAAATGTGAGGCTAAACATAGGCACAATGACAAACTTGGGCGTTGTTGAAGAAGTGACAAAGGATATTATGAGGATAAAACTGAAGAGACCAGCTGTCACGCTACGCGGTGACAGGGTAGCGTTAAGCAGAATAGTGGCTGACAGGTGGCGCCTTGCAGGTTCCGGAATTATAATATGAAGGTTATATTTGATTCGAGCTTCATAATATACCTTTTAGAAAAACCCAGTAATGTACTAGATCGTATAGTAGATGAAATAGGAATGCCTGAAATAACTGTACCGAAATCAGTCATAGTTGAACTCGAAAAACTTTCCAGAAAAAGGAAGATAATCAAAAACTACAGGTTGCTGACAATCGAAAGTTATGAAGAATATAACAAAAATGCTGACGACGATATTTTAAAACTCGCTTTAAAAACTAGGTACCCTGTCTTTACATTAGACCTTGAACTCGCAAGGAGATTAAGCGATCTTGGGTTACCATGCTATACGCTTTCGAACGATAAGATAGTAAGCTGTGCCACTCATAAAAGATAAAAGCCTTTTTGCTTAAGTTATACCGCATGATATTCGGCACTTCTGGAGCCAGAGGGTTTATAGATAAAAACCTAAAGCCCAACGTTGTATACAGGCTTACCATAGCTTACCAGAAATATACAGGTTACAGCACTGTTCTTGTAGGTCAGGATGACAGACAGCAGTCTAGAACTTTAAAGTTTGCAGTCATAGATGCGTTGCTTTCTCAAGGAGTTAACGTTCTTGATATAGGCCTGGCGCCTACCCCTGTAATAGCCAGAATGATAAAAGAATTAAAGGCTGAAGGCGCTGTATCTGTCACCGGAAGCCATACTCCGCCGTACATAGCTGGAGTGTTATATTTTCTGAACGACACAGGCGAGCTTGGTTTAGATGATTCTGAAAAAGTCGAAAAGATGTTTGAAAAAACTCTAGATTCTCCAAAAAACTGGAAAAAACTTGGCAGAAGTGAGACCGTTGATGATGTGAAGGATATTTACGTAAAAAGCGTACTGAGGGATGTAAAAAAAGTAAAAAATTACAGATTTATGTTTGATGCCACAAACGGGGTAGCGGGAACTTATGCAAAAGAAACTTTTGCAGAATTGGGATTGGATTTCAAAATAATAAATACTTTACCGCTCGGGAGCTTTCCTAACAGGTTACCAAGCCCCACCCTACAGCACCTAAAAGGAACCGTAAAGGAAATCAAAAAAAGCAATTATGATTTTGGTGTTGCCACTGACGCCGACGGTGACAGGGCAATTTTTTTAGACGGCGACGGAAAAATAATCATTGGGGACATTACAGGAGCATACTTTGCTGCAAGACAGCTCGAATCAAAGAAGGGTAAAATAGTTACTCCTATAAACTCTTCAGATTCGATCGTAGAAATAGCTCGCAGGTATGGTGCTAAATTAATATGGACAAAAGTGGGTCCTCCGGCTATGGTTGACGCTGTAAGAAAGAACAAAAGCGAAGTTGTTTTCGCGTTTGAAGAATCGGGAAAATACATATGGCCTGAAATACTGCTTTACGGGGATTCTGTATATTCAACGCTAAAAGCTTTGGAGGATGAAAATTTTATTGAAAATTTAAAGAACGTTCCAAGATTTTATGTGGTTAAAAGAGAAGTAAGGTGCTCAGACCAAATAAAATACATTGTTATAGATGAAGTTGACAGGGCTGTAGAGGGCAAAAAGATACATAAAGATGGTATAAAGGTCTATTACAAAAGGCATAAATGGTTGCTGATAAGAGCTTCTGGGACTGAACCCGTAATCAGGGTTTTTGCTCACGATAGGGTTTTAAAAAAGGCAGAAGAAATGGCTACTTCAGGAGTACAATTAGTTAGAGAAGCTAAGAAAAAGGTTGAAAAATCATTTCATTAAAATCATATCAAACGGTCGTGATACCTGAGAAAGCCAATCAACGTTATCAAATATCCTGTAGCCATTTTTTAAAGAAATGTATATTCTTAGGGCAGTATACCGCGGCTCGTCGTTTGAGACATCAAGCTGGTTTACTTTTTCATGCCCAGCCTTTTCTAAAGCCATCTTTAAACAGAGATCAAGATATTCAGAGGTTATATTGCTTTTTATTTTGTCAAGATCATAGTCCCTTTGTAAATACCTGTAAAACAAGATCTTCGGGTTGCACCTAAGCACATAAACGCTTTTTACTTTTCTTATATCAAGGTAGTCAAGGGCGTAAACCCCAGAGATTACTGCTTCATCTGTTTCTTTTAAAATCCTTTTTGCCTTGGATTCTTCGATAACTATCTCGTTATCTAAAATCTTCGCGGCTTTCTTTTTTAAAAGGTAATCAGCATAATCTATGTGTTCCAGAAAAAGCATTTCTGAAAGGATCTTGCCCACGACGCTTTTGCCCGTTGCGGGGCAACCCTCTATTACTATTATACCTTTTTTGTTCAATTATGTTTTATTTATTTTTGCCCTTAATTTCCTTTTGTCCAGTTTTAGATTTCTGGGGTTCTGTTTCTTTTTTAGATCCTTCTATCTTAGAAACCAGGACTATAGCTGAAAAAACCCAAAGTATTCCGGTCATTATATAGTATATCCACCTGATAATTATGTTGGCCTGATGGTACGATAACAAGAAGACATAAATCCCTATGAGTATAATGGGCACAGTCAACACTTTTGCGATTATTTCTTCAAGCTTCATTTTTCCATCTCCTTTAACTTAGTAGGTAAATATCTGTCTACTATATAAGTTAATCCGTACCTGGCAAAAGCTTCCTGTTCTGATTTTTTCTTTATACGTAAAAATTCATCGATTTCCCTCTTCCATATTTCTTCGTTATACCTTGGATCGTCTCTCAGCTCATAAAGCCTCTTGACGTCTATTTCGGTAAGGGGGTCACTCGGCAGTTTATAAGATGTTATATCAGAAGCCCAAACCCCAGCCCACTTTGCGTCCGGAGTTACCAGATCTGTTACATGAGCCGCGTTTGCAGAACCAGATATAATTACCATCGCAATGTGCATCCCCCACGGATCAGCATCAGTAAATATATAAACGGGCAATCCAAGCTCCCTGTTTAACCTTCTTATCAAGTATCTGGTACTTCTTGGAGCCTGGCCCGCAGTTGCTATAAGAATGGACCTGTATTTATCGTAAACCTTTTCCTCTATAAATCTCGTAAAAAGAGCTCCTTTTTCTATAACTATGACTTTGTCGGCGGATGTTTTTATAAAATTGGCTGTGGTCAGAGCTGGCCCTATCATAACACCATCTGGATGAGTTGTTAAAACCAGCGTTTTTCCTTCGTAACCCGGAACAGTGTATTCTATGGTAAGATCTCCAAAGATAGCGCTCCTTTCTTCTGGGTATATGTTAAAATCCTCGCGTGGCATTTTAACTATGCTTTCGAGTTCTGTTATCATTTCATCAGATTCATCTTGGTCCTCAAAGTCTACGCGATAAGCCTGTGCAGAATAGTAAATATCTCTTAGAGTTGATGTTTTATTGTTCTTAAGGAGTTCTTTACTGAAATAAGCTATCCATAAAAGCTGCGTGAAAGCTCTCAGATGCTTTATGTTTTTTGTGTTTCTTACAATTTTTTCATCGCCAAGAACATACTGCCTGAGCTTAGTATCATATATTATATTATCAACAGAACGGCTTGGTATTTCTAAGGCCGGAAACCTGTTGTTCTTTATGTCGTCTACAACCCTTTTCCCAATCATTGTTAACCTTTTGAAAGCTTCCTGCTTCCTATTCAATGTCAACCACTTTTACAGAATCTATCAATCCAGAAACGTTCGGGGTTTTCGTTTCCCCCAGCAAAGCCGCAAATTTAGCTATCATCGGTAGATAAAGCTCATAGACGTTCTTTTTCTTTTTCTGCGCTTCAATTTTTACCTTTTTACCTATGAACAAAGAGTATTCCCTGAGCACTTTTTGGAGCGCGAGCTTCATTTCTTTTTCAACTTCTGGGATATCAGCAACAAATTCTTTTCCAACAGTTTTGTAAGGAACCTTTGTTGAACATACGTGAGTAAGAATCATAACTGGTTCATCTTCATCTATTTTATAACGCTTCAAATCTATTTCTTCGTTAAGCAACTTCCATACTACGTCACTCTTTTCATCATAAAGAAGAGGTATCCTGTTTGCATACCTTAAAACTTTGATTCCGGGCGTTTTATCGGACGCCACAGCGGCTTCTACTATAAATGGATAACCCTCATAAGACGACGGTTTCCTTGATAACGCATAAACGAACTGCGGGTTAAGCTCCTTTTTAATACCTTCTTCTATAAGCTCTTTACCGAGAGGAGAAAGACATGAAGGGTCAGGCGGCAAAAACTTTTCGTACGTTTTCATTGCGTTGATAAGACTCATCATTTCTTCCATTTTAAGTTCTGAGGGACGTTTGTTTGGATCCACATTGGCCATCTTGAGTATTTCAAGCGCTGTTTTCCTTCCGACCCTCTGAAAGCTGTTTGTAAGCAAGCTCAAAGCTGTCTTTGATGTTGATCTCTGAACAACTCTTCTTAATAATTCCAGATCAACGCCTTTTGGATGTGGCTGGACCTCACGCGGGGGAGGCGGAACTTTGTCAACGCTCCTCTTAAAAGCAAAAACTTCCCCGTTTGGGTCTTCAAAGACTATGTTTGCATAGGGGGTAAACAGAGCCAATCTTCTGAAATATTCCTGGATCTTTTGAGAACTCCTGACGTAGTCTCCCAGCATGTTGATTTTGATAGCCGTGCCTCTCCAGTTCTCGGGATAGAATTTTTTATGTTTTAAAACCATCGGTTTGTTGTTTTCAATATCTATCATGAGCTCAAAGTAATGCGTTTCCCCGTTTCCTGTGTTGCTCCATACGCGTAAAGGCTTGTTGGTAGTTATCTGTGCATAAAGGATGCTCATCGTTCCTCCCATTCCAAAAGTTCCCCTAGACTGTTTTAACGTAAACTTTGAGCCGTAGAAAACTTTTCCCAGAGCTCTTGGAAGCCTTTCTGGTGGTATGCCTATCCCGTTGTCCTTTATATAGATCTCAAATTCTTTAATATCAGAAGGTGAAGGCTCTGTTTCTGTTATTCTTATAAGAACGTCCGGTAGAATCCCGTAACCATCACAGGCGTCAAGCGAATTTTCTACAAGCTCTCTAATGGCTGAGTAAAGGGCCCTTGCAGGGTTGCTGAAGCCAGCCAGTTCTCTGTGCTGGTAAAAAAACTCACTGGGTGAAATTTCTTTAAATGAAATCATGCTTCGTTCTCCCAGAGCTTTAAACGGTCTTTCTTCAAGATCGTTCTGATCCTCTGCAACTTGTTAAAAACGCTCACATGTCTGGCTCCTTTTATAAGGTCCATGACTGCATCTGCTGCTATCTTTACATCATCCGGTTTTCCGATTATAGCTATATGATCCCCGTAGACAGAAATCTTTGTATCTGTAAGCTGTTCAACCCTCTTTCTAGCTGACCCGTTAGTTCCTATTATTCTTGATCTGATCCTTATCAATGAATTCCTTGTACCTGCGTAGTCCCTGAGGTTTATTACAACCATAGTGTATCCTTCTTTAAGGAGGTCGGATGCTCTTTCAGGCGAAAAACCTCTTCCTAGGGCTTCGATGTAGATTGATGCTGTAAAAGGGTCAGAGTTTGCATCTGTAGCCAGGACCTCTACTTCGTTTGATTCGCTGTCAATCTGAAGCTTAACTTTAAAGGTGTCTTCAATAAACTTTTTTTCTTCACCGTTTTTACCTATAATGACGCCAATCCTGTCTTTATTAACTTTAATCGTTTTTATAAATTCCATGACGACAAGAAATATGATTTTGGCGCATTTTAAAAGTTTTCTAAATGTTCCTCTGTTTTTAAGCTACTCTGATCTTGCGGTCAGGGCTTCCCAATTTATCGCCGCGCTTTAACACGGGCTTTTCCTGAGATCTTGCTTTTGTCAAACTTGGGCTCATAAGTTTTTGCTTCGTGACGTTTTTCATGAGAAAAGTTTCTTTTCTCTGATTCCTGCAATCTTTTCAGGATTTGGAAGATAATGCGCTGAAAGCTTTTAAAAAATACTTATAAGGGGCTATCTAAAGCTGACGGAAGGGGACTACTGCATCCTCAAACCCCATAAAGTTAAAGTTTTTTAGGAAAGATTATAATTTAACGGCTTGAAAGTATATCAATGCAATCCTCAGTTTGGGATGATCTGCTCAAAAGTTACATAAATGATCTAGCGCATTATTATAATTTTAACGTGCAAGAAGTCGTTTCTGAAGGCTGCAAGGGCCTCGTTATAAAAGGTCGAGATTCTGAAGTCTTTATAGAGTTAGATAAAGAATGCCAAAACTACAAAGATAAAAAAATAAAAGTAATCTGGGGAATACCCAAGTTTTACATTGAAAAGGGCGTAACAAACGTCGATATATCATATTTAGAAGAATATCTCAGAAGTTATCTAAAAATCGGCAATGACAGGTTACTTTTTGAAAGAAGTTACAAAGAATATCTCAGACCTAAGGAGGTCAGCCTTGAGGCATTAAGAAAGATAAGTGAAGTGGCGCTTGGCAGTAACCTTTCCCAGTTTGAAAATACTCTGATAAAGTTTTACTCTACTGGAAGGATGCTGGTTAAAAAAACTTCGTTTAAGAGCGATACAACGTTTTCAAGAGAGAAATTCGTAAAAATAGCTGAAGATTTAGATCTTGTACAGTTAAACTATATAGTTCCATCCAATGACGAATACCTTTATGTTTATTCGCTTACTCCTCTTGGTATAGAAATGGCTCAAAAACTTTCAGAAGAAACGTTTACTGCTAAACAGTCTATAGTGGGCATGTGGTTAGACAGACATGATCCAGCAACTGCATATCTGGCGGCTTACGCTGTTTCACACAGCAGCATTTACACTAACTATCCAAACTGTTGCATGCTAATCAGAGAGGCGACAACCAAAGTATATCACATACCGTGTGCTGTAAAAGGAAAAAATGCCTGCGAAAAGCTTCTTGCCTCCCAGCTTCCACCAAAACTCGCGCTCTTTGCAGATTTTATACTTTACAGCGATTCGATTTCTGAAATGCTTTATAACACGCTGTACGAGCTTACGGCAAGTTATCTTGCAAGCCTGAACAGAGCTGAAATTTCGGGAAAAGACTCGGAAGTTTTCTGTATAGTGCCGGATCTGACTAAAGCCATTCTTGACGCTACAAGGGATGAATTTGTAAAGAAGTTCCAGAACGATGAGAACGTGGAACCTGTGGCTTCCCTTGCCGCAACCGTTATGTTGCTGAAGGATGGGTACAATGAAGATTTTAAAAAATCTGTCATAAGCTTATTTGGACTTGATGAAAAGAACTTAGAAAGGATACTGAACGAAATGAGCGAGCAGGGGATCATAGATAAAGAAAGTTACAGGATCGTCAATGTTGAAAAACTCATTGAATATGCTAAAGCTAAAGTAGAAGAAGTTTCAGCCAATCTAGGGCTCTATTAATGAAATAAGCTCATTCAATTTATTAACCGTTATGTCCGGAGTAACTGTATTGCACACGCTAAATTCGTCCCTTTTAACAAGAGCCGATTTTATCCCGGCTTTTTTAAGCGCTATTATATCATACTCTCTGTCACCTACCCCCAGAGATAGATCCTTTTTTGCTCCTGTAAGCTCGAGCGCTTTTAAGAACACGTCTGGCGCTGGTTTTGGATCTTTTACGTCTTCGGCGCTTACCCAGCAGCAAAGGTACCTATCCAGGTTGAAGTACTGAATCATGTCAATCAGCATATCCCTTCCCATACTGGTTGCAAGAGCAGCCTTTATCCTGACCCGGTTCAGATAATTTAAAAGTTCAACCGCGTCATCAAAAAGTTTAACACGATGTATGTTCTTTTTAAAGTACATCTTTCTTCTTTCTTTTAGTTTTTCAATCAGTTCATCGCCCGGATCGGGTATAAATTTTGAGACTATCACCTTTGGTGATAACCCGACAAATTTTTTCAAGTCCTCAGGTTTTACGTTTATACCAATTTCAGAAAGAGTAGATGCCCAAGAAAACATCAAGTTCGGCGCGCTATCTATTATTGTCCCATCTAGATCGAAAAGAACGGCTGAAATTTTCATACGGTATTCTTTAACGTTGTTTTTATAAACTTTTTCAATCAATTTCTGGCTTTATATATGCATTGAGACATATTTTCAGCTCCATTAACAACTTCTTTTTATAAGTGCATCAGAACATAATTTTTTACAATTTAACTTAAAAATAAAAAACTACCGGGCCTGGAGGGATTCGAACCCTCGACCTACTGGTTAAGAGCCAGCCGCTCTGCCTGGCTGAGCTACAGGCCCATCTGAAAGTATTATGCAGTGTTTTTATAAATTTTACCTATATTATGCTTTACCCGTCATTTTAAGCTTATTTTAAACATCTTAAGCAGCAACCCTTTCTGCACGTGCAACCTGTTTTCGGCCTGATCAAACACTATCGATTTTGGACCGTAAATCACTTCTTTTGTTACCTCTTCTCCATAATGTGCCGGCAGGCAATGCATGAACAGAGAGTGCTTTGGGGACTTTGATAAAAGCTCGTTGTTTACCTGGTACTTAGGGAGGAATGCTTTGATCCTTTCTTCTTTTTCTTTTTCCTGCCCCATGCTCGTAAACACATCAGTGTATATTATATCAGCATCAGATACAGCCTTGACTGGGTCCTCTGTAACCTCTACAGTTCCCTTTCTTATTTCTTCTGCAAGACTTATGATCGCCTGTTTTGGCTGGTATTTTGAAGGTGATGATATGATTATCTTTACGCCTAAAATTGCAGCTCCGAGTATAAGAGATGTAGCTACATTGTTCTGACCATCCCCTATGAACGCTAACTTTAACCCTTCCACTTTGCCGAACTTTTCGTTTATTGTATAATAATCAGCCAGTATCTGTGCTGGATGCTCTAAGTCTGAAAGAGCGTTGATTACTGGCTTGCTAAAGTTCATCGCAAGCTTGATCAAGTCTTCGTGCCTGTACACCCTGGCCACTATCATATCAACGTATCTTTCTAAAGTATGACCGGTATCCTCTATTGATTCACCCCTTGATAATTGAGATGTTGAAGCGTCCATATAAATTGGACTACCTCCCATCTGGTTTATTCCAACTTCAAAGCTTACGCGAGTTCTGGTAGATGGCTTTTCAAAAAGCAAAAGGATGTTTTTTCCTTTTAAAAGCTCATTAAACGGGTTAGACTTGAGTTTATTTGTCATGGACCATACTTCTTTGATTTCCTCTTTTGAAAGATCAGTTATAGAAAGGAAATCTTTCATTGAAAATGAGTTTGCACATGAGTTTAAAAACTTAACTGTATATGGACAAATGTTGAAAAGATTAATTAATTGCAGTTTTAATGTCGTTCTATGGTAAAAAGGGCCATAGCTTTGCTTACTGATTTTGGAGTAGAAGAACATTATAACGGGGTCATGAAAGGCGTTATTCTTAAAATAAACAGCGATGCCCTTATTCTGGACCTTGTTCCATCTGCAAAAAGTTTTTCTGTAATGGATGCGGCTTTTCAGCTGTGGGCTTCCTATAAGTACTTTCCAGATGGAACCATTTTTCTGGTAGTGGTAGATCCTGGGGTTGGAACCAGCAGACAGCCGTTAGCCATTAAAACAAAAAATTACTTTTTTGTAGGACCAGACAACGGCGTTCTGTACCCAGCTGCATATGAAGATCATATAGAAAGAGCAGTAAAAATAACTTCTGAAAAAGTAATATTAAAAAACAGAAATGGGACGTTTGACGGCAGAGATGTTTTTGCTCCTGCAGCGGCTTTCCTTTCTAAAGGCATGCCCGTTGAAGAACTCGGGGAAAATACAGAAGTTAAAGAAAAATATGTGTTTCCTGAGCCCACAGTCAACAAAGATAGCATAAAAGCTACTGTTTTGCACGTTGATAAATTTGGAGACATCGTTTTAAACTTAAAAAAAGAACACATAAATGGTATTGGTGAAAAGTTCGTGATAAGAAACAGAAACGTGCAAATAAAAGCCACTTTTGCGGAGTGCGCGGGGCTTTGCATGGTTCTTGGAAGTTCTGGGTTTTATGAACTTGCTCTCAATCAGGGAAGCGCTTCTGATCTTTTAAAATTAAAGACGGGAAACGAGATCGAAATAGAGATCGTTTAAAATGACCCCAGAAAAAGAAATAAAAAGCATGTTTGAGAACGTAGCAAAACTGTATGATTTCTTCAACGATCTCTTCAGCTTTATGCTAGTAAGGCTGTGGAGGAGGAGCGTTACAAAACACTTTCTAAACCAATCAAGGTCCGTGCTTGACCTTGGAATTGGTACAGGTTACCTGTCAAGTAACGTTAACCAGGACAGAGGTGTTTTCCCGGTTGGTTTGGATTTAACAAGGAGTATGGTATTAAAAAACATAAAGAAACTTCAACGCTTTTCTGATCCTGTAATAGGTACAGCGACAAACATGCCGTTCAGGGATGGTGCCTTTGACACTATCGTATCTTCTTTCACTTTACGTAGCTTTAAAAAGGTGGGTATAGACGAGGTTTTTGATGAATGCGCAAGGGTTCTAAACGAAAAAGGAAACCTTGTCATGCTAGATACTGCTAAGCCTACAAACGGACTCGCGTTGTCATTTTTTTATGTTTATTTTAAGATTGTGAATTTTGTTGGAGGATTGTACAACAACCCGGCTTATCGCTGGCTTACAAACAGTATAATAAACCTAGACCCTGAATTTGTTAGGAAAAAAATGTTTGAGCATTTCAATAACGTTAAAGTATACAAGCTTACCGGAGAAATAGCTTACATCTGGCATTCTAGAATAAGCAAATTCTGACCATCTCTCAGCATTGAGAAGCGCAGCTTTTCGTTTAACCGCTTTTACATAAATATTGAGTAAATAAGAAGCGTAAGAATTACCATTACTGCTGAGTGCAGCAAACCTGAGGATGTCTTCCCCGATATCAATTTTCCGGTTATCAAACCTGAAACAAAGCCTTCAATAATGAGGAACTGGAGAATTAGATTTTTAACAACGGAAGCGTTTGAAAATGAGCTAAAGGGTGAAATCATGGAAACAGCAGAAAAAGAACTCGTGCTGTTAACGAAAAACCTGATAAAAAATATTATTATGATCAGCAGGATAAAGAATGAAATGTATATTATGCTTCCATAGTTTCTCATGACGCTTCTTTTCTCATTTTCAATGGCATAAAGGTCTCCAAGATGCTCTCTCGCCGATTCCAGCACTCCGCTTACATCACCACCGTACACAACAAGCCTGTGTATGATTGAAAAAGCTTCTTTTGAAAGCAGCGTTGGCATTGACAAAGCTATTCTGTTTAAAGCTTCATCAGGAGACATTCCAAGGTTAAGCATCCTCTCGAGCGCTTCAAGCCTTTTTCTTAATGGCTTCTTCCTTTCGTTTTTTGGTAAGGTTATAACGAACATTAAACTCTTTCCAGACTTTACGTAGCTTTCTACCTGAGATAGATAATCCAGCAGATCTTTGTCCAATATTAAATTTTCCCTTTCCTGAAGGTATACTGTTATGCCGTAAGGCATAACAGAAACTGTCAGAGTTATCCCGAGTATCATGCCGAACTGATAGCTCATTATTTCTATGCGCTTTAACGGTATAATCAGAAGGATGGCGATGCCAGCAAATATGCCAGCCAGCAACGGAATATCCTTTTTATTCATCTTGGCCTCATTGCCTCCAGCAGCATTATAAAGAAGATGCCCATTAACGGTATGAGCCCATATGTTATGATCAGGAAAAATACGTAATAATAAGGTTTAAACGAGATCATTGTGAAGAGCAGTATCATGATCAGCAAAACTGAGGGCAGAACCACGAAAAGAGTTGTGAAAGCTTCAGCAATTATATTAAGCCTTTCTATAAGATATCTTAGGTTTATCTTTTTGTCTATCATAACCTTTTGAGAGTATTCAGCAAGAAAATGTCGTACTTCGGAACCCGTCATGAGCGCGCCCTTAAGTGAAAGGATAAACTCTGCAAAGTCTCTGCTTGGGGATCTTTTAATCGTTGCGTCCAAAGACTGAGTTATATCCATTCCAAAAATTTTGATATTTCTAACTATAAAGCTGAGCACCTTTTTAGTATACTTATCTGGCTCAAGCTCTAGCATGCTTTCAAATATTTTTTCAATGGTCATCCCGGTGTCTGATAGGGCGGCCATTTCTATTACCAGATAAGGCAACCTCAAGCTTAAACTGCTTGAAATTTCTGATTTGAGAAAAATCGGGTAAACTCTAAACGTTGCGTTGCTCAAAAAGAAAACCAGAACAAAAGCCGTTGGAACAATATACCAGGGGATCCTTATGAATATAAATAAAAGCGCTAAAATGTCAGCGCTTAAGGCTGATGCGATGATCGAAACCAGAAACATCAAGGAAGAGTATTCGTCAGCTGTAAGGTTAATCCATGCTTTTTTAATGTCTTCAGTAGGGTCGCCAAAAATTTTAAACAGCCATGTGTTTGGTCCTATTCTAGAAAGGGCAAACTTTGCTAATGAATCTAAAAATGTAGACAATTTTTTCACCGTTCAGAAGCTGCGCTAAAAGAAAATGTACATAACAAAATGCTAAAATCTCCTGATTTCAACCGGATTTTTGTACAACCGATGGTTTTCATAAAATATTAATAATTTTCAAAACTTATGATTTAAGGTTTTTGGTTATAAAGTCTATTATTTCATCTGCTTTTTCTGCCTTTATAACCTTTACATTGTACCTGTCAAACATGTGTAGCAGATCATCGTTTACCTGTTTACCAGTAACTATAAAAATGTTCAACGGTACATTACCTAACTGGGATATATCATAAAGTTTTGGAAGAAGAGAAAGTAACTCTTCTACCTTATCCCCTTTGATAAAATAAAAGGCGAACTGCTGTTCGCCTTTCTTAGCCATCAAATCAAACTCATAATCTACACCGCTCAACCCTTTAAATTTCCGGTTTTCAATTATCTGATATCCTCCGCTTGACAAGAAATTAGAAGCCTGATTTAGCTCGTTAAAATATTCTTTTACGAAATTAAGCGTATCTTCGTTCACCTTGTACTTTTTAACGTTAGCTACGATCCCATCTTCTAAGCCAAAAACATGACCGTTCTCACATCTGTAAAGGAAATCCGGGTTAAAAACTGTCTCTCCTTTCTCGCATCTTAAAAAATAACCCCTCTTAATTAGGTTCCGAGACATTTCACCTGCTGGAGCATTAATTATGGCGCCGGTTATTTTATTTTCATATATTTCTATTTTTTGCAACGCGACTTTATGCACAGGACAGATTAAAATTACATTCAGTTTTATCGAGGCATCCTTAGGACATGCTAAAAAACTCTCATTGCCGGCATAATCGATGATCCTGTTTTCAAGCAGAAGCTTTAAAGTATTTTCATCTAAAACTTTATTGTTAACAGAATATATAGGTTCTTTTTTTGAAAGAGAGATTCTAACATCTATGGGGTAACCTGAAATAAAATCTAAAAGCACCCCTCTTATGTTCTCTGATCTCAGAATATCATACAACTTGCTGCTTTAAATAATAAAAATATGTTCTTATTTAAACATTTATCGTTTTAAGCTTATCATGACCGTTGCTTTTACAAAGTTCTACTTTTATTTTATCAGTATATAAAACTGCATGACGTTCATATAAGTTCCATCTTTAAAAGATATTGAAGAACCGGGTCTACTATCTCTTCTTGCTTGTTCTTGATTATGTAACCTCTTCTTATAAGAGAAATTAATGCGCGCCTGCTGTGTGGTCCTACAGATCTGTAGCTTTCCCCTTTTGCTATAAGCCTCAGTATGTACTTTTCTTTGACAGAAAGTCTTGTCATCTTTTCAACCCAGAACAGCTGCGCTCTTCTGTCTGTATAAATGCCTTCTGGGTTACACTTTCCCTCCAACATCCTTAAACCAATAAGTGAAAGCCAGAGAGGAAAGCCTTCAGACACATAATAAGAATCTCCTATGTACTTTTTTGGACAGCTGACACCATAACCTTCGAGTCCCTTGGATAAAAAATCTGCTGAATCTTCAAGACCAAATGGTTTTAAAGTTAACACAGAAAAAGCTTTTTCAAGCGGGAGATCTTTTTTCTCTAAAATTTCTTTTGCATAACCGAGCTCTGATGAAGCCAGCAAGATGTTTATCTTCCTTTTTTTAGAAGCTTTATAGATGGATCTGCTTATATCAAGGAAAGCGAGTCCTATCTTTCTGATTTGAGTAAAATCGTCTATAACCAAGCAGATTTTTTGGTCGCTTATAAAAGTAAGCTCATCTAAAAAGTTATTTAAAAAGGTATACCTGTCTGATTTGCCTTCCTTGTAGCTTTCTATCTCTAAAAGTGGGGCATTTAATTCAGATAATGGACCGGATTCTTTTTTGGCCAGTATATTTTTAAGCAGTTCGCCATACTGTCTCTTCAAACTGTTTATAAAAGCGTTGAAATTCCTTATCCTTTCCCCGTTTATCCATAAAGCGCTGCACTTTTTATGTATCAGATAGGATTTCAAAAGAGACGTCTTACCTATTCCCAACGGCCCTAACAGAAAAGCAGATTCTGTTTCTGACAATTTTTTTATTTCGTCGCTCCTGTCGTATAGATACGTATAGCTGACTGGCTTGTTAAAAGAAAACTTTATCCTTTTTACACTTTCCAATTAAGTTCAACCCTGACTTTAAGAACGTAGATTGCAAACCCGAGCATGTAAGTTGCGAACAGCAGTGGTTGATATAGAAAATAATAAACTAGCAGGTCATAAAATCTGTATTTAATTCTGTAATGCTTTAAGATAATTGAGTAAGCTATCATGGTCAAAACGAACGATCCTGTAAATATCGCAAAAAACCGTGTAAAATAAAGCAAATAAATCCTGGGAAACCTTGCTAACAAAGGCGTAAACTTGATAACCGGATTAAACATGTAAAGCATCATAAAATTGTTAACAAAAGGAGCTGAAATCAGATAAAAAAAGCCCAATGAAGTTAAGGGCGAAACAACAAAGACTATAAAAGAGATAAAAAGCCAAGGCGTCTGTATAGAATAAAAAATCAACCTTAGAAAGTTGTTTAAAAGCCATTCTGATAATCCATAAGACCACCTTATCCTCTGGTCAAACCATTTTTTTACGTTATCGGGCTGTTTAACGCGAACTTCTATGTCAGAAATTACGTACTTTAGCCCGTGAATATAGCTCTTCAAACCCAGATATAAATCTTCGGCAAAAAAGTGGTCAAAACCGCCAACCTTAATCAGGCTATCCATTTTTATCATAAAGGCAGCGCCATCCAGAGCAATGGTCTTTCGAGAAAACTTGGAACCTATTTCGAGGAACTCGCTTGCTATTGCGTAGTCTATTGATGCCATCCTCTCAATAACTTTGTTGCCGTAACCAAGTTTTACATAATCGATTATGTCAGCATCAGAATTTAGGGCAACCTGAACAGACCTTGATACAAGGTCATCCGGTATAAATACATCTGAATCCAAAAATATAAGGTAATCCCCGTTAGCTATTTTAACAGCTTTGTTCAGAGACTCAACCTTCCCGATTCTTTTTTCGTTGACCATCAACCTGCATCTCTCTAAAAAATCAGTTCTGAAAAAATCATCATCCGGTTCATCTGCTATAATTATGACTTCTTTTTCTTGATAACTATCGTTAAAAATAGCTCTTAAAATTTCGCTAAGATTCATTGAGTTTTTATAAACAGGTATTATTACTGAAACTCTTGGCGCATAGTTCAATTTAATTGTTTAACCATTTGTTTGCTTGTTTTTAAATTTTTTATTCTTTCAAATATAAACCGCTTATCTTTGAAGCTACCAATAAACTTAAAATAACAGCCGTTTATCTTAATTGTATAGTTTGCCGAAAATACTCGTTCTTGTTGTTGATCGCGACGATGATATAGGTATAAAGGCAGGTTTATCTACCCCTATAATCGGAAGAGAGAATGTTTTAGAAGCTGCTAACAAGCTTTTGCTGAGCGATCCGGAAGAAGCCGATGGAAACGCAATGATGGGCGCTATCAAGGTTTATGACGAATTAAAAAAATCAAACGAAGATTGTGAAATAGCAGCTGTTAGCGGAGACAGCAACGGCAGTTTAAAAGCTGATACAAAGATAAGGAACCAGGTGTCGTACCTTAAAAAACAGCTTAATTTTGAAGAAATAATACTTGTATCAGATGGAGTTGAAGATGAAGAGATTTTACCCGTCATAATGAGCTATGGGTCAATAAGATCTATCGTCAGAATCGTGGTTAAGCACAGCCGCAACATCGAAGAGAGCTACATAATATTGGGCAAGTACCTAAAAATGGCAATATATGATACAAGGTATTCAAAGTATTTTCTAGGCGTTCCCGGCATACTTTTGCTCGCATATTCTCTCCTTTATCTCTCACCTATAAAGGAATATGCCGGGTATCTTCTCGCTTTGATTCTGAGTCTGGCTCTTATCATTAGAGGGTTTAACCTTGACAACGCTGTGGGCCAGATGAGAAGGAGCACGAACTTTCTTGTAAAATTTTTGAGCGCCATGTCAGGGCTGATAATAGTTATTTTGGGCGGCATAAAGACCGCACAGGAAATCTTGCTTTCCCAGCAGTTTGCCGTGCTTCAAAAAGGTTTCGAAGTATACGCATTTGGGTACCTTGTTGGAGCTTCCATAATAACCATGGAAACTTATGTGTGGATAGCTATAGGTCTCCAGCTTGTCGTAAACTTCTTTCTGTATTTCAGAAGAAGCAGATATCTTGCTTTAAGAGAAGCTACGCTTTTGATATCTCTTCTTCTGTTCTACATACCCGTGTACAACGTTGGCATAGTTCTTATGAACCCTCAGATTTCTGGCATACCACTTGTGGTTGTAATACTGGCTATACTTGCCATAATGATAATACTGATTTACTATATCCTTGCTGATTACTTTAAGGTTAAACAAAAATGAAAGCCGACACAATTTTAAGAAAAATAATCAAAATCGTGGGCATAGAATCCCTCTATGAAAAGATGCTCGACGAAGAGGTTAAAGAAGGTCCTTTGCCAAAGCACATAGCTGTCATAATGGACGGCAACAGAAGATGGGCAAACGAAAGAAACCTTCCTGCATGGGAAGGGTACAGGTATGGAGCCGATATAGCGGAAAAGTTTGTGCTGTGGTCTCTGGATTATAACATAAAGATAATAACTTTCTATGCTTTATCTAAAGACAACCTCATTAAGAGATCACCTGAGGAGCTCAGCTCTATAGTGGAGAACATGTATGAAAAGCTTAAAAAGCTTGAAGAAAGCGGGCTTATAGAAAAGCACAAAATAAGAATTAAGACGCTTGGCAATAAAGAACTTTTGCCGGATGTTCTTAAACAGGAATTCGAAGAGCTTGAGACCAGGACAAAAAACAATGATGGAATGGTCATAAACGTGGCTGTTGCATACAGTGGAAGGTATGAAATTCTAAATGCTGTTAAAGAAATAGTTCAGGAAGTCAAAGATGGAAAAATTTCTCCTGAAGATGTTGACGAAGAGTTTTTTATGTCAAAGCTTTATACTGGAGACCTTCCATACCCTGAGCCAGATCTTATAATCAGAACTTCTGGCGAAATGAGATTGAGCGATTTTTTGCTCTATCAATCATCTTACAGTGAAATGGTTTTTATGGATATATACTGGCCAGACGTAAGAAAGATTGATTTTTTGAGAATCCTTAGAACTTATGAAAAAAGAAACAGAAGGTTTGGAAAATGATCTTTTTACCACAACAGTAATCCTAAACTATCGAGTTATCATCAAAAGGGATAAATTTTCTGTGCTATGAGCTTATAATTTATTCAGATAATTTTTTTAAATGTTTAAAACTGTATAAAGATAGGGAATCGCAATGATTAATGTTATAATTTCACATTCTGCAGATCTTGACGGAATTTCTTCAGCCGCACTTCTGATAAGAAAGTCAATTTCTTCGAACACGCCATATTTGCTCTATTTAAGGGATTACAAGGACAATGACAGAGTTTATCCTGAAAATATTACTGACATTAAAGAAGTTAAAGTGTTCATAGCTGATATCTCGACCAACTTAAACTCGATAGATCTTATATTAAAAAGAATAAAGAAAACTGACGGAAATGTTGAATGGACTGATCATCACGAAACAAAAGAAGAAATAATAAAAAAATTAAGGGACATAAACGTGAGTTTGCTTGTTGAAAAGGATGCGGGTTCCGCTTCAGTACTTGTACAAAAGCGTTATGGTCTTGAGGATGAAGTTTCTAAAATTATAGCTGATGCTGGATTTCAATCAGACACGCTGAACATAAAGGATCAATACGTAATGGATCTGGTCGATATAATAGATTATTTTAATTACCTGGAAAAGGATCCGCCAAGATGCAGGCTCGCCTTTTTAGCTGTTCAACTCGCTTTAAATGGGCCTAAAGAAGCTGTTACTGAAGACCTGAAGAATGTGCTAGAATATTATAGAAATAAAAAAAGAGAAGAACTTGAGTACACAGCAAAGTCGGTTAGATTTTTTAACATAAATGGCTACAGGTTTGCGATAGCTTATGCAACATCGTTGATATCAGGTACTCAGGCCGCCAATAAAATAATAGAGAATAATGATGCCGATGTTTATATAATAGTCAAAGATGAGGGGGGTATGAGCTTCAGAAGAAAGAAAAATTCTAATATAAACTTGGTTCCGCTTGCGAACATATTTGGAGGAGGAGGGCATGAATACGCTTCGGGAGCAAACCTGGGTAAAAAAGTTAAGCCAGATGAATTTGAAAAGGTTTCAAAAGAAATTTACGAAAAAATAAAAGAAAATTGGCTGAGCGCTTCAATTTGAAAGTGTTTTTTTAGCCCCTAAAATTCACTTTTTATGAAACTCATTTAATCAAGGTGGCTATCACGTTTCTGTGTCTTGGGCCATCAAGCTCAACAAAGAAAACGCTCTGCCATGTACCTAGCAATAATTTCCCGTCAGAGAAAGGTATACAGGAATTGTTCTTTATGATTACAGATAAAATATGCGCATCAGCGTTGTTGTCGATCAGGTTGTGTTCGTACTTTTCATTTTCGGGAACAACTTTTTCAAACGTGCTTAGGATGTCGTTTTTTAGCCCTCTCTCGTTTTCGTTTATCAAAATTCCTGCTGTAGTATGTGGAACAAAAATGTTTATCAAACCAGAACCGTTTTCCTTTGATACTATATCTTTTAACTTTGCAGTTATATCTATCAGCTCTCTTCTTTTTTTAGATTCTACATCGAAATAAACATTTTTTATCATGATGTTTTTATAAGCGTAGCCTGCTTATATGTATTAAAGTTTTTAAAAACAAGCTATTATCCGTATATATAATGAAATTGATGTTCATATCAGATATAAGAAATTTTCAGTTTTCTGATTCACTTATAAAGCTTTTCAAGCCAGATTATTTTTTCTTTTTGGGCGACGTTTTGTTTGACGGCCCGGGGCAGGTTTACTTGATAAAAAAAGGGGAGCGCCTGAGTTTTGCAGACGTTGAACAGCTATCAAAAGAAAACAGAGCTGAGCCTTTTGAAGGCTACACGATATTTAAAGGTAATACACACATTTCAAAAGAACTTTTTAAGGTTCATCTTTATTATTTCTTAAAAACCTTAAGGCTGCTTGAGGAGCTCGGAATAGGTTATGCGCTTATAAACGGAAACCACGATGCATTCATAGACTACGGGGACATATTTTTGCATAATAACCTAAGAAGAGGTATATTTGTAAAAGGCAGCGAAAAGTTCAAACTGGCTGATACAGAGATTTTGCTTATAGCTTACGGATCTTCCTTTGATTCAGCCGAAGTAAAAAACTCAAAAATCATTGCGACCCATGAAAGAAAATTCATACTTCAAAAAATTATAAGGAACATGGGAAAGTGCTCAGGAGCAATCAGCGGACACTACGGAATTAATGTTGAGCTTTATTCGGGAGAAAACAGGGTAGCTTCTTCCCCATATGAGAAATTGCTCATAAAGATAGACGATTTCCCGTTTTCTTTTGCAGTTTATGAGAACGAAAAATTTAGCCTGTACAGGAGCAACTTAGTTCCTTTTTTAACAGATAGATTACAAATTAAAGATTTTAATGTTACAAAAAGAAAGCTGTGTATGTTTGGATCTTAAGCTTTATTTATATTTTCAAGAGCCTTTTTTACTTCCTCGTTAACGATCTTTCCCTCGATCTTTCCCCTAACCAAGGACATTACTCTTCCCATCACCGTGCCGTAGAGTTTTGAAGGTTCAACATTTTCCTGCAGAGCCTCATCAATCTTCTCCTTTATTATTTTTCTAAGCTCTTCTAAGCTAAGCTTCTCTATGTTCATTTCCTTGAGCGCGCTTTCAAGGTTTACCCCTTTTTCTAACATGTACCTTGCTACATCTATAACGGCTTCTTTTGCTATATTTCCTTTAGAAAATTCATCCAGCAGTTTTAAAAACTCATCGTATTCTATGACTTTTCCTGAGTTTTGATAAGGAATGAAAACTTGCACAATAAGGGAGGCCAGAAGCGTCGGGGGTACATTTTTATAGTTTTCTACGGCATTTTCAAAGAAATCAGTAAATTCAGAATCGAGTATCTGTTCAGCCATTTCTTTATTTATCGAGTGCTTTGAAGAAAATTCTTCTACTGCCTTCTCCCAGCTTTTTATTTCAACCATGTATTTGTCCTTCATTTCCTGAGTAATCCTTATGGTCGGAATGTCAGTTTCGGGATACATCCTTGAAGCTCCCGGTCTCGGTCTGAGATATCTTGTTGTCCCCTTTTCTGTTGCGTACCTGGTTTCGGCTACAGGACCTTTCAATGCCATCCTGAGTCTTTCTTTTACCATTTGAAGACATAAAACTGCTTTTTCTTTATCTCCGAAGACTAGAACGAAACCGTCATTCTCGCTTATTCCGAGTTTATTTTCAAGCTCTCTCAGAATGTCTTGGCCAAAATCGTATTTTGAAATCTCATCAGAATGAATTATGCCTTTAAATCCAAATAGCCTGCATATATCGGCAAGGTCCAGCCCAAGCCTTGAGTCTGGAACTGTTTCATATGAAAATAAACCTTTAAGGCCAGGCGCTTTTAGGGCAAACGCGTAATCTTTGAAGAACCTTTTTACGTTAGGAATGTTTGAATGATTTTTAAAAACGTCAGAAACTTCTATAGGTTTTAGGTCAGCAAAGCTTTCTTCGCTTATACCTCTTTCTTTTAACTTGGCTGCAACCTCTAATAGCATATTCTGTCTTTTTTCTTCAAATTCAATCACTTTTTGTATCTGCTCCAGCTTCTGAACGCCTTTAACCTCTACAATACCTCCACCTTCTACTGATACGTTCACGTCCTGTCTTATGGTTCCAAGACCCCTTGCAAAAAGGCCTGTCAATTTTAATGTCCTTCCTAAGCTTTCTGCAAGCGCTTTTGCTTCTTCTGGTGAAATCTCTAGCGGCTCAGTTGTTATTTCAAGGAGCGGTATACCGAGCCTTTTTAATTCGTACTTTACATAACCTTCACCTTTTTCCAGTAGCCTGGCAGCGTCCTCTTCCAGGCATATTGTCTGAATTCGAACGTTTTTTCCACGAAAAGCGTAGCTTCCGTTCAAACCTATTATGGCTGTTCTTTGAAATCCAGATGTGTTTGAGCCGTCAACCACTATCTTCCTCATAAAATGTATTTCATCTACTATAAATGAGTTCAGCATGTTCGATACTTTTATTGCAGCTTCCACAGAATATGGGTCTGGTTCATGCGGGGGTTCTTCATCAGCTTCAACTAGACAGCTGGTCTTATCGCCTGAAACATAAACTATGTTCAGACCTTTCTTTATTTCAAAAGCGGCAGCTGGATCTATTTCGCCCAGCTCACTCGTGGAAACCCTAAGCCTTCTTCTGAATTCTAACTGCGAACTATCATCGTTCTTTGGGTTGCAGTTGCAGAAAAGTTTTCTTCCGCTGTTGACCTGAATGTGTATTTCAAACCCTACTTTCATAAAGCTTCCCTCCTTTCACTGATTTCTCCCCTCAAATTTTTAGGCATGGTTACTTTCAGATCTAACCCATTTCCTATTACCCACATCGATTTGACGAGCGCTACTTCGGATAGCATGTCTTCAAGCGGGATTACGCCCATTGAGAGCAGGTCTCTGCCTGTCTCATAGACAGTAAGCCTCACAGAACCCCAGATGCACTGAGATGTCATGCCTACAAACCCACCTTTATTTATGTAATCTTTTATGTAAGGAAATGCTTTCCTTGATACATGTCCGAGACCAGTGCCCTCTATGGTTATTGCATCAAACAATTCTTTATTAAAGACTGAAGAAAGCAGTTTCTCGCTTATTCCGGGATAGAACTTTAAAAGCGCTGCTCTTTCAGAAAACTTTTCATAAATGTTCATCGGTCCTTCCACTTCAGTTTTTTTCTCGCTAAACTTTATCTGTAAATTTTTTACGTCTACATAAGCAAAGGGCTTCGCGTTTATAGATTTAAAAGCATCCCTTCTGCTGGTATGATTTTTCCTCACTTTTACCCCTTTATGAATGGCAATAAGGTCATCATCCATTGAAGCGTGCATCGCTACATAAACCCCCGGACTGTGACTTTTTGCGGCAAAAATTGCGGCCCCGAGCAGGTTTGTTGCTGCGTCTGACGAAGGACGGTCAGATGACCTCTGAGAACCAACGAATACTACAGGTCCTGATGGATTTTCTATAGCAAACGAGATAGCTGATGCCGAATAATGCATTGTGTCCGTACCGTGAGCTATCACGACCCCTTCATAACCGTCTTTAAAAGCATCATAAACCTCCCTTGCCATCAGCGTCCAGTTTAAAGGCTGCATGTTTTCGCTGAGCTCGTTCATTATCGTTTTTACGCTAATCGAAGCGAGGTTCTTCAACTCCGGAACCATATCAACTATCTGAGATGCGGTAAAGGCCGGCTTGACAGCACCTGTCCTGTAATCCACTTTGCTCGAAATCGTCCCTCCTGTTCCCAGTATGAGTATTTTAGGTCCAGCTGATTCAAAACCCTTTTCATACGGCTGTTCTGACAAAATCTTTGGGGGTTCAGCTTCTAAGATTTCTATTTTGCTTTTTTCCACTCCTATGTTATAGCCATTTTTTAGCTTCACTGTAAAGTGATCCTCGTCTTCATAAAGAGTTCGAGGCATGACTATGCCTTCATAAACAACATCCTTAATCCTGAACTTTATCCTGGAAAATTCTTGTATTTTTTCCATACAATCAGATTTATAACCTTCTAATAAAAGCGTTTAGCCCGGGTTTAGAAGAAGCTTTCGAGAGTTTTCTGTCTTAAGAAGAAAGAACTGCTCAGCCAGCTCTTTCTCGAAGTATAAGTTTTAGAAAAAGCATAATCTATCATAGCGTTTTCATCTTCGAATTTTTTGAGGTTTTTGAGCGCAAGATCTGCCCCCTCTCTAACCCTCCATACGCCGAGATTCGGGATCCAGTTCCTGTCAACCTCTAAAAGAACAACTATCTTTGCCTGTCTCTTTCTTTCATGCAGATGTCTGGCAACGCTGTATCTTGCAGCATAATAAGCGCCTTCAACTTCTTCCGCATAATTTGTTCTGCCCAAAAACCCTTCATAATCCATGGCTACTTTTGGGTTCCTGTTCCCGAAAAATGGCCCCCAGCTTTCCATCATTTCATAATAAAATTTTCCCGGAAACATCATCACAATGATCCTGTTTCCAACAACATAGCTTTCCCCAAGGTAGTGTTCGCTTAACTCTGGATAGTTTTTTATTTCATCTATGAACCTTGAAGAAATCATCGAATCTACGGCAGTTATTGACCATCTTGTTGCAACGAGCTTTCTTTTAGAGCCGAGGGCGCCTACGCTGAGAAGCTGCTGTATCTTATAAACGTTTATACCGCTGTTATGCAGGTATAAAACGGCGTCTTTGGCCAAAAGGTCTCTGTCTCCATAAGCCTTTTCAATCCTTCTGTCAGCAATGCCCCCTGTATAATATATTATGCGACCGAGCTCACCGCCATTTAAAGTTACGCCTTCGTAAGGGTCAAAAATGATGTTTGACCTGCTCTTGACATATTCAAGCTCAACTTCTACGTTGCCGCTGTAGAGGCTTATTTCCCTTAACTTTGATATAGAGCTTTCGTTTATGTCCCTGCTGGGGTCGGCCGGCTTGAAAAGTCCTTTCCCGGCTTTTCTTATGGAAAGCACCTGCCTTGATGTAAGCCTGATCCAGTACTTGGGATCGGTGTAAACGTTCAGCACATCAGGGTTTACAAGGCTAGGACCAATCAGCAGCTTTTTTGAACCTAAGAGTGGAAGGTAAACGTATGGCGGCGAAAACCCGTTTACTATATCCATGAGGTATTTCCACCTTTAATAATCAACTATGATTATTAAAAGTTGTCAGTATAATTTAATGGTTTCTCCAACTTTTGGGACTTCAGATATGTTTTTCTTGAATATTATTCTGTTTATGGATTCGTTTAGGTTTCTTGCTTTTGTGTCTTCACCGTGCACCACTATTATCTTTTGAACCTTGTTCTTGAACTTTGATATGTAATTTAAAAGCTGGTTATAATCAGAGTGACCGCTGAACCCGTCTATCTTTTCAACTTTAAGGTTGACGTTGATGACCTTTATCTTGCCGTTAGAGTCCATTATGTTAATCTGCTTTGAACCGTCCAGAACCCTTCTTCCCATAGTTCCAGAAACCTGATATGATACAAAAATAACCTTGTTACGGGGGTCTTCAGCAAGTTCAGAAAAATAAGCGACTGACGGACCTCCTTCCAGCATCCCTGATGTCGCGAGTATTATAGACGGGCCGCCAGCAAAAACTTCCTCTCTGTCCTTGGGATGATTTATTATCGTGTATCTTTCTGTTATAAACGGGTTTTCCCCCTGGAAAATTATCTTATCTTTTATCTCTTTGTTAAGAAATTCTGGATAAAGGAGGTGTATGCTTGTGGCTTCTGTAAGCATTCCTTCTATGTATACTGGAACTTCAGCCAGCTTCTTCTGGCTTATATAATCGTTAAGGACAAGAAGTATTTCCTGCGCTCTTCCTACTGCAGGGACCGGTATTATAACTTTGCCACCCTGACTGATGGTATCGTTTATTGCGTTTATCAGCCTGTCCTCAGCTTCTTCCCTTGTAGGCATTATATCGTCTTTTCCTCCGTATGTAGATTCAGTTATCAGAGCTTCTACCCTCGGATAAATGTAGTTGGCAGGCTGGAAAAGCCTGGATTTACCAAATTTATAATCCCCTGTATAAACCAGGTTGAAAAGGCCCTGGCCTATGTGCAGGTGTATCGTTGCAGAACCTAAGATGTGTCCTGCGTTGGTTAAGGTTAGCTTTACATCCGGGGCTATGTCTGTTACAGAGCTGTAAGGCAAAGTTATGCAGTGTTTTATGAAATCTTTAACGTGAGACATATCATAGTATAGCTTCTTGCCTTCAGCTTCAGCAACCTTGAGCGCGTCAGTCAAAAGCAGCGTAGTCAACGTAAGAGTGGGTTCTGTGCAGTAAACTGGCCCTTCGTACCCGTATTTGAACAGCACTGGTATAAAACCCGAATGATCCAGATGCGCGTGCGAGAGCACTACAGCATCTAGGTCTTCTAACAATAAGTTTATCAGGTCGAGCCTTGGGAACATGTCAGCCATTGAAGAAACTCCCAGGTTTACTCCGCAATCAAGCATTATCTTTGACTCAGGAGTTGTTACAAGGATTGATGACCTTCCAACTTCGTCAGCTCCTCCCAGCAGGGTAACCATTATATCTTTTTTTGATATTATTCTGTCCCTGAATATCCTGTTACCTATTTCCCTGAGCAAAAGCAACCTTTCTTCCTCGTTTGTCTTTAAAGTGTGCACCAAAAACTCATAAGTCTGGGGGTTATGATATATAACTCTCCTTACCTTTACCTTCCAGCCTATTTCCTGCGCAACCTCGTCTATCTTTGATTTTACCTCTCCTTCGAGAAGCGATGGATCTTTAACTTCGATGAGTATTTCGCCCTGTATTCCGTCAAATATTATTCCGCTGACCCCGGCTTCTTTCGGTATAAGCCTTAAAATTTCGGCCCTAGCCTCTTCTTCTTCTTTTCTTTCACTTTCGTCAGCTTTTACGACAACGTGTTTTTTTATCGCGCTGACTATGCTGGGTATTACTGTTGGATTTTGTATAAAGAACTTTAAATTTTTTGTGTACAGAGCTATCTTTGGTCCTTCAAACTCTATCCTGCTTACCTGAGATTCAGGAGGAAGCCTCTGAAAAATTTCCGATATAACCGATGAAAGCTTTCCTTCTTCTATACCCATTTTATATCTTTAAATTTTTAAGGAGGGATTCTTTTTCTTCCTTAGAAAGCTCCCTGTAACCTTTTGCGTCCACAACGCCTATGTTAAAGTCGTTTCCAGTAGCTATGTCACGCCTCATAGCGGACGTTATGGCAAGGGCAGCCAGTTTTATTCCATCATCGAGCTTGATGTCTTTATTATAAAGATCTTCAAGAACTCCAAGAGCTATAGGTGACCCGCTTCCCGTTGCGGCCATTTCCTCCTGAGAAAGAGACCCAAAAAGGTCCACCATGAACAGATTTGGTCCCTTTTCATCGTACCCTCCTATCAGGGATTCAACCTGTAACGGGTACATTCTGTTATAAAAGAAAACGTTTGCGGCAAGCCTTGCTATGGCCGATACAGGGATAGGATGACCCTTTTCTACCTTGTACATTCTTGCGTGATACTTCAATATATCGATTACGTTTTGAGCATCGGCTACTGTTCCAGCTATGGTCATGGCAACATGATCATCAAGCTGGTAAAGCTTTCTGCCTAATGTATTGGCCACAAAGTATCCCGAAGTAACCCTTGCATCTGTGGCCATTATTACGGCATCCTTTACAATAAAACCAATAGTTGTTGTGCCAGTTTTAGTTATAGGAAGATTGTTACTCAACATAAAATCACTATGTATACTAAAATCAGGTTATAAATAACTTTTGCTTATTTATTGTTTTACGGTTTCAAAAGATACTTTTCCCGATTCGATTATGGCAAAGGCAGCGGTCCTGTTGAAGTACGGTGCGCCTGTCCTTGAAAAAACTGTTATGACCAGACCATCGTGGTTGAACTTATAACCTTCAACAGCTTCATGACCCCTTATCAAAAAATTTTTTCCGTTTAAAGAAAGCCACCTTTCTGATATGTCTTTACCGAACAGAAATCCAAGGCCCCGAGGAGATTCAACAAACCCAAGCCCTTCAAAGGGGTCGTTCCAAAGTATTTCATACATGGCTCCCCTTACTTTTTCTTCATCCTCAAGGCTGAAAACTTTGACTGGAAACCCCCCGTGCATAGCTATGAATGACTCGTCCTCAAAAACAAGGGGCAACACCTGAAAAGTGTTAAAGAGTTCTCTGTAAGCTAATTCTCCTCTTTCTTCCCCAAATTTTTCTTTAAGCTTGTTCTGTATGTCATGAGGGTAAGGTATTGAGTTCAAGTCTGGTTCATGATTACCTCTTAAAGGAACATACCTTTGGTTTAAGACCTGTTTGAGATAGGAAACCCCAAGCCATGTTTCAGCCTGATACATCCCTCTGTCTCCGTAATCTCCAAGAGTTATCAGCATTTCATCGCTTCCTATTTCTCCTATTTTTTCAAGGATCTTCTGAAATGTAACAACGTCGCCGTGAATATCCCCGATAACGTAGTACTTACCGGCTTTTGCCCTTTCAACAGTATCATACTTGAAGCTTCTCAGCCTTGATATGTGCATTACAAAATCTTCGTATGTGAAGCTTGCCCCTGGAAGCGGCAGAATATCTGAAACCTTCATTTGGTTTTGTTCAGAACCTTGGTCAGCTCTTCAACAAGAACCTTTTTGTTCTCCTTCCCGAACTTTTTTATAAGGATGCCCATGAGGAACTCAAACTTTTTACTGTATTCAAGGTTTTTGATTTTGTCGTAGTTTTCTGAGATTGTCTGCATTATGTCATCATGCAGGTCTTCAGCAGAAACTGTCTTTAAGGAAACCTTTACTCTTTCTCCGTCCATCCATTTTTTAAGGTAAGCCACAGCGCTTTCGTGATCTGGTATCATTTTATAGTTCTGAAGTATCTCTGCAAGCCCAGAAACATCTTCAGGCAGGTTTTTTATCGAATACCTCTTTATAAGGTATGATATTTCGTTTGCCAGAACGTTGGCAGCCAGCTGTTTGAGCGATGGCTCATAAAATTTTATTTTTTCATAGACGTTAAAAAGGTCCTTATCTGAACTTATCTTTTTTGCGAGCTCTTCGTTTATCCCGTCGCTTATGAGTTCCCTGTATCTCTCTTCCTGTGAACCTCCTATTTCGTCCTTAACCTTCTGAATCAAAGATTCGGTAACAGTTACTGGAGGCAGATCTGGTTCTGGCATATACCTGTATTCGGCTTCAAACTCTTTTCCCCTGCTTGCTATGGTTATCCTTCTCTTTTCATCCCAGGCCCTTGTTTCCCTGACCACTTTTATGCCCTTTTCGTACATAGTTTTCTGTCTGAATGCTTCATAAACTATTGCTTTTTCAACAGACGCAGCTCCCGTTACGTTTTTCACTTCAACTCTTTCCCCACCGGCATAAGAAACGTTAACGTCAACCCTGAGGGCTCCCTCATAATCTTTTACGTTTATGCCAACGTCAGAAAGTATCGTGGTTAACCTTTCTACAAAATCCCTCGCTTCCTCGGGAGATGACATGTCGGGGGCGGTGACTATCTCTATAAGAGCTATTCCGGATCTGTTGTAATCTATAAGAGAATACCTGGCCGTTGCTCTCGACCCCTCATAATATATCCTTCCTGGATCTTCCTCAAGGTGTATCCTTTCTATCCTGACTGTTTTGCCATTACTTAGCTTGAGAGAACCGTCGTGAGCCAGAGGATAACCTCCTGCTTTATCGTACTGTGTTATCTGAAAGTTTTTTGGCAGATCCGGGTAAAAGTAAGTTTTCCTGAAAAAGTATGAAGTTTCATAAGGCTGAGCGTTAAGCATCAGTACAACTTTAAGTGCCTCTTCCACAGCTTTTCTGTTAAGCGCTGGCATTGATCCAGGAAGCCCGGTACATACCGGGCATATGTTTACGTTTGGTGGTTTGCCCCTGTAATCAGAAGAGCACGAACAGAAAAGTTTTGTCCTCAGCGTAACTAGCTGGACGTGAACCTCAAGACCTACCTTAATTTCTTCCACTTTTCTTCACCTGCAGAACGTTTTCTGCCATTTCGGCAACCTTCAATACTTTCATATCTTCATCCTTTAAACCTATGAACTGACCCCCCACAAAGAATTCCCTGACTTTGCCAACAGGAAGCGATATTGCAGGAGAACCGGTAAGGTTGGGTAAGACCGTGAGCACGTCTGCTGCGTAAGCTATTTTGGGATCTTCTATTGCGTTTCCTATCCTCCACGGAAGAACTGGCATCGTTGGAACATAAACGGCGTCATAACCGCTGATGATTTTTTCGAATTCCTGTTTTATTATCTTTCTTAGCTGAAGCGCCCTAAGGTAATAGGTTTCGTAGTAACCTGCTGAAAGGATAAATGTGCCCATCATGATCCTAGCCTTAACTTCTGGACCAAAGAACGACCTTGCCCTGCTTATATAATCTCTCCAGTTACCAGCAGATTCAACCTTGGGGCCATACCTGATCCCGTCATACCTGGACAGGTTTGTGCTTGCTTCAGCACAGGCTATCGTATAGTAAGCGCTGAGCATATAATCTGTCAGGCTGAATTTGTCCGCATAGTTTATTTCAAAACCAGCGCTTTCTAACTTTCCAATCGAGCTGTAAAATTCTTTTTTAACTTCGTCAGCAGATAGCTCAACAAAACTTTTTATCACAAGGATCCTGGGTTTTGATATGTTCTTCTCCATGAGCTCTACGTTTACAGACGTGGAATCCATCGGATCTTTTCCGGCTATCATTTTAAACAAAAGGCTGACGTCCTGCACGCTTTTTCCTAAAATTCCTATAACTTCCAGGCTGTTAGCGTAAGCTATGAGTCCATATCTTGAGACTGCACCGTATGATGGTTTAAAGCCAATTATGCCCGTAAAGCTGGCAGGAGCTCTGACAGAACCACCTGTATCTGAACCGAGAGCTATGGGGGCCATATCGGCAGCAACTGCTGCCGCGCTCCCGCTGCTAGAACCTCCAGTTACGTATTCTCTGTTTAACGGGTTTCTAGTTGGACCAAAGGCGCTGTTTTCTCCGGAGCTACCCATGGCAAATTCGTCCATATTTGTCTTGCCAAGCAAGCTCCCACCGTGTTTTTTTAGGCTTGAAACAGCGGTTGCATCATAAGGTGGTATATAGTTTTCAAGCATTTTGGAAGCGCACGTGGTCCTAACCCCTTTTGTGGATATATTGTCCTTTATCGCAATTGCGATCCCCTTTAGATCCCCTTCTGGTCTTGACTTCTCTGGATCTAGCAACGTTATGTATGCGTTAAGGACTCTGTTAAGATCAGCAGACCTTCTGTGGTAGAACTCGTTTACATCTTCTGGACTCAGGTTACCGTTTTCTATCTCCTTTAAAATAAGCTGCAGAGTGTAACCTTCCAGGTTCATAATGTCTTTGGACCCTTTAAGTACCTTTCCTTTACGTTGTTGAAAACCTTTATTATCTCGTCAGAATCGAACTGCACGGGGACGTCATCCCTTTTGTGCTCACCTTCAGGAGCCAGCACAAAAGCTTCTTTAGGAGGCTCTACTGTATCCAGTTTTTCAAGCAGTTCCCCTAATGCCTGAACCTTTTTTGCTATCATCTTTTCTTCTTCTTTTGATATCTTTAACATGGATAACTTTGATAACTTGTTTATTGAGTACCTCATGGTACCAGCCTCCTTACATCCCTTGGATACAGCACAACTTCCCTTATGTTTTCTGCTCCGGTAACGACCATCATGAATCTATCGACTCCGAGCCCAAAACCGCCGTGAGGGGGCATGCCGTAGTTGTAAACTTCTAAATGGTACTTGAAGCCCTTTGCAGAAAGTCCTGTCCTCTTAAGTCCCTTTCTCAACAACGCAGGATCGTGCACCCTTTCACCCCCGCTGCTTAGCTCTAACCCCCTGTACATCAGATCGAAAGAGTTGCTGTAATCTCCATCCTTGGGCTGTATGTAAAATGGTTTGAGCTTGAGCGGCCAGTCCTTTATAAAATAAAATCCTCCAGCATGATCACCAAACGCTTCAAGGTGTTTGGAAGACAAATCTTCTCCTTCATGGATTTCTTCAAGATTCTTGTTTATCCAGCTTACAACTTCAGAGTAGCTGTACCTTGGGAACTTCTTTGAAACATCGAGAACTGGCGCCTTTATCCTTTTCAGAGCTTCGCCTTCCTTTTCATACAACCTGTTGATAACGTACCTGATCATATCCTCGAGAAAATCCATAAGGTCTTCGTTCTTATGAAAGGCGGCTTCAACATCAAGGCTTATGGCCTCGCTGAGATGTTTTAAAGTTCTTGATGGTTCAGCTCTGAATATTGGCCCAATCTCGAACACCTTTTCAAAGGACATGGTAAGCTCTTCTTTATAAAGCTGAGGAGATTGAGCCAGAAAAGCCTGCTTATCATAATACATAAGAGGGAAAAGAGCTGCTCCCCCTTCAGAAGCCGTAGCTATTATCTTTGGCGTTTGAACTTCAAGAAAATCTTTAGAAATAAGGTACTCCCTGAAATACTGCAGCGCTTTTGATCTTAGCGTAAAAAGGTTTATGTTATAAGGTCTCCTTAAATCCAGAGCTCTGAAATCGAGCCTGAGGTCAAGGGCTGGGACGTCTGTCGACATTATGTTAAAAGGCGGTAATTTTTTTGGCTTTGACAAGACCTTCAGTGAGCTTACGTGAATTTCAAAGCCGTTTGGCGCTTTATCTGTTATTTTTATTGTTCCTTTGGCCCAGATAACCGAATTCTGTTTTAGCTGGCTGCTCATCAGCTTTTTGTCCTTTATTACAAGCTGAACCTGCTTTCTGTTCTCGTAAACAATTACAAATGAGAGCGTTTTCTGTTCCCTTATGCTTAATACCCATCCGTACACTTCTGCTTCTGAACCTTCATTTATACCGTCCTGAGCGATAAGCATCTTACCTCTTAAGTATGAATAAACGAGTTTATTATCATTTACCAAAGCTCATCATTTACTGGTGTCTCTACATTTACATGTTCTAACTTCAACTTCTGGAAAAAGCTTTTTAGCTATCCTGTGCTGCCGTACAACCTTTTCATCTTACGGTATTTTTTATTTAATAGCTGTATAAAATGCATTCCGTATGTGTTCTTTGGTCAAGCACAAATAAATAATAATTAATCCTGAGCTTAGGCAGATTTTTAAGTGATTGAGCTCACCAGATCAATCTGCTTTTTGAACAAAATAAATTAAAAAAATCGATACAATCAAGAAAAGAAATTCATAACCAGATACACGCTTTTTAAAATTTTGTAAATAAATTTTAAAAAATAAGATTTGGGCTAAAATTATGATCCAAATATTTTTTCAAGATCGTCGTTCGTGTATCCTTTGAGAAGGCCGCCCCTAAGCCAAGGCTGGTACTTTGGTATTACCCAGTATTTCATGAGTATGATGTATATTATCCCGCTTAAAAGAAAAGCTGAAACCCATGAGTTGGCGAATATTATCTGAGTCAACGGGTTAACAACCCATCCCCAGTCGGCAAGATATGTTATAACTGTAGCAACCAAGAAAGCTATCAGCGCAGCAGGATTTATGCCTTTCCAGTACCTGAACCTTCCACGGCTCATGAATACATCTGAAACCTCAAACTTGTACCTCCTTATGATTGCGTAGTCAAAGACGATAACGCCCTCGACCGCACCCAGCAGAGCCCCGTAAGTCAGGAGCCAGCCATATACATATGAGTAAGCTCCTGATGAATAGAAGCTCCAGGCACCGAGCAGCATGCTTATCACTATGCCTATTACGATTCCCCTGAACCAGGTTAGGTATTTTGAATATGTGTTAGCTATGTCATATCCAGGAGCTACAGAGTTCGCAAAAACGTTGACCACATAAGTTGCCAGCA
>JAGDXJ010000021.1 GCA_023256355.1 Nitrososphaerales archaeon | reverse complement strand
TGCACTACGTAACTCTCAAAGATCAGCTCAGGATATTTGATCCTTTCTACATGCTTAGCAGGCCAAAAATAGAGAAGATGAAAAAACCAGTTTACAGGCCTTGGGGGACGGAAATAAATACTATAAAATATATTGGGAACAGGGTACTGACTATGCTTGATTATAATGTTGACGAAGTTGTTGCTTCTCTTTACAGAAAGATAGTCGTAGCTGATTATATAAAAAGGGGATACAAAGTTAACTACGTTATAGGCCCTAACGAAAACATGGAAAGCTTTCTGGAAGACATAAAAGCGCTTTTAGGGAATACAGAAAACCTTAGAATAATAAAATTAAATGCAAAGGACTATGACTATAAGGCTGACAGAGTTCCTCATTCGCAGAAAGTCTATGAACCAAACACAGTTAATGCGATAAACCTTCTGGCTGATGAAGATTTTGCAGTTAAGGATCCTGTTGAGTATGAAATTTACGTGAGGGATCAGGTAAAGCGAGACCTGGAGTTCAACAGGGTAACTACTCTTATGGGGCATTCGGATCAGGAAGCCATGAAGGTACAGCTCAAATACGCAAACCTTGTAAGAAAGATGACGGTAGTTGATGGTTTTGTCTTCTGGAGGAGTGTAAGACCTCTCGGTCCTCTTTTCTCTTTAAACGTGAGGCTTGACAAAGGCGAAACAGAATTTATTGAGATGATCTAGATGGAAAAGGAAATAGTAAGAAAAATCATTGAAAGCGTGTTTGCTGAACACGGTGGGGAAGCTGCTAGAAAGGTTGTAATGTACCATCTTGAGAACGTGCTTAAAGTTAGCCCAAGCGATGCGCTGGAAAAGCCTGAAGAATTTGTAAAGGCGCTCAAGGCAATATACGGAAGCTTTGAGAGTTACGTAGAAGCTGAAATATGCAAAAAGTTAGCAGAAGAATACAGGGTTAATTACAGCGGGAACAGTCTGGTTGAGCTAGCAAACGAGCTCAGATCTAAAAGACGTTCGAGGTAAGTCTCGACTTTTGCCAGTTTGAATAAAGCTTCTGCTTACAGATTTTCGAGAAAGCTTAAAGCAAATTATTAAAAATTTTAAAAACCGTTATATCGCTTGCTTGCTTTATTAAAAATATGGAGTACATAAACTTAGGAAAGAGTGGGATAAAGGTTTCAAAAATAGGAATAGGAACCTGGCAGGCGAGCGGGGACGCATGGGGTCAGGACGTTATAGATGATAACATAGTCAAGGCCATAAAAAGGTCCCGTGAGTTGGGTGTAAACCTTGTTGACACAGCGGAAATCTATGGTAATGGTCATTCAGAAACAGTTGTCGGGAAGGCTTTAAAAGATATAGGCAGGGAAAACATGGTCGTGGCTACAAAGGTTGCAGGGGCTCATCTCAGACACGATGAACTTTTAAAATCAGCGGAGCTGAGCATGAAGAGGTTAGGCATAAGCTACATAGACCTGTATCAGATACACTGGCCTGATCCATGGGAACAGATACCGCTAAGAGAAACAATGAAAGCGATGGAAGAGCTTTACGTGCAGGGTAAAATAAGGGCCATAGGAGTAAGCAATTTTGCAGTAAGAGATCTTGAAGAAGCAAGATCTTACCTTTCAAAGACAGATATAGTTTCAAATCAGGTACGTTATAACATGCTCCAGAGAGAGATAGAGGAGGAGGTAATGCCGTACTGCAGGAAGAACGGTATAACCATAATCGCTTGGAGCCCCCTTGCTCAGGGCGCCCTGAGCGGAAAGTACAGCGCAGAAAACGTACCGAGGGACAGAATAAGGAGCGGAAACGAAGTGTTCAAACCCGAAAACATGAAGCAAATAGAACGTCTCCTAGGAGTTTTAAGAGAAATAGCTCAAAGAAGGAAAAAGACTGTGTCCCAGGTTGCACTGAACTGGGTAGTATCTCACGATGGCGTGATTGCAATACCTGGAGCAAAAACCCCCGAACAGGCTGAAGAGAACGCAGGCGCTGCTGGCTGGAAACTTTCAGATGAAGAGCTCAAACTCATTGAAAATGAGCTTTCAAAGATAGACATAGATTACATGTAAGATAGATTTTTGCTTTTTTAAAATGTACATTTGAACATCTAAACGTTTATTTTTTAGATATTCTAATTTATGAATGATGAAGGTTGCTTTTATAACCGGCGCTCTTGGTCAGGATGGTGTGCTTATTTCTGAGCTTTTAAAGAATAAAGGGTACAGGGTTGTTGGCTTCATAAGGGAAAAGCCTGGAAGGTACAGCATAGCAAACTCATATTTTGAAAACTTTAGCTCCTTTTTTGAAGGCGATGTTCTTAACTATGAAGATGTTGAAGCTGCTCTTAAGAGCTACGAACCAGATGAAATTTATCATCTTGCTGCTCAGACGCATGTTCTGGAAAGTTTCAGGAACCCGGCATATACGCTGCAGGTAAACGTGCTGGGGACTGAAAACCTGTTAAGGGCTGTAAGAAGTCTTAACCTGAACAGCAAAATATTCTTCGCATCCTCCGCTGAAATATTCGGAAGCCCAGAAAAAGCGCCTCAGAACGAGCAGACGCCCTTTAACCCGCTTTCACCTTTTGCAGTTTCAAAACTTGCCGCTATGCAGCTCTGCTCTATATACAGAAAGGCCTATGGCATGTTTATATCAAGTGGCATACTTTTTGACCACACAAGCGAAGTGAGGGGCGAGGATAACCTTACTCAGAGGGTTGCAGTATGGGCTGCAAAGATGATGCTGGGCAGCTACGAGGACCTCAGCGTGGGTAATCTGAATGCGAGAAGGGATTGGGGTTATGCCAAGGACTTTGTAAATGCAATGTGGCTTATGCTTCAACAGGATAAACCGGACGATTTCGTAATAGGCACGGGAGAACAGCACACAGTCAGAGAGCTTATAGAGATGGCTGCAGAAACTGCTGGCGCACATATATCATGGGCAGGTTCTGGGAAAGAGGAAAAAGGCTCAGTTATGTACAAAGGCAAAACGGTTTCCAGAGTTTATATCGATCCGGTTTTGGTTAGGCCCATAGAATCGGAAAACTATATGGCAGATTACAGAAAAGCAAAAAACGCGCTGGGCTGGGAACCTACGCTCAGGCTTAAAGAAATAATAAGATTGATGATAAATACAAAATACTACTCGCTGTCGTTAAGGAAGAAGGTTTCAGAGTAATTAGGGTCTCAAATACTCATAAAAAATAGAATTTTTATAAGCGTACAAGTACAAAAGGACGGTATTTAAATTGAGGTTTTGTTTATTTTTATTCATGGCTTTATTATATTTCTAGATCTGTTCTTTTAATAAGTCATCATGAACAGCCAGCTCAAGAGCTATTTGGCTGTAATGCTTTTTAGCTCGTTCCTGAGCAGTCCTGTTAATGGCTCTTATCGTTTCGATCCAGGTCTCTCGCTCAAAACTGAGCATATCGTACTTGTTATCTTCATACCATTTTATAAAAGCATCAAAGCTTTTAAAAAGCCCATTAGTAAGGATATTTATTTCTTCAGGTTTGAGCCACCTATCCACATTATGAGCCTCTTTTCTATAATCGGTGTGCATATGTCTGTAATGCAAAAGAACGAGTATAGTTCTAGCATCTTCGAGTTCTTTGTATCCATAAAGGGCTTCTTCAAATACACGGGATCCTCGTGGAGCTCTTATCTTTTTCATGCATCTTGGACAATAGAATGAAAGCGAATTCCTGAGTTTTCTCCTGACATTGTATTCATGCTTTTTAGCGAGCTCTTTGGCTGAGTATTTGGGAAAAGATCTAATAGTTTTTAAGTTAGATTCAACGTCAGGCAGCGCAACAAGAGTAGCTCCGGATCCCGTGCTGTAATGGGGGTTCTTTACCCTTTTGAACCTCACTAAGCTGAACGCCATTGCTGTCTCTATCTGGTTTCGGCTCAGACAGTACTCTTTCATAGCATGAGTTTTGTATATCCAGAACTTTTTTGGAAGAGATCTTATCATGCTAATCTTTTCTGATACATCTTCAGGTTTTACAAAAAGTCCCCTTCCGTTTTCGTAACCGCGAATTATACCTAGGCTTACAGCTTGAAATACCTGATCGTAGCTCAGGTCAAACACCTTTGATGCTGTTGAAGCTCCAATCCAGCGGCTCGTAATTTTTATAAAACGTTCTTTTCTAATAAGCGTTAGCCTTTTCTTAAAAGGTCAGAAGCCTTCATTCAAAATTTTTAGTGTTTTTGAATTTGAACCTCCAGCCACACCAGTAATCCGGTTTCTTTTCATCAGGGGGACATGATATTACTTCAGCTTCAACGTTCTTATCAAGCTCATCGGAGAAGGCTTTCAGGTAGCTGTACCTAACTTCTTTACATGGGAAAACCCCAAGCCCTTTCTTTATCCTTGCTTCCTGAACCCTGCAGCGAACAACGTAAAACTCAACTTCATCTTCTTTCTCAACTACTTTTTTCTCTTCCTGGTAAAGGGCCCAGCTTGTATTAAGAAGCATGTTTGTAAAGTCCTCTGAGCTCCCATCATACCTGAAAATCTTATTCAGATCCTTTGCTTCCATCCTCGCTATGGACTCCCAGCTTTCTCTATCTATTTCCCTGGCGGCTTCCTGTCCGAACCGTTTTTCTATACCCTGAAAATAAAGTCCGTCTACTCTCCATACGGTCTTTACGTTGTTCATAAAAAGCTCAATTAACTTTTCCATACCTAGATCCTTAAATCTCTTCTTATCGTCCTCTTGAGTTAACGAGCTCACGTCATATATTTGGCTTTTAAGAATAAAGGTTTTTCACATCCGCTGTTTATTTTTATGTTATTAATGGGCAAAGCTCCTTATATAGTACTGGAAGCTTCGCCATTTAAGGCAGAGAGGGCCAGAGGGTTTTACCTTGCGCAGGCATACGCTGGCATATATTTGCATACCCCGCAGGGCTTGGGCTTCACATCATGCAAACCCTCGCGGGTTCATCGGGGTCCTTCCGCTCCGCCCCCGTCAGGAAGTACCCGCTCACAAGCCTTCCCGTTACCAGAGAAGCCTTCATGGGGAACTCCCTTCATCTTCAGCCTCCCTTCCTTAGCGTGCATGTCCCCCTCGCTCAGCCGAGGTCTTGGGGTCTTTGTCATCACCATACTGCCCATGCACGGGTGAGTTATCCAGATACGAAAATCTGTATAAACTTATCTATATTGAAACTGCTGACAACGGCATTTATTAGAAAAAATTAATCAAACGTTAGTGAAGTATCATGACATTGCGGCCAGGGCTTCCCAATTAATCGCTGGTTTGCTTTAACATAATAATCACCAAATATTCCATCATATCATTGGCATGATCATCCGGTGTCTCGCCAGCGTTTCACAGACAAAGCCGTGTTTGAGTAAATATTCTAGTCAACCCTGTAAATTTATCGGCTTTGTAAGGGGCTATCTTTAACTAACGGAAAGGGGCTTTCGTCCCATTAACCCAAAAAAGTTGCCGGCAGTAACTGTTCATCAAAGATGTAAGCCAGATCCAGAGGTTCAGTCCTTTAAAAAGCAGGACAAAAGTATTCGCAAACAACATTAAAGCTAAAAAGCTTCATATTAATGATTTGAACGCAATGCTAGAGCTCATCTTCACTTTCTACAATCGGTTCAGGTTTAATAAAGGTATAACCAGGATACCTGCATCGGTAGTAGTTTGGCTCATTTAATCATTATCATGTCACGATATAGAATAGTTTTTAAGCGAGTTTTTATTATAATAAAAATTGCATATAGAGGCGACATATAAGTGCTATTGATTTATCTACCAGCTATCCTATCAACGCTAATTGCAATAATTCTAATTTTAACTGGACCGATTATAGCTTTCTTTCTTTTATGGAAAGCCATAGGATTTAAAGGCTATGCGTCAATATTCGCTTATTCGGAAGGTAGAACGTTCCTTTACAAGCTGGATCCGCGTGTTAAGCTTCTGTATGCTATAGCAATCCCGGCGCTCGCTAGCGCATTTGGGTTTTATGTAGGGGTAATCCTGCTAGCGTTTACCTTGTTTCTGTATCTGTTCATGACAAATCCTGCAAAAAACCTAAGGTTTGTAATTCTTTTAATGCTATCCATAGTGATACCTTCGGCATGGGTAGACAGCATAACGTTTTCCGGGTTCAGAAGACTGAAAGGACAGCTTTTAATCGCTTTAATACCACCTTCAATGGGCATAAGGGGTATTTCTTTGAACGGGTTATTATTTGGATTGATGATATCTGTACCAGCGGCTCTTGAAGTGGCCTCAGTTTTTATTCTTGTTTTTACGTCATCGCCATCTGATTTACTTACAAGCATGGTTAAATCTAAGATTCCTTATGAGCTTGCTTTTGCCATGACCCTTGCGCTGGTATCAATACCAAAGGTTTTAGATGCTTTTTCATCCTTAACCGAAGTTTTAAGAAGCAGAGGTTTTATAGGCGGGCTTAACTTTTTGCCCTTTAGATCTTTTTTAAAAAGGCTATGGATCTATGTTTACAGCACTGGAATTATAATAGCGGATTTTGTAATAGATGTTCTGAGGTCTTCCCAAAACATTGCTTTATCTGCAGACATAAGGGGTTTTAGGGCTAACAAAAAAAGGACATACTTTCATGATTTTAAGATGAAGCCTGTTGACTGGATTTTGGTAAGTGTTCTAATGATTGCTTTTTTAATAGCTATCCTGCGGTAAAGTCTTAAATCTTACATCCAGATCTTAAAATTCAATGAGTATAATGAAAAAATTAAAAGCTTAAATTTTAGCCGATAAATAATTAACATATGGTTGTGCATCTTGAATATTACGATGTAGATGTAGTGGAGCTTGAACCTCTTCCTCCAAACCTTATAGCTATCGAAGGACTTCCAGACATTGGCCTGGTCGGCGTTATCTCCTCTTTTCATCTGATAGAAAAAATGCACATGAAGCCCGTAGCTTACTTTAAAAGCGTTGCTCTGCCACCTATCCAGAGCGTAAAAATGGGTATTATTCAAGAACCAATGGCGGCCTATTCTGACGGCAAACTTCTGATAATAACTTCAGAAGTGCCAGTGCCTACATCCCTTGTTAAGAACCTGTCAAGAACAATAGCAGATTGGCTTTACGAGAAAAGAGTATCATCTGCTGTTTCGATAAACGGCTATCCGACTCAAAGGAGAATTGAAATCCAAAAGCCAGAAGTCGTTGGCGTCTCAAATTCAGAAAAAGGGCTGGAAATCCTAAAAGAAAAAGGGATAAAGCCGCTTGAAGAAGGCTTTTTAGCAGGAATTTTCGCTGAGCTATTATCTCTGCTTAAAGATAGGAACATAGATGCATATGCAATAATCGCTGAAAGTTTTCCGACATATCCTGATCCAGGAGCCGCAGCTTCAGCATTAGAAGCGCTTTCAAAACTGCTTGATATGAAGATCGATGTTCAAGAACTGCTCGAGAAAGCCGATGAAATAAGGCTTAACCTGAAAGACCTGTCAGCAAAGGCGACTCAGAATAAAATGGAAGCAGTACCTTCCATGTACAGGTGATGAAAATGATAGACAATGTAGAACCTTTAAGCGAAATTTACGAAACATCTGACAGTTACATCATAACAATGGACTTGCCATTTATAACAGATAAGAATCAGATAGAAATATACGCAAAAGAAAACGAACTTGAGATAATAGCAACGATGAACAGAAAAGTTTACTGGTCATCCTTTGAAGGCTTTGGAAGGAAGGTTGAGGTTAACAAGTTCAGGAAGAAAATATCTCTCCCAGTAAAAATAGATCCTGAAACTGTTAAAGCTACTTTTAAAAACGGGGTACTTATCGTAGAAATACCTAAAAAACGTGAAAAGAAAACAAAAATAAATATATCCTGAAAATTTTTACCGTTTATTCGATTATTTCCCACTTTGACTGGTACTTATCTAGCTGTTCCTTAGTGTACTCGTCCATCGGATGCTCTCTTTCAGGAATTTCTACTACCTTTTTAACATCAAATAGCTCTGTTGTGAAATACCTCATGGCAGAGTCGTTCATCATGACAACTATGTGTTTTAATTCTGGATGCTTTTTAGCTACTTTCACCGCCGCAGCAACGTTAGCTCCGGATGAAATTCCAGCAAGTATTTTTTCCTTCAGCATGAGCTGTTTAGCATAATATATTGAATCACTTGAGCTTACGGTAACCACACCGTTAAGCATGCTGACATCTAAGTTTCTTGGCACAAATCCATCTCCTATACCTTCGATCTTATGACTTCCCCACTTTCTCTTGGAAAGCATTGGCGCTTCTGTAGGTTCAACTGCGTAAAGTTTCACTTTTGGATTCTTCTCCCTCAAATATTTACCTGCACCAGTAAGAGTGCCGCCTGTGCCCTGCGTCAACACGAGAGCGTCAACTTTTCCTCCTGTCTGTTCCCATATTTCAGCGCCTGTAGTATCATGATGTGCCGCGATCGCGTCCGGGTTAGAGTACTGATCCGGGAACCAGTATTTTTCTGGATGTTCTTTGTACATCTTCATAGCTACTTCATATGATATGTCTGCGTCACTTTCTGCTCCCGGCGTTTCTACTATGTTGCCGCCCAATGCCCTTATGAGTTTTTTCCTTTCTTCAGACATTCCGGCGGGCATTACTATAGTTACTTTATAGCCCAGAAGAGTTCCTACCCATGTACAAGCAATACCTGCATTCCCTGTACTAACTTCCACGATTTCCATTCCAGGCTTGAGATCTCCTCTCTTTATTGCTTCTGTTATCATTCTGTAATAAACTCTGTCTTTCAAGCTTCCTGAAGGGTTAAGATAATCGAGCTTTGCATAAATCGTGGCGTTTATTCCGGCATCTTTTGGTATCTTTTGCAGTTTTACCAAAGGCGTACGGCCTATTGCTTCAAGCAGATTTTCGAAAGCTTTTGAGTTTGCACTCCAGTTTATACTCATTTTTGTTCATAAATGGGTTAAGGTGTTAGTTTTTAACTCTTTCTTTTTTGCCATTCTAAAAAGCAAAAGTTTTAATCTTATCAAACAGACAACTTTTTATCAAAATGACTGAGCTTCCTTTTAAAAAAAGGCCTTTTATAATCGGAATGATTCATTTGAAGCCTTTGCTGGGTTCTCCTGGATATAGCGGTTTGAATTCTGTCGTTGATCTGGCGATCAGGGACCTCAAAAATCTTCAGGAGGGAGGGGTTGACGGAGTTATGATAGAAAACTTCTGGGATGTACCTTACTTTAAAGACCCGAGCACAAACCCGGAAACCATGGCTTCCTTTGCAAGAGTAATATGTGAGATAAAAAAGAAAGCTTCCGTTCCAGTCGGCGTAAACATGTTAAGGAACGGCTGCAATGGCGCTTTATCTCTGGCAGAGGCTTTTGAGCTGGAGTTCATAAGGGTAAACGTGCTCAACGAAGCATATATTACGGATCAGGGAATAATAGAAGGGTGCGCGCCGTACCTTATGCGCTTCAGAACTTATTTAAGATCAAAAGTAGCCGTTCTGGCTGACGTTCACGTAAAGCATTCATATCCTATGCTACAAAGGACAGCTGAAGAATCAGCAATTGATGCTGAAGAGAGAGGCATGGCCGATGCAATAATAATAACAGGTTCAAGGACAGGTAACCCTCCATCTCCTGAAGAAGTTAAAAATGTCAGAGAAAAGGTTAAAGTCCCTGTACTGGTAGGAAGCGGCCTAACTCCGGATAACGCAAAGGAGCTTTTAAAATATGCAGACGGCGCAATAGTCGGAACTTATTTCAAAGAAAAAGGAAAAGTAGAAAACCCTGTTGATCCTGAAAGGGTAAAGAAGCTCATAGGGATAATAAGTTGAAGGTATGGATTGACGCCTTAACTCCAAAGCATTACCTTCTGACTAAAGCCTTAGAAGAGAATTTTATAAAAGATGGCCATGAAGTATTTGTAACTTTAAGAGAATATGAAGAGCTTGAAAGGGTTTATAAAAGGATCAAGCTTGATTCGAAGCACGTTACAGTGGGATCTCACGGAGGAGGTGATCTGAAAGCAAAACTTGTTCAAAGCGCAAAAAGGATGCTTGAATTAACATCTTTTATAGCCGATTTAAAGCCTGAATTGAGCATTTCTTTTGGCAGTCCTGAAGCAGCAAGGGTGTCTTTTGGTCTTGGTATTCCACATACACTTATATGTGATTCCCCGCACAGCGTTTTCGTTTGCAAGTTAACTGTACCATTATCAAGCTATTTGCTGACGCCATGGGTGATTGAAAAGAGTAAATTTGCAAAATATGGAATAGAATACGAGAGGATTATAAAGTACAAAAGTTTAGACCCAACTTCTTGGTTATACAGAAAGCACATCTGGCCTCCTAAAAACAAAATAGAACAAGCTTCAGCTGGGGCTATCGTTATAAGGGAAAGTGAATACATGGCATCTTATGTTAAAGATTATATAAATTTTGAAGAGTTTGCGCTTAAGGTTGCTGGTGAGTACCCTGATAAAAAAGTCATCCTTCTTAAAAGATATTTTAGCGATGAAAAGGTTTTAAATAACCTGGTTATCTACGGCGGAGAGTTCTTTGGACCTAACGTTCTTGAGAAATCATATGCGTTCATAGGAGGAGGAGGAACGATGAACGTTGAGGCCATTCTTTTGGGAATAAAGACTGTAAGCGTTTTCTCTTATAAAACTGATGTTGAAGAATACCTCTTAAGAAAAGGGTATTTAAGAAGAGAATCAGACCCCAAAAAGATAAAAGGGTATTTTCAAAGAAGTGAAAAGTTACCAGTTCTTAAGCTTCCTGATGCTTCAGTTGAGATATATAAAATTTTAAAAAGTTTATTTTTAATGCGAAATTGAGCTATTTTCCCTTAATTTTACGTATCAGTTCGTTTATTTTTATGTGGTCAAGCGTAACGATAGACGTTAAAAAGCTGGTTTCCTTGCTCTTGTTTATCCATTCAATCATTTTTTTCAGAATTATCTTCTTGTGCTTTTTCATCGCTTCAGATAACGTTCTGCCTGTGCTTATGTTAGCTAGCAATTCATTTTCTTCTTCTCTCAGCCATATAACTAAATAACCTTTAAAATTTTTCACAATAGGTACGGATATTTTTTTATCCTGAGTTAATTTTATTTCGTAATTTACGTTTTTATCGTCTACATATCTGATAAAAGTTATGCCTGACGCGATCAAACTTTCAAAAAGATATGCCGCATATTCTAGGACTGACCTGGGGATTTTAATTTTTACATTTTCAAACAAGGCTTCTCCATTTTCATTGATTTTTATGAACCTACCCAGGGAACATTTAACCGGTGAGTATACGCCATCTTTTATCTCATAGCTGAATCCGTTGTTTAATTGAGTTAGGGATTGAAAAATCTGATCTACTTTTCTGAGCTTTAGCATCCATCTCTGGCTTTCCGTAGCTCCCAAACCGTCTTTTTGAAGCTTTTCTTTGCTAAGCCCTAAGCTGTTCTGTATAATAAACCTTTCAATGCCGTACTTTTTCGCCATGCCGTTAAGCGATTTAAGTATCTTGTTTGGATTAGCTCTTAAAGAATAATATCCGTTAACCTTTACCTCACCGTTTATTACTACATAATATGAAAGAAGGATCGTGTCCGATGTGTCCCATTGCACGTACAAATAGGTTCCCTGAGAATCACTCACATTTTTCAATATTATCTATAACGTTTATATTGTTATCTTCAATTTTTATGCACATAAAATCTTTTGCTGCTACCGTGTTAGGAAATATCTTTTTTGCTTCTTCCTCAAGAAGCTTTGCGTTTTTGTACCTCTCGCTGAAATGATATAGCACCAAAAGTTTAACGCCAGATTTTAAAGCCGCTAGCGCAGCTTGTTCTGAAGTTGAGTGCAGCATCTCGCTTGCTTTGTTAACGAGCTCTTTTGAAAACGTTGACTCATAAATAAGCACGTCAGACTCCTTAAAAAAATCTATGAGCTCATCAAAATATGCAGTATCTCCGCTTATGGATACAGAAACTGGTGGCGGTGGGGGATCACTTACCATTTCTGGAGTAATTTTTTTGCCGTTTAAAGTAATGCTATCTCCGAGCTGCAGTTTATTCCATAGCGGTCCGCGTGGTATACCAAGTTTTAACGCCTTTTCTGGGTAAAATTTTCTTTTTAATTTGTACTCATATATTCTGTATGCATAAGACTCAGTGCTGTGAATAGTCGGGAAAGCTGTAACTTTTATTTCTTTGTTTTCATAAACGCTGCCCTGATGCGCTTCAACAAATTCAACGTCAAACGTTAAATCCATGTAAAATTTTTCATCAAACATCTTTAAAAATTGAAAAAGCTTTCTAGTGCCCACAATCGTTAAAGGTTCTTTTCTATTCATCAAAGCCATAGTCATTAAAAGGCCTGGCAGGCCAAGTACGTGATCAAAATGCATGTGCGATATAAATACAGCCTTGATCTTTATCGGGTTTAACTTAGCTATCTGAAGTTGTTTTTGCAACCCTTCACCGGCATCAAAAAGATAAGCCCCGTTTGTTGTCATTATGTAAATTGACGCTGTGTTTCTTTCTTTTGTAGGTACAGCTGCCGACGTTCCTAAAAAAACAATTTTCAAGGCTGTAAATCTTTCAATCTCACATGTTTATAATCATTCTTTAATGATTTTTGATCCTAAATTCTTAGTTCAGCTTTAAAAAACTTTTAACGCTGTCATTATATAATTTTTCAAACTGTTGTACATTCTGTACTAAAGCAATTTCAGCGCAATAAACTCTATTTGACGTAAAACATCGATTCAAAAATACCAAAAGGCGCACATGTTTTAACCCCCGTTGAGCAAAAAATGGTCCGTGATGATTTAAAACCTGAAGCTCTTAACCTTTCTAGCAATATATTTTTTGAAGGCGTTGTTGTTCTTAGCATAGAAGCCAGATACCTAGTATCATAGTAAAATGGGATATTATCGTTTTCTTCTAAAGCTATTTCGAAAAGTTCTGCACAACCTTTACAGTCTCCAGATAATTCATGCGCTTTTTTAATTAGATCTTTGTTAAATATGTTACCTACGTATAAAGGTCCTATGTTGTCTGTAGGCTTACCACAGTAAGGACAGTAAAAAGATTCTTCTAATGAAGTATAACCACAATCGCTGGCAGTTATATACTTTATATTTTTAACCAGTTCGCTCGAGAGAGAAGCTTTTGGCTTTATAATGTGATATGTTCTTATATAATGTTTGTCTACATGTGCAAAAACGGGAAATGCCGCTATGTTGATTGCTGAAGCTTCTAAAATCACGTTCGTTATTGCGATCCTTGCCTGGAGCTCTTTTAGAAACTGAACCTTTTTTGCCTTAACATGATACCTTTTTTCCAACGCTTCGGAATGTATGCCGCCCAAAACCTGTGTATCTGTAAAAGTAAAAGAGATTAGCCCTCCGCCTCTAACTGCTCTGATGGCGTTAAAAATATAAGGTGACGATGAGCCAAAAGGGTCGACATCCAAACCATCGACTCTTCCCTTGTTGACCAGGCTCTGAAAAAAATCGTTCGCTTCAAGGTTATAGAAAATTACTTCTCCCTTTACTACATTATTTTTCCAGTTTTCTTTTGTTATCCTTAAACTTCCTTCATCTATATCATTAAAGATAAAAGTAGAAAAGCCTCCACCCTCAACAGAAAGCCTTATGCCTTTTATACCGCTTCCTGAAAATGGCTCTGCGTAAGTTAAATTTCCGCCTTTGGACATCGCGTATGCGCTAAAAATTTTAACAAAAATGCTTCTTGAAAATTTGCCCAGCGGGTTATAGAAAGCAGTATCGTTATCAATCTCCGTTACTATTTTTACGTTTCCTTCTTCTACCTGATTTTTCTGCATAAAGATCAGCCGAGGTGCATCATTTCATTTGGCAGAGCCATCAACGCAGTTCAGTTTCGTCATGCATTTATAAAGATCTATTTCGCCTTTAAAAGGCTTTCTGTATTATGAAAGCTTACAAATGAATGTTTAAACTTAATTTTTTGCGCATCTTTGAAAAATTTAATTAATGCCGGTTATGTATACATTGATGTATGACAAAACCTATGGAATTAGGAGATATCAAAGAGGGTTCATACATAATGATCGATAACTCCCCCTGCAAAGTTGTGGAAGTTGAAAAAAGCAAACCTGGGAAACATGGAAGCGCTAAAGTCAGGCTGGTAGGAATTGACATATTTACAGGAGCTAAAAAAAGCTACGTAGGTCCGTCTGAATCAAAGGTTGAAGTGCCTATCATCGAGAAAGGTTCTGGTCAAGTACTTAGCGTTACGGGAAATGTTGTACAGCTTATGGATCTTCAAACTTTTCAGACGCTGGAAGCTGAATACATGGAAGAAGACCTTAAACCCAGAATAAAGGAGGGACAAGAAGTAGAATACTGGAAAGTTATGGACAAAATAAAAATAGTCCGTATAAAATCATAACAAACAAAAAAAACAGTTAGTTTTAAAATTTATGGGGGTAAGAGCTGTAAGTAACTTACGTGAAGTAATAAATAGTCCTTTACAGAAATGCTTATAAGCAAAATTAAGATAGATTTTTTGCCTGATATGGTGTTGCCTGCGAAATACAGGCAAGACGACCGGGGATTATCGTGCGTCAAAGCACGGCTATGAACCGGGAAACTCCAACCACAAGTTGGAGTGCTACATTAAATACCCAGTCTAATGGCTTGTCTTACGATGGGCGGACTGACCAAAAGGGATGAAGAAAACTGATAAGCCAGACAAATGGGCCGGTAGTTCAGGGGTAGAACGCCCGCCTTGCACGCGGGAGGTCGGGGGTTCAAGTCCCCCCCGGTCCAATTTAGGCGATGCGTTTGCAAATAAGAGAACTTGAATATATGGGGGATGCGTACATTGAGGTTACTGGAGAGAATATTTCTGAATGTTTTAAAGGGGCTGCTATAGGGCTTTTAAAGCTAGTATACAACATAAAGAAGGTTGAACTTAAAGAACGCTTAACCGTTGAAATTAATGGTTATGATCTGCAAAACTTGCTTTATAAATGGCTCGAGTTCTTAATAATAAAGTTAACTGCAGAAAAGTTTGCTGCTGGTGACTTTGATGTGCAGGTAGATAAAAAAGAACTTAGCCTTAAAGGAAAAATTCTGGGAGAAAATTATTCACCAAAAAAGCACGGTTTTAGAACGGAAGTCAAGGGAATAACTTATCATCTGATGGAAATAAATGAGGAAAAAGGATGCAAAGCTAGGTTTTTGGTTGATCTTTAGAATGGAAACTGAACAGCAAATAAAGGAACTGTTTGAAAGAGCCATTATGGAGAAAGATGATAGGAAGCTTTTCGAAAACGTTGAGCTGTTAATATTTTTAATAAAAATAAATAATAATCTCGAAATACCTTTCACCAACGAAAGTAACGGCAACTTGAAGCTTGCTTATGAGTATTATTTAAAAGGCAAATATCGAGAATGTATTACTGAACTTAGAAAAGTTAAAAGAACCTTAATCAGAAACATCAGAAAGGGCTAGCTATTTCTACTTTATCAAGAGCTTTTAACAGCATGTCGTTTTCGTTCCTTTTCCTTACTGAAAACCTGATTGCGTTTTCTAAGCCAAAACTTTGGCAATCTCTGACAAGAATTCCTTCTTTCCGAAGCTCGCTTATGAGCTTTTTTGAATCAGGCACTTTTGCAAGAAAAAAGTTTGCATCGGTTTTTAGTTTTAACTTTTTTGTGATTCTGTCGCGTTCTTTTTCAACTTTTCTAAGGGTTACATTTAAAAAACTGTCGCCTTCGCTCAGTATTCCCTTTAAAGCTGCACACCCATAAGCGCCCAGCGACCAAGGCATTCTAAACTCTTTCATTTTAAAAATTTTATCTTTAGGTCCGTACGCAAATCCTACTCTTATTCCTGGAATACCAAAAGTTTTAGTAAAGCTTCTTAACGCGATAACGTTCTCCATTTTAATGTATTCATTTCGGTGCTCTGTAAATGGCAAGAACGATTCATCAATAACGAGTATTGATTCAAGAGCGTTTAGCTCTTCTGCGAGCGCTCTTAAAAAGCCATAATAAACGCCTGTGGGGTTGTCTGGGTTTACTATAAAGTATGCAGTTCTCCTTTTTAAAACAAAATCTTCAAGACCTGGAACGAGTTTTTCTATAAATAATGGTTTTTTGTTGAAGAGATAGGATAACCTTTTATTTTCAGAATAGGTATGTGAGAGCAAAACGACTTCTTCGTAATTTTTGATCATGTAAAAAGTCATATAAAGAAGCTCTGTAACGCCAGCACCCACTGCAATTTCCAACTCGTCAAGCTCGAACTTTTCTTTAATCATGTTTTCATAATTTTCTTCACAATACGGATACCTGTTTATTTCAGCTTCTTTTAGATATTTTTTTAAAAACCTAGGATAATAAGGGTTTACAGACTGTGAAAAATCAATTAAACCCTTTTCGTCATCCCTAGCACCACCGTGGTAAACTGTAAACATAAGAAAGAATAAAAACTATGAGTATAAAAACATACGACAGCAAAATAAGATAAAGCGTTGCCTTTTTGACGTCATTCAAATCGGGGAGCTTGCCTGAACCTATAACGTAGTACCCCTTTTTTACTAATCTGACATTTAATATTTTAGCAAACAAAAGCATTGGGTATTTGCCGTTTATTCTAAGGCCCTTTTTTATTCTAATATCTTTATTAATTCCTGAACTGTATATCAGGTATTCAACTAATAAAAATAAACGAGCTGGCAAATAATTTGCCGCATAATCAACTAAAGCGGCAAGCTTTCCAAACTTTTTATATTTTACATCACTATAACCTATTAAGTTATCTGCCGTATTTATGGCTCTGTAAACCATCGCGCCTGGAAGGCCAAATATTAGAAAGTAAAAAAGCGGGCTGACGACAGAATCCACGAGGTTTTCAGCACCAGATTCTATAGCTGCAGAATAAAGATACTGTTTTCCAACGTTTATATTTCTGCTAACTATTTCAGAAACATTTTTCTTTAAAATTTCTTCATCATCAACGCCGCATGCGCGTACTTTTTTAATCAGCAAACCAACGGAAAAGGTTGATTTTAAAAAGAATATATATAGAATGACCCCAAACAAGCCAAAAACAAGAGCTTTACAAACAGCATAACCTATAAGAGCTGCTGCAGAATATGCAAAAGTTGCCACCAAAGAACCTGCTATAAAATCGTATTCGTTGCCTTTTCTTTTATATTTTTTATCAAAATAAACAATAATTTTTCCAACCCAAACTGTTGGATGAGCAAAATTTGGGTATTCATAAAATGCGTCGATGATTATCGAAATAATGAGTAGCATCCATTTTTCCATAACCATTTTTTAAATACCTCCAGATCTTCGATAACGTTTATGCTATAAGATAATTTTTTATCATTAAGAAAAATAATTTTGTCTTTTTGAGAACCAGGAACAGCATAGTTCATCCCCACGTACACAATTTTATTGCAACATTTTACAGCAGCGCTCATACTTTGATTGTCTGCTTTTGACAAAAAATATTTTATATGTTCCTTTTTTAAATAGATAGAATCTGCACTAAATAAAAAAATGGGTTCATCATAGAGCTTAAGCAGATACCCGACGTCCTCCGAATAACCTTTTCCTGGAGTTTCTATTATTTCAGCACCTAAAAATTTTAGAAAAATGATTTCATTTAAAGTACGTTTTGAAACGGCCACTTTTAAATCCAATCCTAAACTTTTATATTTTATAAATGAAACCCAAACAAGTGGAAGACCACAAACGCTGATCAGAAGTTTATTAAGCCCTAGCCTTTTGCTTTTACCACCTGCCAGCATTATATAAAGCATATTATAATCATCCCCAGTAACCTTGAAATTTCTACTGCGCTTCCTATGATATCACCACCAGAAGCTCCATACAGTTCTACACCAAGCCTATAAAATAAATAACCGAATAAAAACCCTATAAAGATACTCAAATAAAAAAATTTTATTAAAGGTAATAATAAAAGCGACACGATCAAAAAATAAAAAAAGTATTGAAGTTTAAATGATGCAGCAAAAGTTTTGCCCAAACCGTCATGATAATTTTTTCCAAACAAACTGCCTATTATTGAAGCCCTGCCCATCAAGTCTGATACCGTAAAAAACAAAATATCACGGACAAGGCTGTTGTTGCCTATCCTGTAAGTTAAGGCAGTCATTAAAGTCAATAAAAAATAGATGGATACGGCAGATGCAACTCCTACATGAGGATCTTTTAAAACTTTTAATCTTTGTTCTTTACCTCCTTTAGCAAATAGGCTATCCACAAAATCAGCAAAACCATCTAGATGGATAATTCCAGTAATCAAATATACCGATAAAACGGCTACAATGGATGCCAGTAAACTGCCCGCAAAATTGTTTAAATAAAACCTAATAAAACCAGAAACGAGACCTACGACTAACGATATTAGGGGGAGAAAGTATATGGAATTTGCCGCTTTTACAATGTCTCCTCTGAAAGGAAATAATGTAAAGAACGAAAAAATATCCTTAATTCCTCTTATCTTCAATTGATTTTTTACTGAACAGGAATGTGTACTTTCTTTTTAAGCGGTAAAGATACAGTAAGTGTTCCATTCTCATATTTTGCTGATATTTCTTTTTCACTTTCTACCTTTTCAGGCAAAGGAATTATCTTTTTTATCTTTAGAGGTCTTTGCTTCCAGAAGTACTCAACACCTTCTTGTTCTTTTCTTTCAGCAAAAATCGTAAGAATGCTTTCGTTCAGAGTTACTTTTATATTTTCTTTAGCAAAGCCAGCTAAATCAGCTACTATTATAAGGTTTGTACCTTCTTCATATATATCAACAGGTGGCATTATAGCTTCATACACGTCACGTGATTTTTCACTTATCCTTTTTACTATATCGTGAACGGCCTCTTTTATCATAAAAAATAAATAAACTTCCTTGTTTAAAATATTTGCGAGAAGTTTTTACTACTATGAGCAAGCATTTTAGGAAATTTTTCTTAGCTCAGACGTTATTTACAGTATAAAGATATAGAGTTTCAAAAAATAGTTCTTTTTGTTTTTTTGTGTATTTTATCTTCATTTTCTTTAAAAACTGTTCAACTCGCCCATAATCAGATAAAGAAGAGAGAATAAAGTAAATTCTTCCAGGTTTTTTTACAATCCTTAAACTGGTAATTAAAAATTTGAGAGTTACTTCAACACCACCTTTACCTCCATCCACGGCAATGTCTATTATTTTGTCGGAAGGCAAATATGGAGGATTAAAGATGATTTGTTCAAAGGAGCCTTCTCTGATTGGCGCCTTTCTGCAGTCTCCTAAAACAAATTCTACATCGTCTTTAAGCGAATCTGGCTTTATAAGATCGCAACCAACTTTAAAATCCGAATTTATGTTTGATAACACGTAGCAGCTTCCACAGCCTAATTCCAAAACTTTACCTTTTATGTTCTTTACGTTATCAAGCAAAAAATATGTATCTTCAGCAGGGTTGTATACCAATATCTTTCAATACCTCTTCCGGAGAAAGCTGAAATATCCTTTTTTGTGAAAAATTTTTTGAAGCCGATTTTCTTTTGCTCATGTAAGTTATAATATTTGTTAAATGCTGCTCATCTATTTTACAATTTTTTATCCTTTTTGCAATAAAAAAATATGCGTGAATGTGCGGTGGAGGAATGTAGGCTTCGCTCGGAATTTCGAGAAGCTTTTTTGCCTCAAAAAGCATATTAAAAATTACTGACACTCCAGTATAGTTTTTAGTGCCGGGTTTGCTTGTAAGCTTTTCATAAAACTCTGATTGTACTACAGCGTATATTTCTTTAATATCATTTTTAGCTATCCAAAATAAGAATTCTCTCGATTTGCTGAATGGTAAATCTGAAAAAACTATTTCGTCCAGATCCGGGACATACTCAAAGGCATCGCCTTTTATTATAGTTACATTATTTAGCCCTGATAGTTTTTTTGACAGTATTCTGTAAAGATCGTCGTTTATTTCGAAAGCCCTTACATATTCTGAAATCTTTGCGAGCTCTAATGTAAAATTTCCATAACCGGCGCCTATCTCAAATATTTTTCTCTTTACTGGTATAAATTTTAGAACTTCTTTTATGTAGCTTTCTTTCATAAACCTTGTATCTTTCATTTTCTTTCTACAAAAACTACTTCTCCTTCTATGACAGCATTTTTCCCGTTATATTTAACCAAGATAAATGGAGAAGAAACAGGACCAAAAACTTCTATGACCCTTCCTATTTCTGATTTATTTTTAAGGTAGACTGTTTCGTTTATTTCAGGTATTTCTTCAGCTTTTATTACAATGTTATTGCTTTTCGTTAAATGAGATACAACACCTATTTTTTTAAGAGGCATAAAATAAAGCAGGTTTTATCTAATAAAAACGTTTTCAAATAACTAAGTAATATAGTCGCTTTTTTCTATTCAAGCTAAAAACGCGAAAATATATATAAAAAATAAATAAATCACGGCGTTGATAACTGTTATTAGTGTCCCGTATTTAGCAAAGTCTATAAATGAAAGCCCTTTTCCTCCATGCGCTTCAGCTGTCTGTATTATTATGATGTTGCTGGCAGCTCCAAGCAGTAAAAAGTTGCCCGCTATTGTGCTGCCTGCTGCAAGAGTCACCAGATTTACTGGAGTATGTGCTACAAACTTTATGAAAAGATCTACAAATGGGACGTTACTTAAAAACTGGCTCAAAATTATGCTGGCGAACATTATCTCAACGGGCGTTTTTAAGAATGATAAAATAAAACTCTGGAAGAAACCTGAATCAAAAACCCCTTGCATAACTATAAACATAAAAACAAAGAAAGCAATGGTTTTCCAGTCAAATCTCTTTATGACCTTTTTTATGCTGCTAGAAAAAAGCACCGGTAATGCTGATAATAAAGCTATCAATCCAAGTGAAAAAGTAATTCTGAACATAAAGTATAATATCACATTTAAAAACGACAAAAATAACAACAGTACAAGAGATATTTTAGACCGGGATGCCAAAGCTTTGTCCTTTATATCATATTCAAGATTTTTTACTTCGATTTTAAAATCTCTTTTTTTATAAAAAAACATTTTTAACAAATAAAAAGATAGAACCAAATTAACTATGGTGGGAATTATAAGATATTTTCCAAAATAATAAAAAGGATTGTCCATTTGGAGACCTATAATCAAGTTTTGAGGGTTGCCGATAGGAGTCATAACGCTACCGACTGTTATCCCAAAAGCAAGCAATAGAAGAAGAAACTTTTCATCTAACTTGAGTTTCTTGCCCAGATCAACCATCAAAGGCGTCATTATGACAGCTATCGTATCGTTCATCAAGATTGAAGAAGCTAATCCGATCAACATAAATAATTTAAAAAAGAGATTTGAAAATTTATGTTCTTTTTCAAAAAGGCTTTTAAATAGATACCCAAGAAACCCGCTTTCGTAAAGCGCGGCGCCTATAATCAGCATTCCAACTAAGTAGGCAATTACATGCAAGTTGATGGAATAAAGAGCTTGTAGCGGTGTTATAGAACCAGTTGCAAGCATCAAAAAAGCGCCAATACCCATTGCAACCCATATCTCTATGTTGTAGTTGAATATGCGCCTTTTAATAATAAGCGAGTAAACGATTGCCAAGATGACAATTGGTATGAGCTTTAATATGTACATAAGTTAAAATCACTCTACTTGATATTATAAATAGTCTTAGCTAGTTTTGTATTTAAAAACGCTGATAAAAATCTAATGTAATTGATTAAATTGTTTGCTTTTGCAGTGTTTAATTTTAATCTAACATAAAAGTTTCCTGATGTATAAAATGTTTTTTCGAAATTTAACTCATCTAACTTTTCAACATTTAACAATTTTTAAGCGCGCTCATTTTAATCTTGGTTTTTACGTTTATAACATTTTTCTAAACGCTTTTAATCAAAATAAACTTAACAATACTTGATTTTTATAATCGCTAAAAGAGAAATCACGAGTTAAGCAAAGCTCTTACACAGAGTAAACCTTGGTCTTTCATCTTTTAGAAGTAAAAGTTTATAATTTCTTTCAATAATGTTATTTGTTGATAAACATGATAAAAGTGGAAATCGAGTTGGCAGATAAAGAACAATTTTTAGTTAGCTTTAAGAAAGCAATTGAACCGGATAACGTAAATTTTCCTAAAGGAGTTACGATGGAGGTTAAATATGAAGATGGCGTACTGAAGATAATAAGCGAAAGCAATAAAGAAAGCGTTATGTCGATGCTTAATGCTTTAGATGAAATATTAGAGCTGGCTAAAACAGTTGAAAGAGGTGCCAATGATTGTTAAGAATAATAAAAGATAGACTTGAAGAATACAGAGAATCCCTCAAAAAAAGACATTCTGACTTTCCGTTAGACCGCTTATTGGAACTTGATGAAAAGAGAAGAAAGCTAATCTCAGAGATTAACAACCTTAGGCATGAAAAAAATCTCATAGAAGAAGATGTTGCAAAGAAAATGAAAGCTGGTAACAAAGAAATTGATAGAGATAGGCTAAAAGAACTGGATAAAAAAATAAAAAATGCAGAAAAAGAACTTTCAGAGATAGAAGATGAAATCAATCAGCTTCAGTTACGTATGCCAAATTTTGTTGACCCTTCCGTGCCAGAAGGTACAGATGAGTCATACAACCAGGTAGTCAGAACGTGGGGAGAAGCTGGAAAAGTTGGACCAGATCATATCGAAATAGGAACAAAATTGGATTTGATTGATGTAGAAAGAGCAGCAAAAACTAGCGGTGCAAGATTTTATTATCTAAAAAGAGATCTTACGAGATTAAATTATGCGCTTATATCCTATGGCCTTGATTTTGGTATTAAAAGAGGTTATACGTTATTGCAACCTCCGTATATGCTACGTCGGACGATTTTAGAAAGCGCTGTAGATATTTCTGCGTTTGAAGAAGCTATATATAAGATAGAAAATGAAGATTTATACCTTTTGACAACTGCAGAACATGCCATCTTGGGTTATCATTATGATGAAATTTTAGATGAAAAGAGCTTGCCCTTAAAATACATCGGCATCTCACCATGTTTTAGAAAAGAAGCGGGTGCTCATGGAAGAGATACTAAAGGAATATTTAGGGTGCACGTATTTGAGAAAGTTGAACAGTTTATATACAGTAAGCCTGAAGATTCATGGAAATACCACGAAGAATTGATAAAAAATGCAGAAGAATTCTTCCAAAGTTTAGGGATTCCTTACAGAGTTGTTAACGTATGCTCAGGAGAACTAGGGGCACCGGCTGCCAAAAAATATGATTTGGAAGTCTGGCTACCTGGGCAGAATAAATATAGAGAAGCTGTTTCATGTTCTAACACTCTTGAATGGCAAGCTGTAAGGGCTAAAATAAGGTATAAAAAAGGTAATGAAACCTTATACGTACATACATTAAATTCTACTCTCGTTGCTACAGAAAGAGCTTTAATAGCCATAATGGAAAACAATTATTTGCCAGATGGAAGAATCCAAATACCAAAGCCATTAGTGAACTATATGAACGGACAAGAGTACATAGAGCCTCAAAAATTCTAAAAACACTTTTTATAAAATAAAACTTTCTTCTGTTCTACATGTAAAGCTTTATCAAACAAAGTATCTATATTTAGCTAGTTATGTGAGCGATTATTTAATGACAATATCCAAAACTTAATAAAAGTAACTTTTACTCAAAGCTCCTTAATGTTAAAATATTTGCACGTTTAATCGGCGGTTTAACAGCACCAAAAATTTGTTACCATGATGTTTGGGAAACAAAAATTAAAACCCTTATATTTTGATTTTTACAAGTTAAATGATGGTGCTTATCGATGAACTTATACGATAAAAGATTAAATGAGTTGCTAAATGAAATGCATAATTCCGATTGTGAAGGGTATGTCCTTACCAGAGCTTTTAACATTTTTTATCTGACTGGTTTTTGGGGTGCTGGTATAACACTGATAAAAGATGAGGAACAAAAGCTGCTTGTCTCAAGCTTGGAATTTGACAGGGCTTCAAAAAATTCTAAGATTCCTGTTGAAGCTTACAATCCAGCAAATTACCTTGATCGTATTAAAACCTTTTTTGAAGCAAAAAAAGTCTGTATAGATGAATCGTTTGTTTCGACATACCTTTCTCTTTCCAAAAACATTAGTTTAAAGACATCTAACTTGATTGAAAAGTTGAGGGAAGTAAAAGACGATTATGAGATAGAGGTACTTAAGGATGGTGGCAGGATCATGGATAAAGTTTTTGATAAATCGATAAAAATGATAAAAGGAGGCATGACTGAAAAGGAACTTTACGCAAAGATAGTTAAAAATATAATTGAACTTGATGGCGATGTTATCCCATACGAGGACACTATAGGGACTGAAATAGTTGCGTTTGGAGAAAATACAGCTTTTCCACATTACTCACCTCCTAGCAATAAAAAGCTAAATGAAGGTGATCCAATTTTACTCGATCTAACATTAAGGCATAAAGGTTATGTAGTTGATTTTACAAGAACAATATTTTATAAAAGGGTCAACGATCATCATAGGGAAATCTATAACAAGGTTAAGGAAGCTCAAGAGCTAGGTATAAAGATGTTAAAAATAGGCGTTAAAGCGAAAGAAATAGATCTAGCTGTAAGAGATTTTTTTGGAAAAGACAAAGATCGTTTTAACCATTCGCTTGGACATGGCGTTGGCCTTGAAGTACATGAAAAACCAGCAATCTCATACAGAAGCGAGGACACTATAAAAAGCGGTCAAGCAGTTACGATAGAACCAGGTCTATACTATCCAAATGATATAGGAGTCAGGATTGAAGACTCTTTAATAGTACAGGATAAGCCTTTTAAACTGTTCGACACCTCTACTGAATTGATGATCATTTAACTTTTTCAATTTCTTTTTTAATATCAAAAAACCTCTTAGTCGTACCTAAAGTTTTATAATTTACTTCTTTAACGCTAACTAGAAATGGAAGGTTGTTTACAACCCTACCTATTACAAGACATTTTTTCTGTGGTAGCGATCTTACTAAATTTTTTACGGTTTCTGAATCTGCGGTAGAAGCTTGAGATATCATTTCAAGATCTTTTTCATTTATAAAGTTAAAGAGAAATATGTTGTCGGCCTGCCTGTAGACAGTTGGATCCAGCGAATCAGGCTGATTTGTTATAAATGTAACATAGATTCCAAAATGCCGCATTCTAGTTATTGCGTCTTCCCAATAAGTCTGATCAAAATATAGGTGTGCCTCTTCAGCAAACATAAAAACTGGAGGTATCTGATTTTCTTCGAGCAAATTTATCAACTTAGATAATATTATTTGCACGAGCATCCTTCTAGCTAGGGGTGAAACCTTTGCCATTTCCATTACGAATGCAGCACCGTTGGGCTTTAAGGATATATTGTTTTTGATGTCGAAGTTAACGTATTCAGAATTGGCAAAAAGTTTAGACGCAACAATCGAGTAATACCTTGAAATTAACGCTTCTTTCACCATTTCATTATTTTTGTATTCCAATATCTTCGTGTACAGATTTCTTATCGAAACATCAGATTCTTCGTTCATGCTATCCCAGATTTTAAGAAATTCTCTTACAGTTATAGCGGGCGTATCTAGGGCATGAGTCAATATTTCTGTAAACACTCTTTTTCCTATATATTTTAAAGTAAAAACCAAATTATTTCCTGGCTCAAGAACAACAATTCTATTATATATGTCTGAAAAATTGTTGCTTTTGTCGTACATCATTCCATTATATTCGTTGTTAAGGTCGAAAACAAATACATATGCGCCGAGTTTCACTAGTTCAGATAAAAGCAATTTTGCAAGATGTGATTTGCCTGATTCTTTTTTGCCTGTTATTATAGTTAAAGATCCATCTAAATCTGACGCGTCAACATAAAATTTTTCACCAAGTGATGTAGTTCCGATCTCCACCGGGAACTTTAAATTTTTAGCAAGATATTTGTTTATTTCAGAAAAGCTGACTTTTTTAATCGTGCTAAAGACCCTGCTAGGCAACCAAATTATTTCGTTTGTAAATCTGCTGTCTACTATGCTGCCCCGTATCTTTCCTTTAAGTAATCTAGCATCCTTGATCATAGTTAAAAGGGAGCTTACGTTGTTTGGATCAATGTGAGTTATTTTTTCTGATGAAAAAACCTCATCTCTTAAAATTTCTTCGTCTATACCTGTCGGATCTAAATAACTTACTTCATATATCTGGGTCAAAATCTTATTTCCGCTAGTTTCATCCTCTATCAGAAGGTATTCTCCTCTATCAACTTTTTCGTTTGGCATGGCGATGATTTTAATTTCATCCCCAGATTTAGATAATATTCTCATAAATATCACCTTACATATCCTAGGAGAAATTTTCTCATGTTTTCTTCATAAAGAACTTTGGAAGCGTTCTGAGCAACCAGTGCTTTAATTCCTTGTACTTCGCTAGAGACAAACAAAGACAGAAGATGAGCACCTATTAGGCTTTCAGGATAACCTTTTACAAGTTTGTCTGACCTGATAAGGCTTGCAAAACTTTCATTGGGGTCATTATAATATATGTCTGCCCTGAGAACAACTGAAGTTTCATCCAGTTTTACCAAATATTTATGACCAAACTCGTTTTTAGTTATGCTGTATACAAGGTCTGTTATGTCAATAAATTTCCTTTTTTCATCAAAAAATGAACTATAAAAAGCTTTTAAAGCTTTAATACTTGTCCCTTTGCTTATTCCTATAAAGTTAATTTTATCTTTGTATTTTTCCATCATATATGCAAGGCTTAACCTCCCTAAGAAAAAAGGAGGATCTTTTAACGATCCATCGATCAATGCTATTCCCTCCTCTATCTCGTTTATTAGCATCTTGAACAGCATACTTTCGATTACGTTTCTTACAAATTTTAACGCAAGCTGCTTATCAATAACAATGCCATAACCTAGCTTACCGCCTATTATAGATTCTATACTCTTTATATTGCTCAAACCTATGTAAACAGCTATAGGGCCAAGCTTTCTTAGCATGGTTTCCCCATTTTTTATTATGTATGCCCCGCCTTTTACAGCATAAATACCTCCTTCTTCTGTTTCGGCTATAGAAATAGAACTTGAATCAACAGCTACTAGGTTTTGTACTTTTCCTTTTGAAATATCTATTTCTTTTGCGTCGACAGCAACGGGAGTACCCCAACCTTCGATAGGCCTAAATTCCCCTTTTGAGTCATCTGTGAAAATTATCTGTTTGCCCTTAATTTTTGAAATATCCAATACGTCGTTCAATAATGAACTAAACAATAAAGATTCATCAAAATACTCATAAAGATTCTTAGTTGTGTTAGAAAGGTTTATTTGTTTGGTCAACTTGATCAACAATAGGTTAACCAAGGTAGAATATAAATGTTGCGCAATTTGGACAACAACAGCAACAATATAAAGATAAAATTAAAGAAAGGAGACTGGGAAATAGAGGTTGAATGCCCTGAAGATAAAATTAACGAGATTATACCTAAAATATTGTCTTCAATACCTATTCAACAACAAGAAGAATTCAACAAAGAATCAACAAGAAAAGGTGTGACCTGTAAAGACCTCTTAGTTCAGCTGTGGAAGGAAGGATGGTTTTCGCAGGAAAGGAACCTTTACGAAGTCGATGAAGAGTTACAAAGACGGGGTTACCACTATGATAGGTCTGCAATAGCCCACGCTTTAACTGATATGGTCAGAGAGGGCGTTTTGACAAGGGTTGGCACACCTAGAAACTATAGATATTCGCAAAAATATCCCCCTCAGTAATCTGACGATATGTACATGCCGAAAATTCGTTAAAATGCTAGTGTATTTGAAACGTTTTCATTAATTTTTACCATTTATCCAAGTGACGATAATAAAAATAATAATGTTTTAAAAGTAGTTATTAGTATCAAAAGATGTAAAAAGTTGAGCAATAGCGTTATACATCCTTCAACAAGAGTAGCTGATTTATTGGGCTTACTGCTTGTTTTAAAAAATGAATTTGGCGGAAAAACTGATCTTTTTGAATTAGAAGAAAGGCTTGAAGTTGATCTTGATGATTTTATGCCAATAGTTTACATGGCTAACGAGCTTGGTTTTGTAACTATAGGCGTTGGCGATATAATTATAACTGATAAAGGGATAGAGTTTCTCGAATCAAATTTTAAAAAACGGAAAGAAATAATTAAAGAATCTCTGGATAGGATAGAGCCTTTCAAAACTGCTAAAGAGCTAAAAGAGTTCACTATCGAAAGTTTAAATAAAGCGCTTTTAAAAAAAGGTATAGCGGATTTTAATTCAAGCGATGGTAAACATAAGCTTGAGCTAATACTTAACGAATGGGGGGTATATTCTGGGTTTTTAACTACTAACAGCAAGTATAAAATAGCTTAAATGATTTATAGCGGTATTTTTAAAAAGACTTTCGTTATCTAAAAACTTGCTATATGCAACTAGAGGTCTTTTTATCGATCCTTAAAAATAAAAATATCTAAACAATATATTTAAAAACATAAAGCGTTTTTACTCTAAATGTGTGCAGGATATTTGCGGCTTGCCTAAAGGAAGGTAAAGTTAGCCCTATATTAAAAACCGGTTTAAAAAGACTGGAGTATGGGGGTTATGATTCAGCCGGTATGGCTACTGTTAATAAAGGTAATTTAGAAATTAAAAAAGGAGTTGGTAAAATAGACGAAGTAGACAGGATAGTAAACTTTGAAAGCTTAGATGGAAATGTAGGAATAGCTCACAACAGATGGGCTACACACGGTTACCCTTCTATCACTAACGCTCATCCTCTTACTGACTGTACCGGCGAAATAGCCGTCGTTCATAATGGCGTTATAGATAACTTTTTAGAACTAAAAGAAAAGTTAGCAGAAAATGGTCATGAATTTAAATCCAGAACAGATACTGAAGTTGTTGCTCATCTTGTTGAAGAAGAGATTAAACAAGGAAACGATCTTGTTAAAGCCTGTTTAAAAGCTATAAAACGAGTTGAGGGATCTTATGCTTTAGCCATAATCTATTCAAAAGAACCAGATAAAATAGTTCTGATAAAAAAGGAAAGTCCACTTTACCTTGGAATAGGCAAAGATGGTAACTTTGCGTCATCAGATCCAGTTGCTTTTGTTGATAAAACAAACATGATGATACCGCTGGAGGATTATGAGCTTGCAGTTATAACTCCTTATTATTACAAAATTTATTCAATAAAGAATGAAAAAGAAATTTTAAGGAACCCTGTGGAAATCGACATAAAACCACAGATGATTGAAAAAGGAGGGTATCCTCACTATATGCTAAAAGAAATTTTTGAACAGCCAACTTCGCTTTATTATGCAATTAACTTGCAAAGGCCATATTTGTATGCAATAGCTGAACTCATGAGCAGGTCTAAAGTTAATTTCTTAATAGGAGCTGGAACGTCTTATCATTCGTGTTTAGCTGGTAGCTATATGTATTCGAAAATATCTGGCCTTGCCACAATACCAGTTGTAGCTAGCGAGTTTATACAACAGTACGGGAGCACACTAGATCCAGATACTTCTCTTTTACTAGTGTCTCAATCAGGAGAAACAGCGGACGTGCTTAAAGTAGCTAGCTATGCAAGAATGAAAGCAAGCACTGTTTTGTCCATAACCAATGTTGTGAGTTCAACTATTACAAGACTTTCACGACTATACTTAGTCCAACAAGCTGGACCTGAAATCGGGGTTGCAGCAACTAAAACTTATACATCGCAGCTCTTAATACATCTGCTTCTTGCTTTAGAAATAGGCAAGAAAAGAGAAAAGATTAATGAAAACGAATATAACGATTATCATGCAAAAATAAGGTCAATTCCTAAGGCTGCCGAATCTGTATTAAAAAGTACAGATCAAAAGGCAAAACAAGCAGCCGACATGCTTAAAGATTCGACACATATATTTTATTTGGGCAGAGGAATAAACACCGCTACTGCTTTTGAAGGAAGATTAAAGATGCTTGAAATAGCTTATATACCTTCAAGCGCCTTTTCTGCAGGAGAAAGCAAACATGGACCTATCGCACTTATTGAAAAAAATACGCCGGTTATTTTTATAGCTCCTAATGACAACTCAAGAAAGGTTATCCTTGGAAACATCATGGAAATTAAATCTCGGGGTGGAAAAATAATAGCTTTAGGTACTAGCGAAGATAAAGAGCTTAAAGAAGTTTCAGACTTTTATATCGATATGCCTGAAGTCGATGAAGTCGCAACCCCAATATTATACGTCCTTCCATTACAGCTTATCGCTTATTATACTGCTGTGCTTAAAGGTTTAGATCCAGATAAACCCAGAAATCTTGCCAAATCTGTCACTGTAGAATGATTTAAATTTCCCTCGTTTGACCCTCTCCAAATATAACGTACTTTGTTGTTGTAAGCTCTTTAATTCCCATAGGGCCACGCGCATGAAGCTTTTGAGTGCTTATTCCAACTTCTGCTCCAAATCCAAACTGTTCGCCATCCGTAAATCTGATTGATGCATTTACGTATGTGCAAGCCGCATCGACGTTCCATGTAAAATACTGCGCATCATTCAGGTTATTTGTTATTATAGCTTCAGAGTGTTTTGTACCGTGTTTGTTTATGTGTTCTACAGCTTCTTCTACAGAACTCACAATCTTTATTGCCAGAGTTAGGTCCATGTACTCTTTATCCCAATCTTCATCTTTCGCTAAGATAACGTCATGTGCTATAGCTCTAACCTTCTCATCACCCTTTATGCTTACGCCGTATTTTTTTAGTTCGTTCACCAAAATTGGAATATATTTATCTGCTATATCTTTATGTATTAGTACCTTTCTTACAGCATTGCAAACTGCGGGCCTTTGTACCTTAGCGTTTATTATTATATTGGTTGCCATACCAAGGTCAGCATCATAATTAACGAATATGTGATTGTTACCTGCTCCGGTTTCTATTACTGGTACGGTTGCGTTCATTCTAACGTAATCGATAAAGGAAGCACTTCCTCTTGGAATTAAAAGATCTAAATAACCGTTTAATTTAAGCATTCTATCAACAACGTTTCTATCAGTATTTTCAATAATCTGAATAACGTTTTGATCTAAAACGTCTTTAATGCTTTCTCTTAAGATATCAACTATAGCCTTATTTGAATTAAGCGCTTCCGATCCACCTCTTAAAAGGACAGCGTTTCCAGACTTTATTGCCAGCCCTGATATGTCTATAGTAACGTTAGGCCTAGATTCATAAACCACACCTATTACTCCGATAGGAACACGAACCTTCTGAATTCTAAGGCCGTGAACCGTAGTCCAGCCTTCAACAACTTCACCTATAGGGTCCGGTAATTGAGATATCTTTTTCAACCCTTCAGCCGCTGACTTTAACCGTTTTTCATTTAGAATAAGCCTGTCTAAAAGCGGATCGTCGTGTTTTTCTTCTTTAAATTTATTCACATCTAAAATGTTAGCTTCGATTATCTTTTCTTTGTTTTCAACTAAAGCCTGGGACATTGATTCTAGCGCTTTTCTTCGAAGATTATCGGGTGCTCTAGAAAGCTCATACCAGGCTTTTCTTGCTAGAAGAGCCTTTTCTATTAACTCGTCCATTTTATTTTTATCAAAATGTTTATAATTTAAATCTTTTTATAGCATATTCTTAAAAATTAAAATGGTGAAAGTATTATTAAATTGATGCAAAAAATCAGATTATCTGTTTACGTGCCGGATTCGGTGCTTAGCGAAAGAACTGGACTCATGAGTAAGACCGAAAAGGCAGGACTTGTTGCGCGAGCAGCAGCCATATTTGGCGTAGAGGAGCTTAACATATATCATGATGATGTTCATGGCAAACATGAAGATTTAGAGCTGTTTTATTCGTTACTCAGATATATATTAACGCCACCATACCTTAGAAAAGCTGCTATGCCGTTAAAAGAAGACTTTAAGTACGTGGGCATGTTACCGCCGATTAACATTCCTAGCCATGTTACTACAAAGAGTGAAGAGCTGAGGTTTGGTTTAGTGATTGTAAAGGGTGATAAATTTTACGTAGAAACTGGATTAGAAGAACCAGTAGAACTAAAATCTAAAGAAAACATCGAAAAAGGAAAAATAATATCCATAAAGCTTTACAAGGAAAGGGGAAAGATTTACGCAATAAAACACCCTTTCCCAGAGTACTCTGGTTTTGAAGTTATAAAGCTGTTTAACATCAAGCAAGCATTAGATAAAGCGTTTCAATCTAACGGATCTGTAATTTTTACCTCAAAAGAGGGAAAACCTATTTCAAGCGAGTGGGAAAACCTGAAAAAGGAATTTAAAGATAAAAGAAGGTTCGAAATATTTTTTGGTTCTCCCAAAAGAGGACTAGAGGAAATGCTAGAAGACAAATATAAAAACACAGGTTTTTGGCTTAACATGATAGAGGGACAAAAGGTTAAAACTGTTAGAACAGAAGAAGCTATGTTCATATGTTTAGGGCAGCTAAACACTTTAATCAGGCAGATTTACACGCCTTAAATCCAGTAAAAATGCTGCTATTTCCTCTTTTTCAAAAGGCTTATTAAGTATATATTTATCGTTTATACTTTCTCTGATGCCTAGGAGATTGTAATAATTTATTCCACTCTCAAACTCTCCGTCAATGCAACAATAATCATCTTTTTTAAAAACTCTCCTAATTTTCACATGTTTTTCCCATATTTTTGACATATTTTTACCTTCAATATCGATCCTTTCAAGTTTGTATAGCTTTTCTATTTTAGCAGCATCGCATCCTGTTCTAGATCTTATACATAAATCTCCTTCAAGTAAAAATGGCTTGTTTAAACTCAAATGTCCTTTGATTTCATAAAAACTTACTATTTTAATTTCTTTGTTTATATCAAAACTAATAATTAAAGGTGCGTTTGATCTTTCTTTTATGCTCTTAAATATCATGTAAATCGGAAACCCGTTGCCAGAGAATTCTAATTCTGACATATCTTTTATTGGCCATATAATTTCTGGCTGTGAAGCTTTAAGCTTCTGAGGCAAATCGTATATAAGATAAGATTCAAAAGATTCATCTTTTTTCTTCCCTGTCCACCTGCACGCTTCACAGCCATTCCCATCACACTTGTCACATTTTTCTGCAAAAACTTTAGCTCCTCTCTTTTTGATAAAATTGATTCTGTAAATTGCCCTTTTCTCATTAACATAAACCATATTTTCATGTTCACCTATTTCTACGATTATACTTAAATCCGGTGAATTGGCTAGTTTTAAGCCTAATTTTCTTTTTAGATAGTTTGAGATCCTCTCTTTAACTGCTTTTCTAAGAGGAATATAATCTAAAAGCCCATATTTTAAAGCGAGGTCGTTTTCAAGTTTCTGCAAAGATTGCGGTAAACGGACTCCTACCTTAAAGGTTCTGCATTTATATGTGCTGATTTTCATAAAAACGGATTTCTGTATTCTAACATCATTAAGCAGCCCTCCACAAAGCTTGCAGTTCTTTCTATTTTTTTCTGATTTTTTTAAATGCGTTTTCTCTGGTTTCTTTATAAATCGTTTTAAACATCTATCACATGCGTTAAAATTATTTATAAGATCTTCCTCTAAGCTAGACAACATCTGTAAATTTTAAATACTAATACTTTTAAAAACTAATCGTATGAGTTATGCGCTTTCCTATATTTCAATCTTTTTTATAACCGCTGGACTAATATTCATAGGTTTCTTTGGCGAAATGTTTTTCAGAAAAACAGGTTTCTCAGAGTATATTTTCCTTATACTGATAGGCATTCTCTTTGGACCCATCTTTGGAATTTTTCCTTATTCAATAATCGTGGAAATACTTCCTTATTTATCTCAGCTTACTTTGGCTATGATAATGCTCGAATTAGGAATGAGCTTCATGATTGATGATCTTTTGAAGGAAGGTGGAAGCGCCGCTATTAGAACGTTGATCTATGTTTCTCTCTCTATATTGCTGACCTTCATCATTTTCAAATATTTATTTGGCTGGAGTAATTATTCTTCATTTTTCCTTTCAACAGTAATAGGCGGTGAGACTACGACGGCCGTCGTGCCTTATTTGGCAAAAAGCCTTAAAGCAGAAGATTTTTTCACAAACATCACCCTTGAATCTAGCCTTAACAGCGTGATTTTAATTGTTCTGTTTACATTTGGCTTAAACTCATTTTTGCAGTCCATACCTTTTAGCATAAACGGTTTTGAAAATATAATGAGTTCCTTAGTTTCTCAAATCAGCATAGGCATCGTAATTGGGTTTATTGCAGCCCTTGTGTGGATAGAATTTGCGAGACATTTCTGGACAGAAGAGTTCTTTTATATAGCAACCATTGGCTATACGCTTGCGCTTTATGCTTTTCTGTCTTTTATAAACGGCAGCGCTATTCTGGGAGTATTAACTTTTGGCATCGTGCTGATGAACAACAAAACGTTTCTAAACCTTTTTAGGGCAAATGCAAATGAACAGATTTTAGATCTTCAAGTGAATTACATAAAAATGTTTCAGAAAGAAATCACGTTCTTTTTAAGAACGTATTTCTTCTTTTTTATAGGACTTGTGTTTTTTGTCGATAAGCTGTTTTCGCTCTTAACTTACGTTTATCTAGGAATTTTGCTGGTCATCCTGCTCAGCTCTAGATATATAGCAGTTAAGCTTTCTACCAAGAATAAAAAGTACGAAAAAGCGTATTATGTTATGATGGCACAGGGATTAACGCCTGCAGTTCTAGCATCTTTGGCCTTGTATTATTCTCTGCCTATGGCACATTACATAGTTACTATTGCATCGTTAATAATAATTACAACTAACATCATTACAGTTATAGGTTGGGCAAAAGTTTCACCATCACTTTTACAGCAAAAAGAATAGCTCTTTAGGTACTTATTTAAAAGATCAAAAGATCTTTCGAAAAAGTTTTTAATGCGATTAAAACGAAATAAACATATGGGAGGGAATAAGAAAAAGACACTTGCGGCTATAGAAAAAGAACAGATGAGAGAAGAGCTTAGAAAACAGGGACTATTAGAGAAAAAGAAAAAAGATAAAGCAGAAGAAAGAAACAAGTCTAAATCAGAATTTATAATGACTTTAAGCGATAACGATGTTATGAGAATAATCAAAGATATGCCGTTTATAACACCTTATCAACTTTCAAAATCAACAGGCGTTAAAGTTAGCGTAGCAAAAGATTTCCTCGAACAGCTCAGAGAAAAAGGATACATCAAAATAGTTGGCGGTATAAGCGGTAGGTATATTTATGTGCCAGTTTCTGCTGCAAGCTAGAAAACACCTTTTTATTTTTGTTTACTTTTTTTAACTTGTAAAATTTAATTTTGTCAAATGATTGAAATTTTATACAGATAAGTTTAAAAAGGGATAATGGAAAGGATTATACAAATAATAAAATGGAAAAAATCAGTCTTCTTTATAAAGAAGAGAAAACAGCGTTTACACAATCTACTTATGATGAACAACTTTTAAACTATCTTGCAGAGAAAGTTGGAACGCCTTATTATCTGACTGATGAACAAAAAATAGGTAAAAATTATAGTAAATTAAAACAAGCGTATTCTATTTACAGAGGACCTTCGTTAATAGCTTATTCGGTTAAAGCGAACTTTAATCCTTTTATTTTAAATTACCTTAGTAAGTTGGACAGCTATTTTGACGTAACTTCGCCGGAAGAGCTTTACTTTCTTTTAAAATCGGGTGGAAAACCGGAAAATGTCATTTACACCAGTGTTACTGAAATGGAAGAAGAATACAGAAACGTCATGTCTAAGGGAATCAGAAAAATTGTTGTAAGTTCTATGAGAGGACTGTACAACGCGATCGAAGCTGGAAAAATGCTCAACATAACACCTGAGATAAGCATAAGAGTTAATCCTGAAGTTCAGGTAAGAGCTGAGGTAAGATCAGCTATGAAAGTAAGCAAATTTGGGGTGCCTCTTAACGGAACCAATCCAGAATCGGCATATAAAATGGTAAAAATATTGCTGGATGAACCAAACGTTAAGTTTGGGGGATTCCATTTTCACCTAGGTTCCCAGCTTGAAGATCCTAACGCTTATCTACAAGCGCTGGAAAAGATCAAACAGCTTATATTAAAGGTTAAAAAAGAAAGAGAATTTAAGATTAATTTTCTAGACATAGGTGGAGGGACACCAGTAAATTACGGAGTAAAAGTTCCTTCGCCAGATGATATAGTTAAAACAGTTATAGATAAAATAAATGAACTGGTTGATGTCAACGGTGACTTCTTTGCTTTAGTTGTCGAATCTGGTAGATATGTAGTTGCAGAGTCTACAGTTATGGTTTCAAAAATAGTTAATTCAAAATATTATGGGAATAAAAAAATAATATATTTAGACGCTGGTTATCACTATTTGCTGGACATCGCTTTGCTTCAGCAGGTTTATCCTCTGGAAGTAGTTGGAGGTAATGAGACTAATGAAGAAAAACCTATAGTGGCTGGCAGGCTGTGCGATTCTATGGATGTTTTTCAGGTTGGTTCAGAATCTAGGCTTGATGGAGCTGAAACGGGTAAGCTTGTGGTGATAAAGAACGTTGGCGCTTATTCTGTTGTTTTTAACATGCCGTTTCACAGCCAGGTAAAACCAGCAATAGTCTACAGAACCTCTGACGGAAAATATTACCTCGCACGCAAAAGACAGGAGTTAGAAAGCCTTTACGAAGAAGAAGGAGGAAGCTTGCTTAAAGAAAAACTAGAAGTCGTTTAACTTTTGTGTTAACATTTTAATTAACTCAACTGCTTCATTTTTCTTTTTCTCGGGTATTTCTCCAAACTTAAAGTCCTTTGAAAATGCTTTGAGTTTTTTTCCTTCTAATTTTGAAAGCTCGTGAAAAAAATACACGCTTGCTTCTAACTCTCTTTTATTATCCATAAGCTGATAGATTTTCATTAAAAAAATTTTAGAATTGCTTTTATCCATAAGAAACGCTAATGTCTCAGCTCTTCTTCTTAAAATAGAACCTATGTTTGAGTCAATCTGCAGGATCTCAAAAATTTGTTTTAATATTTCAGAATTTTCTTTGACGACTTGGTTAAATATATGTGATGGACTCAAACTTGTACCGGTAATTATCACTGCTGGTTCAATAAGTCTTGCCACAGAAGCGTAAAAAGATACAGAGCCTAAAGAAGAAAACTCTGATAGATGCCTTATTGATTTTTTTAATGAATTTCCTAAAACCTTTTTAATTAAAGTTGATTTATTTTCTGCTATCACCAAATTATATTTAAAATTAGGGTCATAAATGGGAATAGCTTCTTCTTTGAATAATGATTTTTCTTCCTGCAATCCATAAATTATAATTTTGTTTTTCTCATCAAAAATTGTTGGAGATAAATCAGAAGGAAATATAACCACATCATTATAACAAAAACTGAAATTAATTTTTTTAACGTTGCATCCTGTATAAATTATGGTTTTGTCTTGAAACTTATCAATGAGATTTTGAATGATATCATCATCTAACAAAGCTTTTCCCCCAAAATTATAGTATTTTTGGATATGTTAATTTAATGCCAGTTAATAAATGATATCTATGACTGTTCTAGAATTTGAAGGGAAAAAACCTTTTGTTCATTCTTCTAGTTATGTTTCTAACACAGCTTTGATAATAGGCGATGTAAGGATAAAAGAAAACGCCAGCGTATGGTTTTATTCTGTTTTAAGGGGCGATTCTAATACGATAGAACTTGGCGAATACAGCAGCGTTCTTGATGGAGTTCTGATAAAACCAGACGAAAGTGCCTGTATTATAGGCAAAAAAGTAACAATAGGTAAAGGTTCAATACTAGAAGGAGCAATAATAGAAGAAGGAAGCGTCATAGGCGCAGGTTCTATCATACTTGAAAATGCACGCATAGGAAGAGGCAGCTTTATTGCGGCAGGAAGTCTAGTCCCTCAGTATATGATTATACCAGAAAACAGCATGGTCATGGGCAACCCAGCTAAAGTAGTTGGCGAAGTAAAACCACAGCAAAGAAAATATGCTGAAGAAAGTTGGAGAAAATCCTTAATACTAAAGGATTTATATAAAAATATAAAGTATTAAAAATGGATAAAGAAAGTGACGAAGGAAACATCGAGTACAAACTTCTACTTGAAAGACTAACAGAAGAAAAAGCTGAACGGCTGGCGGCACAGATGCTTTACAGGTTAAATGAAGGACATGGTGAAGCCTTTTATATCGTTGGTCTTTCTGACGATGGCCAACCTGTGGGTCTTTCTGATCAAGAGCTAAGCAATTCTTTAAATAACCTAAAGATAATCGCCCAAAAAGCAGGAGCTAACATGCAAATAATCAGAACGGTCATGGGCGAAAAAGGGGCAATAGCAGAAGTTTACGTTAGAAGAATAAGGAATTATCCTCCATTAGAAGTTTCTGTAGCTCTTTTGGGAAACGTAGACGCAGGCAAATCAACTTTAAAGGGGGTTCTAACTTTCTCAACACTAGATAATGGTAACGGATATGCTATGTCTCTGGTTGCGAGGTATTTACACGAAATAAAGATGAGAAGAACTTCTTCTGTATCTGTTCATATTATTGGTTACGATTCAGAAGGAAGACTTGTAAACGATATATTACAGAACTATAACGAATCAGAAATTTATCTAAAGAGTAACAAAATCATATATCTCATTGATCTAGCTGGGCATGAGAAGTATTTTAAAACTACTCTTAAAGGTATAATGGGTAATCTACCAGATTATAATATGTTAGTTGTTTCTTTGAGTAGCGGACCAATTGGTACTTTTAAAGAACACCTGGGAATATCTGTAGCTCTAAAAATCCCGATCATAATAGTGTTTACAAAAGTAGATATGGCTCCAAAGCCAGTAGCGGAAATGAGCATAAATGAAGTTATAAAGATGCTGAAGATGCCAGGAATTGATAAAATACCTTTTATGATAAAAGATGAGTCTGATTTAATTGTAGCGTCTAAAAATATAGCTAACGGAAGAATAGTTCCTATATTTATAGTATCTAACAAAACCGGAGAAGGCCTTGATCTTTTAAAGAAGTTCATGAACTTTTTACCCAAAAGAATAAACTGGGAAGAAAGAAGAAGCGAAAAGTTCATGCTTTATATAGACGATATATTTAGAGTTGCTGGTGTAGGAACCGTTATAAGCGGATTAATAAACACAGGCATTATAAAAGAAAACGAAGAGCTATTCATAGGACCTATGGCTGATGGTTCATTTAAAAAAATAAACGCATTTTCTATCTATAAAAATCGCGTACCTGTTAATTCGGCTTATGCTGGGGAATATGTTACTATAGCACTAAACAGGATTTCACCGGAAGAAATTAAAAGCGGAATGATACTTACAAGTGATTTAAGATCAGTAAAAGCTGTCTGGAGATTTAAGGCCGACATAAGAGTTTTGCATCACCCAACATTGATTAAGATAGGGTATGAACCAGTCATACAGTTAAATACAATAAAGGAGGTGGCTAAAATAATAAGCTCACAACCTCCGTTTCTTAAAACAGGTGAATTTGGAAGCGTAGTTTTTCAGCTAAAGTACAGACCCATCGTTATAAATGAAGGAGACACTTTTGTTTTCAGAGAGGGTAAAGCTAGAGGTATAGGTAAAATAACTGGTATATTAAACTAGTTGATTTTCTGGTTTAGTAAACGAACCAAGCTCGCTAAGCGCTAGATAGTAGCTTTCTTCTGGAGATTTTCTGTAATTGTTTATCATTTCTAATAGATTATCGATCCTTCTTATCCCTTTAAGAGCTAGCCATTTTAGGTAAGTTTCTCTTCTATGAAGCTCTTTTTCAAAATCTTGTCTGCTTATGCCGTACCTTTGCTCTAGCAATTCAGCAATCCTGCTTTCACCAGTGTATTTTATTTCATCTGTCGCTGGATCCCATTTAAATGAATCCTTTAACAGAATTTTTCCTGTGTTGCTATCATAACCAACTATCTCTGCTAGCTCGATCATTCTTCTGGTTACTTTTTTTTCAACACTTAACCTAAGCTGTAACCCTATCATGTTTAAAGTGCTCGCAATAAAGTCCTTAGGTATGTTCATGGGTCTTGTAGATAGCCTTTCTATTACGGCTTCTATTGTTTCAGCGTGTATCGATGATAAGCCACCATGGCCTGTGGCTATAGCCTGCAGTAAAGTATAAGCTTCTTCTCCCCTGACTTCTCCTACTATTATTACATCCGGTCTTTGTCTTAGCGCTTCCTTTAAAAGGTCAAACAAACTTATGTTTTTTACAAAGTCGGTCTGTACATCCCTCGAAACAGATGCTATCCAGTTCTGACGATAAAGGTTAAGTTCTCTTGTGTCCTCAATAGTAATTACCTTATAATTTATTGGTATAAAAACGGTCAATGCATTAAGCGTGGTTGTTTTTCCGCTAGCTGTACCACCTGCTAATAGTAAAGACATATTATGCTCTATAGCTATCCATAAGTATGCTGCTAACTTTGCGTTTAAAGTTTTAAAGTTGATTAGATCTATGATTGTTATAGGATCCGTCCTAAACTTTCTTATCGTAAAATTTGTCCCTCTGCCTGTTACTTCTCCACCTAATGTTATCTGTATTCTGTGCCCCTCAGGAAGAGTTGCATCAACCATGGGGTTAGAAAAACTTAATGTTCTTCCGCTTTTATAAGCAAGTTTTAATACGAATGAATCAAGCTCATCTTTGCTTGAAAAAACAACGTTGCTTGGAAGGCTTTCGTAAAATCGATGCCATACATAAACAGGAATGTTTGGACCGTTACAGGAGATATCTTCTATTTCCTCATCATGAAGCATAACGTCTATCTTCCCGTAACCTAACAAATCGCGTTTTATATAATAGTAAACCTTTTCACTTTTATCAATCATTTTCAGTTCTTTGAGCCTGTTATCGATGAGCCTTTTCATCCTTCCCCATATCTGTTCCGGAGGTTCGTTAATATTGAAAGAAACTTTCTCAAACAAATATTTTTTAATATCTTCTATTAGCTTTATTTCTGTATGATTTAAAGTAGGCTCCAAAACATAGTAAACATAATTTCCGCGTTCATCAACAGCTATGCCTACGAAAACGTTTCCTAAAATTTCTATCTTTTTTAGATCTACAAACTGTACAGTATATTCTGGTTCTTTTTCCTCATTTTCCTGCTTATTTTCCGTCTTTTTTTTCCAAAACATTAGCTTATTATTTAAAAATAGGCTTTTCTTATTTATAAGCTTAAACATTAAACTTTTTTAAGCTTCAGATGATCTTTTTGGTACATAACAACTATAAGGTTTGCCTTCGTTTATTTTAAGCATAGCATTTTCTATCTCTTCGTTCGCAACATCTATCCATTTCTGATCCCATTTTATTTCTTCTACTTCAAAAGAAGATCTCCCACTTACAAAGTCTTTTACTATTTTCCATACAGCGGTGCCGTAAAACGGTTTAACAAGTTTGCTATCGTTATATTCACATTTCGCTATAGCGCTACCCTTTTTTACAAAATATATGCAATTTTTACAGTATGAGCTCATCCATATCACATCTCTCTGAGGTTTGTAATACTTCAGTAGCTCTTCGATGAACCTTTTTTCCCGTTTTTTATGTTCTTCCAGAAGCTGTTGTTTTCCCTTTTCTGTTCTAGTGTAATAATCTAGATTCTCGGTTAACTCATCGAAAGCGCGATCTTCTTCAGACATTCAAAAATTGATTATAAATAGCCATATAAAAACCCTTTAGCATTTTTATTTTAAAAATAATCAAGGAAAATTGCTGCCAGCAAGCTTAGCTTCAAGACTCTTAAAAATCATGTTTTCTTTTAGCAAAGCCATTCCGCAACTTTTATTTATAATCTGAACTTCAACTATGTATTCAGGCTTTTCCAAATTTACTTTTCTTTGTATTTCTTCAGCTATAATTTTAATGAGTTCATTGCGATTTAGATCAGAAAATCTGAGCTCGGCCTCTATTTTGTAACTTGAACCTGCTGGTATTTTTTCCGCTATTTCTTTTGCCATCTTCTTTAGTTCGATAGCATCAACGTCACAGTTGATTTCCAAAGGAACAAACCTTAGAGTTCTTCTTACTTTCCATGGATCTGAATAGGCTAAATTCCACAGGATTTCTGAAGCCCTTATAGGATCTCCGTTTAGCTTTCCGTAAGAAACACTGTTTAATTTTAAGGGAAAAAATACAATTGGTTCAAAATCTTTCAGAAGCGCTTTTAATTCATGTTCAAGCTCATGCCTTGAATTCCTATATGTAGTTGCAACAAAGTTAAATTCCAATTGCGTTAAATATATTTTCAATCCCAGAAATAATAGTTTCTCTGGAAGTTGCGTAGGAAATTCTTACATATGATGAATAATTATCACCAAAGCCCAGACCGCTTGTGACGCTTACCTTTGCCTTTTCTAAGAGGTACTCGGCAGGGTCTGCATTTTTTATGTAATTCCCTAAATCTATAAAAAAGTAAAATGCGCCTTCTGGCCTAACATATTTTAAGCCTTTTTTATCAAGCATCTCTATTATTATTTTTCTTCTTTCAGCAAACTCGTCAACCATAGACCTGACATCTTCTTCACATTCTTTAAGTGCAGTTACTGCAGCTACTTGTGCAAATGTTGTAGGAGATGTCGCTGTGTGTCCCTGCAGTTTGGCCATCTGCTTAATTATTTCTGGAGAGGTTATTATGTACCCAAGCCTCCAGCCTGTCATAGCATAGGCTTTGCTAAATCCGTTAACCAAAATCAACCCATCTTCATATTTCATATATTTTCTGAATGAAACAAACTCACTCTCATAAACAAGCCTGTCGTATATTTCGTCACTTATAATGAATAATCCGTTTTCTATAGCCAACTGAGAGAGGTCTTTTATAGTTTTATTTCCATAAACGGCACCTGTGGGATTGTTTGGAGAATTGACTATTATTGCCTTTGTTTTTTTAGATATTTTCTTTTTTATAAGGTCTATATCTGGAGTAAAGTTTTCATCGGTATCTATCTCTACAGGCACGCCTCCTGATAACTTAATTATCTGTTTATAGCTTGACCAAGAAGGGTTGAGTAATAAAACTTCTTCTCCAGGATTTATTATTGAATACAGCGCATAAAATATTCCTTGCTTGGAGCCTGGAGTAACCATTACATTTGACTGGGTTACTGAATACTTTTCAGCTATAGCTTGCCTTAGCTGAGGAATGCCGGATGATGGAGCGTAATGAGTAAAACCTTTTAACATAGCGTTATAAGCGGCGTCGATTATCTTTTTAGGAGTCTGAAAATCAGGCTCACCAACATCTAGCTTGAACACTTTTATTCCTTTTGAAATCATTTCGTTAGCTTTTTCAGAAGCCTTTAAAGTAGCAGATTCTTCAAGCTCTAATAACCGAGCCGGAACTGAATATTTCATCGCTTAACTTTTTATTTTAGGTATATTTAAATTATAATAATTCCATAAGTTTTTAAGTGATAAATATGAAAGAATTCGTATATGAAAAACCGGGAGGAATTGAAGTCATAAAAAAAATAGAAAAAGAGGTTCCAAAAAGCGAACCCGGTAGAGTATTAGTAAAAGCTGCTTTCGGTTCTGTGAACCATGTAGATATATGGGGGAGAATGGATCTGCCTGGACAACCTTTTCCAAGAGTCTTTGGCTCTGATCTTTCAGGTTATATAGAAGACCCCTCAGACAGCATTTTCAAAAAGGGTGATAAAGTGATTTTATATCCAATGAAATTCTGCGGTTTTTGTAAAAACTGTTTGAATGGCTATGAGAACAGCTGCTTTTATAGAGGTATTTATGGAGTGCATGAAGATGGATTTTTCGCTGATTTTGTAAGTGTTCCAGCAAAAAACGTTCTTAAATTACCCGAAAACGTGTCGCTAGAATATGCTTCTGCTTTGCCGGTTGCTTATACAACAGCATATCATGGATTAATAAAACGAGCAAAATTAGAGCCTAGCTCGGTTGTCTTAATCTTAGGTGGAAGCGGAGGAGCGGGTGTAGCTGCACTTCAAACAGCTAAAGCTACTGGTATGAAAGTAATAACTACTACATCTTATGAGTGGAAAGCTGAAATACTTAAAAAACTAGGAGCCGATGAAGTAATAAAACCGGATGATAAGCTATCAGAAAACGTGTTAAAGCTAACTGATAATTATGGCGTAGATGCCGTTTTTGACGCCCTGGGCGGAGCTTACACATCTATGGCTTTAAAACTGGTAAGGAAAGGAGGCAAAATAATTAACATGGCGATGACTACTGGGTCAGAAATACAGATGAATCTCCGACTACTTTATGCAAACAATATAGATATGATTGGAGTTTATCTCGGAACACGGAAGGACCTTCTAGATCTTTTAAATCTAGTTTCACAAGGAAGGATTAAACCTCTTATAGACAGCGTTTTTCCGATTGATGATGTCGATAAAGCTCAGATAAGAATGGAAAAAAGAAATCACATAGGTAAGATTCTTTTAAAGTTTTAAACTTTTATTATCTTACCGTACCGTCCTAGATTAAGTCTTTTTTCCTTTTTAAAGTTGCTCACGTAGCCGTTAACGATCTGTACTTTATCACCTATGTCTACCATCTCTATTTGCTCATTCCATAAACTTAGTATTATACTTCCGCTTCCATCTTCTAAAAGAGCGTCTGCTACGTTTGCATTTCTACCATCCCACAGTTTTACGGTCTTAGGTTCAGATTTATTTACTACTTTTCCCTCTACCTTGACTCTCGCGCTTCCAATTGATAGATCTCTTATTTTCAATGCGATTTATTGCTCATAGCATCTTAAAAAATGTTAGGTTAAATTCATATGACATGATGTGAAAAATAATGGCGATATTATTTAAGAACAAATTCTATTCTCTTGTTATGTGAACCTTTGTTTTCAAAATTAGTTATCCTTATACCACCTATTTCTTTTATGTTTTTAACATGGGTTCCCCCATCCATCTGAACGTCTAGACCAACAATTTCTACAACTCTGACAGTTTCAAGTTTTTTAAGAAGCTCCTGTCCTGGCTTGGTTCTTGCTATATCAGGAATGCTTTCTGCCTCTTTTTTAGATAAAAATTTTATAATCACTTCGCGACCGTTTTTTATTTCGCTGTTTACCATATATTCAATTTGCTGCATCATGTTTTTGTTCAAATCAGGATAATCAACGTCAACTCTCGCTTTATCAGCGTATATCTGTCCACCCGTCAGGAACGCTTTACCGAAATTTTTTCTCATCAAAGCATCCAGCAGGTGTATAGCTGTATGATATCTCATGTACGTGTATCTTTTATCCCAGTCCAATAGACCTTTGATACTTTTTCCTACAATGTTCAAAGATTTTTCTTTGTTTATATAATGTAACACAACGTCTTCTCTTTTTTCTACTTTTTTTACTTCATATTTTGTCAAGTTATCTAACAGAAACCAACCCTCATCATTAGGCTGCCCACCCCCACCCGGGTAAAAGGCAGTTCTGTCAAGAACTACAGAATCCCCAAAATCTTCTAGAACTTTTGCTGTAAAATCTTTTATATAGCAGTCCTGTAGATATAAGAGCTCGGTCAACTTAAATCCCTTGACTCACCTGGTTTTAATACTAAAACTTCAGTAGAAGGCCGAAGTTTCTTTACTTTCTCGGAAAAAACGTAAGGATCTTGCTTGATTATATCAAAAGTGTTATAATGCATTGGTATGGCATATCTGGGTGAAATTAACTGAACAGCTATTGCCGCCTGTTCAGGATTCATTGTAAAGAAACCTCCAATCGGAAGAAGCGCAACATCCGGACTGTAAACTTCCCCAATTAGTTTCATATCTCCAAACAATCCTGTATCACCTGCATGATAGATACTTAAGCCGTTTATGTAAATTATTGCTCCCGTCGGAGAGCCATGTGTAGAGCTATGAAACGCTTGTGTAAGGTATACGTATAGATCGTTTTTTAAAACTGCAGGACCGCCTATGTTCATCCCTATGGATTTTCCTCCCTTTTCGTTTATATAATTAGCGAGTTCATAAACGCTTATTATGGGAGCGCCTGTCCTTTTTGATATTTCTATGGCTTCGCCCAGATGATCATTATGGTCATGCGTTACAACGATATAATCAGGCTTGACTTCTTCTGGCCTAACTGGAGAAAGAGGGTTTGTAAGCCAAGGATCTATCAGAATATCAATATCCTGTCCTTGTATTTCAAAAGCTGCATGACCTAACCACCTGATCTTTACTTGTTTCATAAATTAAATTTAAAACCTGAACGTTTATAAATTCTTTGTAAGATTACTTGTACCTATTTTCTGTTTTAGTTTTTTCTTCAAAATTACGTTAATACACATAAGAAACAAAATGAATTACGTTTTATATTTATCCTAATAATCTTACATAACATAAATAGAGATAAACATTAAAACCATCCGAATCTAGGATCATTCTTTATATTTCTGCTTTTTATGTTAGGATAAGGTGAATCTAAACGCACAATCTGTAACATTATACCTCTTTTTTTAGCTTCAAGATTTATCCATTTTTCATCGTGAACCTGATCATAACCGAGCGCAACTATGTCTGGTTTAACCCTTTCCACAGTTTTCATAAGGTCGTTTTCATCACCTAGTATTGACACATCCACATATCTTATAGCTCCTACAAGTTCTGCACGAAGGTTTTCAGAATGTATAGGCTTAACACCCTTAAACCTTAAAACATTAACATCTCTTGCTACAACAACTACAAGAATGTCTCCCAATTCTTTAGCTTTTTTTAAAAAATAAACGTGCCCCGGATGAATTATGTCAAAAACTCCACCAGCCAAGACAACCTTTATTTTTTCTCGTCCTTCATTTGTTAAATTACCATCGTTATCTATTAATTTATTTTTTAATAGAAGATCTTTATCTTCATTGTTTAACGAAAATTCAGTGCCAGTAATTTTCGATATATAAATATCTTTTATTAGCTTCTTGATCCTTTCCTCGTGTGTCAATTTTTAACGATAGCCGGATCATAAAAAATTATTTCATACCATACGTATTTACCATCTTCTCCCAAGTAATACAAACCTAGTGGTCTCAAATTGACATAATTCTTTTGAGCTCTTTCCAAAGCAATTTCTTCTTTAGGTTTTTGCCCTGAGATAAGCTTCGATCCTGCATGCTTTTGTCTCCTTCCGGAAGATGGCCTTTGAATCTTCATTCCGCCTTTGCTGACCCTAACTCTCACGACTATGTAGCCTTGTTTTTCCTTATAACCCAGAGATCTAGCTCTGTCTAATCTAGTTGGTTTTTCTATTCTAAAAATTCTTGGCTCGCTTCTCCACTTTATCAGGTATTGTTTGTATTCTTCTGGCTTTTCTTTATAATATTTGTTCCATGTTTCATTTATATAATCGTACATGTTTTTCATTGCTCTAACGCCTCTATTAACCTAGATACAGTAAGAGTTGCGGCCAAGCGTTGTGCTTCGACTGTTTCACCGCCTATGTGGGGTGTTAATATAACATTATCTAAGCTTAAAAGCTCTTTATTAGTTGGTGGTTCAACTTCAAATACATCTAAAGCTGCTCCTGCTATCAATTTGTTCTTTAACGCGTATACTAAATCTTCCTCTTTTATAACATTACCTCTAGAAGTGTTTATAATAAAAGCATTGGACTTCATCGATTTAAGCTTTGATAAATCTATAAGGTGATAAGTTTGTGGACCACCGGGTACGTGGATCGTAATAAAGTCAGAACCCTTTAAAACTTCTTCTAAACTTACTTGTTTTGCATCATATTCCATAAGAGTTTTTTGGTCTACAGGAATTACATCATAAACCAATATCTTCATACCCAGAGTTTGAGCGACCTTAGCTACACCCTTACCGATTCTCCCGAATCCAACAACGCCAAGAGTTTTACCTTTTAGCTCATGTCCAAGAAATTCAGTTTTTAGCCACTTACCTTCTTTCATAGTTTTATCTGCTCTGCACATGTACCTGCTTAATGCTATCATAAAGCCGATAACTAACTCTACTACTGACTGAGTTAAAGACTCAGGAGCGTTTACTACCTTTATACCTTTTGCCTTCGCAGCTTCTAAATCTATATTGTCAAGTCCTACGCCAGCTCTGCCTATAGCCTTAAGATTTTTACCAGCTTCAATTATTTCTTTTGTAACTTTAGTCCTGCTCCTTACCAATAAAGCATCATATTCTGAAACTAAGCTTTTAAGTTCTTGAGCCGTTATACTTGGTTTGTAATCTACAACAAACCCTTTTTCTTTAAGCATATTTATACCTTCTTCATCTATCGGATCACAAACTAGTACCTTCATTATATATCACGACAATCCATACAATCGAGGAAATATAAGCGTATCTTTTATTGCATAGAAAATATGTTATTACACAAAAATTTAATTACAGTTTATACTTTAAAGACATTAGCGCACTTAAAATTCCTGTATCACACATAATTCCCATTCCTTTTAATGAATAGCAAAAGTCTTTCTCAATTATCATGAAGGCATTTCCATATATTGAATAAAGAGCGCTGACCAGCTTTTCAGGATTATCTAAATAGTTTGATTGGTTAATATAAAATACGTGTTCAAGATGCCAAAGTATAACCTGCTTAACTGTATCTCCACCATATTTTTGTAAAGATTGAGTTAAAAGTTCCCATCCTTTTTCCTTTAAGTCCATTACTGTACTTTTAAGCTAAAAAAATATTTAACAAATTGGGTCAAAAACTTTGTGCTTCTTGTTTTAAAATTCTTACTTTTTAAGAAACAACGTTAAAAATTTTCATAAAACTTCAACCTTTCTCCAAAAAGTCCCTAAAGGCGTATCAATAAGCTTCACTTTATAATCTAACAAAGTTTTTCTTATAGCATCTGCATTTTTAAAATCTTTATCTTGCCTTAGTTTATTTCTTTTTATAATCAATTCTTGTATCATTTCTCTATCTTTAGATGAAGTTTCTGTGAGTTTAAACCCAAATACATCGAACAGATCTTGAAAAGCCTTTAGTTTGCCTGAAACTTCTGCTGAAATCTTTAAAGATGCCCACAGCTTGTTTATGGTCTTTGACGCTCTTAGCATATGGTTTAAAGCTGATGGTGTGTCCAAGTCATTTTCTAGATCTTTAAATGCGAGATCTATTTCTCTTATTATATCAGCTACATCCACGTCAGAGCTTATGTTGAAAGTCTGCATTAAGCTATATTCCGCGTCTTCTATCGATTTCCAGCTTTCGATAGCTTCTTTTATTTTTTCTTCATTGAATTCTAACTGAGCCCTATAATGGGAACTGAGCGAAAAAACTCTCAAAGTATTTGGTCCATATTTTTTCAAAAAATCTTTTATATAAACAACGTTGTGAAGACTTTTACTCATTTTTTCTTTTCCAAACTTGACTAAGCCCACATGCATCCATATCTTAGCCAATGGTTTACCGCTTAATCCCTCGCTTTGAGCTATTTCGTTCTCATGATGTGGAAATATTAGATCTTCTCCACCACCATGAATGTTGATCGTTTCGCCCAAGTTTTTACGAATCATGGTAGAGCATTCTATATGCCAACCCGGTCTTCCCTTTCCAAATACTGTTTCAAAATAGGGTTCTTCCTCATATTTTTTCCATAAAGCAAAATCCAAAGGATATTTTTTATTCTCGTTGGCTTCTATCCTTGCTCCCGCTATGAGTTCTTCTTTTTTTATCTTGGAAAGTTTACCGTAATCTTTAAATGAATTAACGTCATAATAAACTCCGTCGCTAGAAATATATGCATGACCCTTATTGATTAGTCCTTTTATAAAGTCCTCCATATCTTGAATGTATTCTGTTGCTCTCGGGTAAAGGTCTGCTCTGAGAAGGTTTAAGGCATCTGAATCTTCGAGGTATGCTTTGATAAACCTTTCAGAAACATCTTTATAACTTGTGCCTAATTCTCTGGCTCTATTTATAATTTTATCATCTATATCTGTAAAATTCTGAACATAAGTTACCTTAAATCCTTTCTTTTGTAGTAATCTCCTTAATACATCAAAGACTATAAAAACTCGTGCGTGACCTACGTGACTATAATCGTAAACAGTAACTCCACATACGTAAATTTTAACTTCTTTATCTGTTTCTGAATCTAATTTTATATAATTTCTGCTTAAAGTATCACTGAGTAACATTTACCAACGAAAAAATTTAACTTGACCAGATTATAAATTTTTTACATATCTTATTCTGAGTACACGTATTCCTAACATTTTTTAGTTTTTATTGTTCAATTCTTTTTTATGTTGTTTATAAGCGCGTTTTAACGGTAAGAATTTTATTATAATCCAAAAAATAAAAAAAACTAAAGCTGAAATAAAAGCTACTAGCCATACATAGTCTAATCCGTACAAAGAAGCAAGGCCGCCTATTAAAGGCCCCAAAGTATATCCAGCACCTATGCTTGATTCAAACGTTCCTGTTCTTATGCCAAGACCTTTAGTTTCTGTAAGCATTATTTTATAAAGAACATAAAAATATAGAATCCCGGAACCGTAAAAAATTAAAGAAAGTGAAACAAGCTGCAGGAAAAACTCTTTATAAACAAAAAGAACCACATAAAAAACCTGAAGCCCAAGTCCTAATGTTATTCCAAACTTTGAGTCATCCTTAAACAAAAGGACTGAGAGAAAAGCTATTACTATAAAAATGCTTGAAATTGACATTATTATTCCTGAACCTTTTATACCAAACACAGTTTCCGCAAATGCTGAATAAAACGCATAAATGATTGAAACTGAAAACCCATAAAAGAAAATTGGAAATATTATTTCTTTACCTAAATCTATCTTTGAAATAACTTTTGTTTCTTCGTGTTTTAAAGGTTCGAAATATGTAGCTAAAATTCCTCCAGCTAAGGAGAAAGCCGATGCTATTATGAAAGGTAAAACAAAAATCGAAGCAAATGATGAACCTAAATATGGCGCTAACGTAGAAGCAAAAGACCAGCCTATTGTATACACTGCTGTAGATGCTTTTTTATTATCAAAAAATTTTGACAATGCTTCTAAAGAAGGCCAAACAAAACCCATAGACAGCGCTTCTAACGCTCTTATCAGTATCAGCAAATAAGGAATTTTGGTAAATATATACAATAAAATTATTAACGCATAAAAAATTAGACCGAGTTCTAAAGAACTTGTATAACCTATACTTTCGGATCTTTTGCCGATTATATATGCTGAAAATATATAAACAACACCATAAGAAAATCCCATCAGGCCGAGGATAAGTCCTGTAGCCCCAATTTTTACAGCAAAAATCGGTGCATAGAACCTTATTAATGAAAGGGGCATCTGGGATAGAAACGATAGAGAAAACAGCAAAGAAAGAACTTTTATTCTCCTGTTCAAAGCTTCATACGAGTTTATAATTTTTTAAAACAAATCCTCGGGTATTGTTTACTTCTATAGCGTAGGAGTTACCCAAAGGTTTTTCAGAAATCCATACTAGGGTTCCGTAAAAATCTATCAAACTCTTTATAGCATCGGAGTACTTTTCCTGAAATGCAGTTGAAACATGACTTTCATAAGAGAATGTCAGCTTTTTCATTGAATGTTTTTTAAGAATCCAGTTCTTTTCTTGTAAAAATTTGCTATATAATGAGGCTTCTGAACTTGCTAAACCCTCTTCAGATAAAGTATCGGATATTAACATTCCTGAATCTTGATTAGATAGATATTTTTCGAGTTGTGCTAGGTAGTTTTTAGCTTCTTCAAAGCTTTTTAAATAAGGTTTTTTTAATAAAACAGGAATAAAATTTTCTCCAGCCAAGGTTATAATAATGTTTTTAACATAATCTTCTTTTTCTTCATCAGAAAGCTCTAATAGCACTTTAATGCCTTTTTTCTTGTAAAACGTTGCAAAAAATACTTTCATGAGCCTTATTAGGTCATTGTGGACTTCTTTAGAAACTTTTACAAGAACATCTGATTCTTCAAGTATCTTATAAGGAGATTCGGGCATATCCACCCTTTTAATAGTATTAAGGTTGTCCAATTTAAATTTCAATGAAGCGTTTAAAATTTTGAGTTTGTTGTTTACGATTGTGAAAAGAAAAGGTGCTTCTCTGACGGGAAAATTTCTATCTTTTATTACCTTAATGCTCCTTATTTTTCTTCCTTTTATTTCTGTATATCCAAAATTTAAAATCGCATCTGAAATATAATCGGCTTCGCTTTCTGATTCTCCTTCATATATCATCATAAGGGTACCGTTTTTTGCTTTAGAAGAACCGTAAAGGATCTGCTCTATGGGCCTTTTTTCTTTGAAGTTTTCTAGCATTGCATTAATAGAATCTATTATAACTAAGTACCCCGATTTAAGACCGTCCAAAATCTCAGAAATAACTACTTCAGTATTACCCATTACGTTTAAGAATTTAAGCACGACATTTTTATTGACTGTATTTTTTAACTTTTCTTTTATATAGCTTTCGGGTTCTGAATAAGATATGTATTTTATCTTTCCAAAACAGGCGCCAGCAGATAGAGAAAAAAGAGTTTTACCTGTACCAGGATGCCCTTTAATAAGCACGACATAACCTTTTGTTGCTGCTATCTTTAATGGGGATCTTTCCTCCACGATAAAAATTAAAAACCGTAATATAAAAATTTTGAACTGTTTAGGTTAAAAATCAAACGATATTTATAAAAATTTTAAAAAAAGTATTTATAATCTAATAGATTAATTTTATATTTGAGTAAAAATACTTTAAAATCAAAGCAGTTTAAGATTTTTGATTTAAGCCACATTTGATTGCATTGGCAAGTATTATAGAATTATTCAAAAGTTCTGCAATGAATTTTTTTGCAATTTCATCGGTTAACTTTCCTTTAATAAACTTTTTATCTGCATTAACTAAAAATACTTCAGGACCTGGTACTAAAATTGCCCCCAACGATTTAAGGACCACCCAAAGGTGTTCTTGAGCTCTAGGTCCACCTAATGATCCTGTGGTAGCTGACATCGTAGCTACAACCTTCCAACGGAAAGGATTTTTATCCAACGGCACAGATAACCAATCTATAGCGTTTTTTAAAGAAGCAGAATAACTGTGGTTGTGTTCCGGTGTGGATATAACGACTACGTCCGATTCGTTAACTTTTGTTCTCAATTTTTGCACTGAATCTGTTTCTTCATCTGTTTGTTCAAAGATTGGAATGTTAGCTACAGAAACTACTTCCCATTGATGTTCCCTATTAAGAAGTTCAAAAGCATTATAGAGAAGCATGCTGTTCAGAGAATCAAGCTTTAAAGTACCAGAAATTCCTAAAAACTTCATAACCAAACAAGGTATTCAATTTTTAATAAATGTTTTGATTTATCTTTTTTCTGATGCAAGCTCGTAAACTCCCATCAAAACAGCTATATGCGAAAAGACATGCGGATAATTACCTCTCGGTTCACATTTTACTGGATCTATATGCTCACCCAAGAGACCTAGATCGTTAGCGCAGGAAACTAGTTTTCTAATATATTTCTCTGCCTCTTTATAATCGCCTTGCATGAGCTTGATTTTAGCGATCCAGTAGCTAGCCAATCCAAAAGGATATGCAACGCTTCCAAGAAAGTCCTTTTTGTATCTAAAAACTAAATGGTCTTTAACCAGCTCTTTTTCGATCTTTTTGAGCGTTTGTAGAAACCTGTCATCATCAATTCCGATTAAACCGTAAATCGGCATGACCAGAAGGCTGGCATCTATATCTTTAGATCCAAAAAATCTTACAAATGAGCCAACGTCTTCATTCCAAGCATTTTGTAATATATACTCTTTTATTTGATCTGCTTTAAGCTTCCACTCATCAGCCTCAGTGCTTTTGTTAAGTTCTTTTGCAAGCTCTGCCGCTTTAACCAAAGCGTTCCACATATTAACTTTACTGTGCGTGTAGTGCTTTGGAATGTCTCTTTCCTCCCATATACCTGAATCTCGTTTATTATAGTTTTTTATTATGTATTTTGATATGGACTTTACTGCCCACCAAACGTTTTTTAAATAGATTTTATCTTTAGTAAAATTATAATAAGTTGATAAAGCGTTCATAAATTCGCCTTCGATATCTAGCTGTATCTGAAGATGGGCCGCGTTTCCTATTCTCACTGGTCTTGAATTACCATAACCGTTAAGCCAATCTGCTGTGTATTCAGATGGCGGTGGCCCACCATCTACAGTAAAAAGCGTATGATTAAAAGGCTTCATAGATGGATCTAAGACGTTTATCAGAAAGTTAAGTATCTCCCTTCCCTTTATTACATATCCTATCTTGATTAATGTTTCGGCGGCCAAGCTCGAATCCCTTACCCAAGCATATCTGTAATCCCAATTGCGGACACTTCCTATTATTTCAGGAAGAGAAGTCGTGGGAGAAGATATTAGCGCTCCTGAGGGTTTGTACATTAACCCCAAAATAACTAAAATTGATGAATAAAAAACATGGGCTGCCCAAGCTGGGGGATTGATGTTTGTATTTCCAAGTAAAGACTCCCAGTAGCTTACAGCAGCCGGCATTGCCTCTGATGGAATCGAATAAACTTTACTTTTCTTGCTAAAAAGCCCATAACCCACATCAGCTGAGTAAAGGAATAACAGATAACCTTTTCCTGGGTAAAACTTCCATGAATAGCTTGTTTTTTCTTCAACTTTAGAATTCCAAACATACTTAAATTCTAATGCCTGTTTTCCGTTAGGATCTTTGAAAATAGCTCCTTGAACTTTTTTGTAAACAGCTGGCACAATCATACAATAGTTAAAAGATGGTTTAACGTAAACTTCAAATGAATCGTTTGAACTTATAATCCTCATTAGAGCGCTTTCAGCCAGAGGCATAAAGTCGATTATAGAAGCTATTTTTTCTTTGTTTTTTATTACATTGGTTCTTAGCAAAATAGAATCGTTTATGTAGCTTCTTTCAAAAGCTACTTCGGTGTTAAATTTTATGCTTGACGTGCAGTTTTTGCTTTCATCAAGTAGATTGCAAAAAAGAGGTGAAGAGTCGAATCGCGGTACAGCAAACCAATCAACGTTTAGATCCTTTGAAATAAGCGCAGAACCATAACCATTGCTCAAAAATGCATGGTCGATCATTATAAAAGCCAATACTGTAATCGCGGTTTATATAGATTCTTGTATGGCCTTGTGAGCTACCATGACCTTGTTGTCAGGGCTTCCCGGTTTATCGATACGCTTTCACATGAGGGATACTCAGCAGGTATTCCATCATATTGGCACGATCATCCACAGGCATCTCGCTTACGTTCCACAAGCAGAGCTTTATTATCGCTGACTTCACTTGGTCTGAGTGCTGACCTTATGCGAGGTATTACGTATTCCCCCGACCAGGATCTGCAGGATCTTTGCATTCTTTTCAGATTGGGTATTAATCTGTAAAGATAACGTGTTGAAAGCTTTAAAAACATACCTATAAGGGGCTATCTACAGCTTACGGAAAGGGACTTCTCCCCCCTAACCCACGTTAGGTTGAGTTTTAATTTTATGGTTTAGGCGTTTTTTGATATATTTTGTAAGCATCCTCAATTATTTCCATTAATCTTTCACTACTAGCCTTTAAACTGCACCATTGTAACATCGTCTCAAATCCAAGTTCGCCAATTTCTTTTTTTGCAGAAAGAGCCTTTTTAATAGCATCAGAAAGGCTCAATACATCTCCTGCTTCAAATTTATAACCGTTTACCCCATCTAAGATTAATTCTGAAACCCCCGCGCCACTGCTTACAACTGCAGGTTTCCTGTATCTCCATCCCTCACATACAGTAAGCCCAAATCCTTCTAACTTTGAAGGTAAAACTACTACATCGCTAGCTTTATAGATAGCGAACAGTTCTTCCTCATTCAAATAACCTGCAAATATAACTTTATCTTCAACACCTTCTTCTTTTGCTCTACGATTAAGATATTCTCGCCAGCCCGATGATTTACCGCGGGCTAAAGTTGAACCTGTAAAGCTACCGTCCCCTACCAAAATCAGTTTCGCTTCGACGTTCTTAATAGCGCTTATTGCCAAATCTTGACTTTTTATAGGATCCATTCTACCTACAACTAAAATTTTCTTTTCATCCTGTTTTAGATTTAATTTATCCAGAACCTTTCTTATATCAGACTCTTGAGGTTCCTTTAAAGAATTATGATCTATAAAAGGATAAACTTGCTTTGCCGTCACGCCAGCTCCAAGCCTTATATACCCCTCTAAATCTCTTTTGGTACTTAGAATAACTTCATCAAACCCGTCAAACGATTTTCTTAGAAAAGTTCTTAGTTGCTGGTTAATGTTTTCAGGTATCAAAGGTATGTGATACCAGAAAATGGCAGGAGCCGAAGGACCTATTATTCCTCCAACCTGTAATTGCTGAAAATCGTTTATAAAATACACATCTGTATCTTCAAATTCTTTTATCAGCGCTTCTGCAGATTTCCAGTTATATATAGTATAAGAGAGGTAATCCTGCGCATTAAAATTATATTCTGAAACTTTGTGAATTTGATTGTAAAACCCTTCCTTAAACTTTGTAAATTTCTTCAGATTTTCTGGGTCAAGATCCACGTACCTTATATTTATGTTTTTATAAACAGCTGTTTCAGGATAACCGGGTCCTAATGAAACCCAAGTTGGTAAGAGCTTAAAATAGTTCGTAAATTGAACTAGCATTCTAGAAACACCTCCCACAGAAACCTGATAATCGTTTTCTTCAAGTTGCTCTAAATTAACTGGAATGTCAATGCTGCCATATTTTTCTATAAGCTGCTGATATGTGAGATTTAGCTTTATTGGAGGAGTTTGCGTATTTATTGTAATTGACAGCATAAACATATTAGTAATTTTCTGTTTATTTATATTTATAGCAGAAAATAAATCGCGTGAAATAAAAATTTTAATTTTTTAATGCTAGAGCTTTTTTAAATTATCAAACAGGCGCTGCATTTTTTCTCTTGTGATTGTTAGCTTTAAATTTGCATCTCTTACAAGCTCCGATAAATATTTTAGATCTATCAATATTTTTCCTTCATTTGCGACTATTGCATCTACCCTTTCTATACTTTGTAATTCTAAGGTAACTCTATTTTTTGAAATATTAACTATGCCAGAATGTTTAATTCCTGAAACCTGAGCTATAGAAAGCATCTTTAGAGCGTTCTGTACGGTTGATGCTGAAATATGTAAAATAAAAGGTTCTTGCTTGAAATATAAAGGATATTTAAACTTTTGAGCGCCGTCTAAAAGCGCTGTCCAAACTTCTTCTGCATTTACCTGATAATGTGATTTAAAAAATATTTTTGAAACGTTCTTTTTCCATGATGGATGAATAGCAATCAAGATAATCCTTCCAGCACATGAAGAAGTACTGAAAAAATCGTCGTAAGAATTCACTAGTTCGAGTAAAGGTACAATTGGTTCGTCTACTAGACCTTTCTCTTTAGCCTCTTTTAGCTTTTTTTCGAACTTTGCTTTTAAGACGCTAAACTCCATAAAATTCTTTATAACAACAGATTGATAAAATTGTCTGTGCAGTAAAACATTTTTTCATTTTTATGTTTATAAAAAATTATTTACCTTACAGTTATCACGGTAACAGGAGCGTTTGTGATAACTGCTAGTGTAACTGAACCTGTTATTATATCAGGATTTGAAGTTAAACCCCGCGCTCCCATTATAACCGCGTCATAGTTTCCTTCATTTATTTCCTGTAATATTTCATTTGAAGTGCTTGTATCGTTATTCAAATTTCTTAGCTTAAGGTTGAAGTTTACTTTCCCTTTTATCCTTTTTTCAACGAGCTTTCTTATCTTATCTTGGTCACAGTTTTCACAAACGTGAAGAACTGTAATCTCTGAACCATATCTCATGTTAAAATCTAGAGCCAAATCTAGAGCCTTAAGGCTGTTTTCTGAACCATCTATCGGAACAAGAATCTTTCTAAACCAGAAACTAACTTTATAAGTTGGTTCCATCAGACTAATCTACCCCTTAATAAGCCCAGCGTGCTATCTGTTAAGCTTATCGATTCCTCTTTTTCTTTTAAGCCAGACATGGCCCTTACAGCATCTATATTTTCAGGCACAACTATTGATTCTTGATGAACAGCATATGTTAAAAATATTTCTCCGTTTGATGAATGAATCGAGTCTTCAAAAAAGACCACTTCTGGCACATCATATCTGATCCTTCCCATATCCCTGAATGTTTCTACTATCTCTGCTGTGGACGCAATCTTTGAATCTTTGCTTATCCCAAGAATTCTTCTTGACGATTCCAGAGCATTAATTATTTCTTCTTTGCTTGGATTGCCGTCAACCTGAACTGTTAATGCGTGAACGTGCATGAGGGTCGTTGGAACAACATAGGCCATTGTCAATATATCTAGGTCTTTTAGAACCGTCTTTATGTCGACTGCGTGATGGCTCGGCAGTTCTACCGGGTTTAACAATATAGAATTTATTGGGCCTTTTTTAACTTCTCTTGGATCTGCAGCTCTTCTTATGAGCACTGCTCTGATCTTGCGAACCTTAAAGCTGTTCTTGAGCGTGCATATAACCCTTAACATGCCAGTTGTGTTGCATGATACAACCCTCACGTAGTTTTTTCCTTTTGCCTCGTCATAATTGCACAACGCCGAAAATGAAGCTTCGGCAACATCTGCATCTTCTCCCCCCTGAAAAATAGCCGGTTTTTTCATAGAAACATAGAGCGCTTTGTTTTTTGCGCCAATCCCATCTGGCGTAGCGTCTATTACTATCTGAGAATCACTTATCATTTCAACCTTTGTTCCGGCAACCTCTATGCCTGCTTTTTTAAAATTTTCTTTTGCAGATTCGTCAATAAAAAGTTTAATGCCTTTCCTTACAGCCATGGCAGCTTCGTAATCTGCGTTTAGCTTTGAAATACCGACTAGCTCCATGTCTGGCTGTTTTATTATTGCGTCTGCTATCCTTTTTCCTATGGTTCCGTATCCATTTACGCTAACCTTTATTTTCGTTTTTTATCACCCTTATCGATTGGCTTAGGGCATCTAGTGCGGGCAACCTTTCCCCCGCCAGAAAAAGCAGAAGAGCCCCTCCTCCCGTTGAAATGTGAACCTTCTTTGCCTTGCTAACCTCAGCAAATTGAAGCAAACTGATAAGATGGCCACCGCCAATTATGGTATAAGAATCGCTAGAAAATGCTGAGTTCATCAGTTTAAGTGTTCCAGTTCTGAACTTTTCATCTTCTATAACGCCCATAGGTCCCCTTAGCACAACGACTTTAGCCTCACTTAGCAAAGTAGAATAAATATTTACTGTCTCTGGACCAATGTCCCTTATTGTCCCTTTAACGGTAGTAGCATAGTTTTCTTCAACACTGTTCTGATTTTCTACAACAAAATCTACTGGTATTTCTATTGGAGCTCCTGAGAGTAAAACTTTTCTAGCTCTTGGTATAAGAGGCAAAAATCCTTGATATTCCAGCATCTTTTTGTTTGAGTCGCCTATATTTACGCCTTTAGCCAACGCAAAAACTTCTGCAACCAATCCTCCCAGCAGAATACGATCTGCTATTCTTTTTTTCGACAAGTTCTCGATTATTCTTATGCTGTCGAGAACTTTTCCCCCTCCCAGTACAAAAACTTTTGGCGATTCTTCCAGATTAAATACTTTCGAGAGCGCTACCAGCTCTTTTTCCATAAGCCTTCCGGCTGCAGAAGGAAGGACCATTGGAAAACCCACAAGACTTGGTTGGCTTCTGTGGGCAGTCGCAAAAGCATCATTTATATAAACGTCGAAAAGAGGTGCTAACCTTTTTACCAGATATGTTTTGCTTTGTGCTTCAGGAGAAGCTTCAATAAGTTCTTCAGAAGCCAGCCTTATATTGTCCAGCATCAGCACCTCACCTTTTCCCAGCTTCTTTATTTCTTCTAAAGCACAGGGACCAAATATATCGCTCACAAAGCCTACATCAGTGCCTAATTCGCTAGAAAGAACGTCTCTGTGCATCTCAAGCGTTGAAAAATCTTCATCCCCTGGTCTACCCTGATGTGTAATTATGACAACTGAGCTACCCATTTTTATAAGTTCGTTAATTGTTTCTACATGGGCTTTGATTCTGCTGGTATCAAGTAATTTTTTTGACTCTCTCTCAACAGGAGAATTAAAATCGACCCTAAGAAGGACTTTCTTTGAAGAAACGTCGATGTCTTCAAAAGTAGGTAGTTCCAGATCAGCTACCTTTATCATCAAGTGAACTTATAAAAAACACATAATAATAAATATATCTGTATGCAATTTAATTGCCAGACATAACTTTTAGAGACATTTTGTATTTAAAAAGTATCAAACATAATAATATTCTCCTTTTTCTTTTTGTTCCCTATCAAGCTTGCTCCCTGGTTTATTAACCCGTGGTCTTCCAGTTTGCTCATCCCTTCTGTAGGTTAAACCCATCTCTCTTAAGAAGCTATTCATGGCTTCCCTTTTTTGTAATGGTCCAATAGCTTCACCTGATACATTAGGAACACCCTTAAAAACCATGATAGAATCTGAAATAAGGTCGATCAACATTAAATCATGATCTATAATTATTCCTGCTCTACCTTTTCTCTTTATATAATTTGGTAATATTTTTGAAAGCGCTATCCTGTCTTCTACGTCTAAAAATGCTGAAGGTTCATCTAGCGCATAAAGAGTTGCATCCTGGAGAAGTGCTGTAGCTATCGCAACTTTCTGAAGTTCTCCGCCACTAAGCTGTGAAATGTTTTTTTGTAAAAGTTTTTCAAGCCTAAGAGGATTCACCAGTAAGTTTAAATTTTCTGTGTTGTTCCATTCAAACTTCGATAAGATAGACTCAACAGTGACATCCTGATTTATTTCAAGGTATTGTGGTTTGTAAGAGATTTTTATGTTAATGTTTGCCACCCCCTCATCATCATTTTCAACGCCTGCAAGCACCTTTAAGAAAGTGGTTTTTCCTATGCCGTTAGGTCCAAGCCCACCAATTATCTGTCCTTCTTTCACTTCTTTACCTTCAACCTTTAACGTAAATCCGGGATAGCTTTTATGGAATGTTGGCACCGTAAAAAGAATGCTTGATTCTTCAGCTGGGCTAAGGTCTGGATTTCTAAACCTTATGTTATAGTTTCTTATCCTTACGTTTTCCTGTTTTATTTCTCCCTCTATTAGCTCGTTTATGCCTTCGCTGCTGTTCATTGGCCTAGATACTATACCATAAACTGCAGGTTCACCATAAAGTATGTGTATATAATCGCTTGCATAATCAAGAAATGTGAGATCATGCTCGACCAGAAAAACGCCAGAATTTTCAGAAATTTTCTTTATGACTCTAGCAACTGAATGCCTGTTAAATACATCGAGATATGAACTCGGTTCATCGAGAAAATAATAGTCGGCTTTCCTCGACAAAGCTATAACGACTGCAACTTTCTGCAACTCGCCTCCGCTTAGTTCAGAAACTTGTTTTTCATAAAGCTTTTCAACTTCCAGTTCTTTTATAAATTCTTGGTTTTCGTCTTCTGAGTATTTTTCTACCAATTCTTTGACACTTCCCCTGTAAACTTTGGGGATTTCATAAATCGCCTGTGGTTTTATTGATATTCTTATTTCGCCGTTTTTTAAACCCCTAAAGTAATCAGCGTAAATGGTTCCTTTAAAATACCTTATAACATCATCTATAGATTGCTCTTTTTCATAATATCCAAGGTTTGGAAGCAAGTTTCCTGACAATATCTTGAGAGCAGTGCTCTTGCCTATACCGTTCATACCAACTGCTCCAACCACCTTGCCTTTTTTTAAAATTGGAAGCCTGTAAAGCCTAAAAGCGTTAGGCCCGTACTGATGAATCTTTTCTTTTCCATATTCACTAGGTAAGTTGACTATCCTGATAGCCTCAAATGGGCATTTTTTTTCGCAGATTCCGCATCCTATACATAAAACTTCATCTATTGTAGGGTACCCGTCGCTTCCGAACTCAACAACTTTTTTGCCAGAAATCTGGGGAGGACAAAATCTCTGACATTCGTGGTTACATTTGTCAAACCTACAAACATCCCTGTTGATAACAGCTACCTTTAATGAAACCATTATAAATCACTTTTATGGGTCAGTTCGTCGCGAGCTCTTCATAGCCTTTGCTCAGGCTGGAGCGGTAAAGCTTCATCCCCATATGTGTTGTTCACTTGCAACATTTAACCGTATCGTAAGTTTATATTCTCTCAACAAGGTCTTTATACCAGCTGGAATCTTGTTGCAGCAGCTCAGGAACGCTCAAATCTATCCTCATAGGCGTTACTGATATCTCGCCAAGATCAAATACGGCGTTTGCATCTGTGTTTTCTGGATAGTTGCCCAACCTTTTACCCCAAAGCCAGAAATATTCTCTACCGCGTGGGTCAAGCCTTTTATCCAAATAATGTTCATATTTTACTGGCGAAGCCTTGGTTATTCTTGCCTTTGTCTTTTCATTAATTTTCAGCGGAAAATTTACATTCAATAGTTGAGAATTTGATGGTAAACCCCTGTGTTGTACAAAATCTATGATCTTTGCTGCTATTTTTGCAGGTTCTTCAAATTCATCTGTTTTTGCATATGGATAAAGTATGAATTCATCGCTTATTCTTTTTGAAAAAGCAACAGATTTATAACCTAAAATTGCTGCTTGAAGCGCGCCTGCAACAGTACCACTAGAAAATATATCTTGCAATCCTGTGTTATCTCCAAGGTTTATTCCCGTAGCTACTACATTCGGCTTATTATTGAGTATGATATGGGCTACGACTATCGCATCCGCGGGGGAACCAGAACAGATGTATCCCTTTGCTCCCTCAATCTCAGATTCTCTTATTCTTATAGGTTTGTGAAAGGTCAGGCTCATACTGCTGCCGCTTCTAGGTCCTTCTGGTATGGAAAACATAACTTCATCTAAATTTGAAAGATGCCTAATTAAAGCTCTCAACCCGGGGCTTGCTGGACCATCATCATTGCTAACTAGTATCATTTTTCATCAATAATAAACTATTTTATCTTTTTCCTTTACGTTGGAAAGTATTTTGTCAGGCTCGTCTGGAGCTCCTACATATGTGTAGACATATTTGCCTATTCTAAGCTTTATTTTAGAATAATCTTTCCTTTTTACTACCTTTATTCTGCTTGCATTTTTTAGCAGCTCGAGCAACGTTTGAGTATCGTAAATTTGCTTTGGCATAAGCCTCTTAACTTCAGCTTACATTTATATTTTACTTAAATTAATTGTTTGCAATGGCTAAACTAACACTTGATATGTTAAAAAGGTATGTTTTTTCAAGACACGGAGCTTATGCGGATGAAGTTTTAAAAGGCCCAGGGATAGGTGAAGATGCGGCCGTCATAAGGTTAACTAAAAAACTGTACATGATTACGCATACAGACCCGATAACTGCAGCTAAAAAAAACTTGGGGAGGTTGGCTATATATATTTCTTCAAATGATATAGCAGTAAAAGGAGTAAGGCCAAAATATGCTCTGATCACTTTACTTCTTAAAAAAAGTTCAACCGAAGATGAAATAAACAGCATAACAGCACAACTTGATGAGACAGCTAAGAATTTAGGCATAAGCATTGTAGGAGGCCATACAGAAATAGTAGAAAATCTTGATATGAATATTGCTGTAGTAACACAGATAGGCTTTTCTTCTAAAAAACCATCAAGCATATCAGAAATTAGGCCGGGTGACGTTCTTATACAGGTAAATGAAGCCGCCATAGAAGGTACAGCGGTAATAGCCAATGATTATCCAGAACTCATATTACAGTTTGACGAGGGCGCACTTGAACTTGCAATGTCTTATATCGATAGAATAACGATAATTAACGATGCTTTAAAATTGAATTCTCTTGGAATAAAAGCCATGCATGATCCTACAGAAGGAGGAATAATAGGAGGCGCTGTTGAGATGGCCTTAGCTTCAAAACTAAAACTTAAAGCAGAGGAAGAAAAAGTTTTGATAACGCCCTTAACTCGATCTATCTGCGATCATTTGAACCTTGATCCGCTTAAACTCCTTTCAAGTGGGGCTATTCTTGCGGCAACAAAGCCAAAAAAAGCTGAACTTGTTTTAGAAGTTTTAAAGGAAAAAGCTTCAATAATTGGAGAGTTTGTAAAAGGTGAACCTTCTCTTCACATAAACAGAACAACCGGCATTGAGGTTTATCGCGAACCTCCACAAGATGAAATATACAAATTGACTAAGAAAACTGGGCCTTCTTTTTAAGTTGTTCTAAAAATTCAGGAACCTTATTAAGCGGTCTCCCAGTAGTGTTATACCTTACTGCCTGAATTTCTGCTATTATACTAAGAGCTATGTCTATAGGTTCTTCTCCACCACCTATATCTAGCCCCATTGGGGCCCTAATATTTTTGAGCTTATCTTCCGGGTAATCCTTGTAAAGTGCATCGAGATATTTAAGCGTCTTTACAGGGCTTGCTACTACTCCTAGATATTTAAAGTCAAACTTTAAAAGCTCTCTAAGTATTTGAAGCTCTGCATCTGCAGAATAGTACATGATCGTAACGTAAACGTTGTCACCCTTGGGAATCTTTAAAATGGCTTCATCCGGCTTTGCAATAATAACTTCGGAAGCTTCGGGAAATCTTTCTTTTGTGGCAAATTCTTCTCTATCATCAACAATTAAAACTTTAAATCCCAACTGACTTGCTAATTTTGAGAGCGAGCTTCCTACGTGACCAGCCCCAAATATAACCAGTATTTCTGAAGGAGGAACAACCTTAGTATAAAGCGTAACTGCCCCCCCACAGGCACTTCCTATTTCGCTCGTTGCAGGTATTTCTATAATCCCACCTCTACCTTTTTTTATAAATTCTAAAGCCTTTTCAATGGCAAACTTTTCCAAGGATCCCCCTCCAACAGTTCCAACGAAGCTACCATCGTCTGCTACGAGCATAGCAGCGCCTTCATGCCTAGCGCTGTGTCCTTTATAGTCTGCTATAAAAACAAGCGCAAAACCTTTACCTTTCAGAGTAAGCTCTTTAATCTTATCTGCTATCTGTATAAATTCTCTAGCCGACATAAATTTTTTAAAACCAATCTGTTTATTAAACGTTATTATAAAAAGATTTGTTTATTTACCTTTTTCTTATAAATTCTGTATAACCGCATCGACCACAGTACCATCTATCCTTATGATGAGCCATAAACGTCCCGCTACCGCATTTTGGACAGAACCTGTTAACCCTTTTTACAGAACTGCCCTCAACTTCATAAAGCTTCCATATCTGAACGGTCTTTCCTTTCACTTCTTCTCAACCTTTTTCTTTCTCATTTCGTCATAAACTTTCTTTCTCTCTTCTTTTGACAGCATCCTTAACCATAAGTATTTTTTTACGTGCATCTTAGCAAGGTTAACATCGTCATAAACGTAAAATAATCCCTTGAGCCCTTTAATTCCAAATGAGCCTTCCAAATAAACTGGTATAATCTTATCAACTTGCTTGTTAAGTTCTTTTGCTAAGATTTCCGCGGCGTTTTTTCTTGATATTTTACCATTACCATCTTGGAATTCATATTCTACTTCCAGTCTCTTAAGAAATGGGTTATAGTTACTCTTCATCCGCTTTATCATACGCTTGTACCATTTTTAAGCGTTTTCAATCAATCTCTCTCCAGTAAAAATTTTTTTCATAAGGTTTCTGTAATAAGTAAGAAGGTCAGGCCTTAACATTATAAGGAAAGGTAGCGAAAATTTCTGACTAGATGCCGACTCGTAGACTTCTTTAGCTTCTCCATAACCTTTTTTGAAGCTTTCAACAAAAAGCTCGGCTAAACCAATATCTTTTACAAAGAACAAAGAATAATAGATATACTCTGATATATCCCAGCCTTTATCTTCTGTTTCTGCCTTTTCTTTAAACTGTTCTAAATCTATAATATAAATACCATCTTTAGATGTAAGAAAATTTTCTGGTTTTGAATCTCCCAGCGCATATCCTGCATCATGTATGGTTCTGAAAATTTGTGCCATATTTTCTAGCATCTTTAATTCACCATCTTTTCCAGAAAAATTTTTTATCATATCTAAGAGGCTATTCCCCTGAACGTACGTTTTTACTAGCATTTTTTTCCGTATTGATAAAGCATAAATTTTCTGAACCAAAATTCCTGTACTATTAAGTAAAACAGAACCCGTAAATTCATTATACATCCTTTTAACGGGATTTATCTCAAATGGTTTTATAGGCTTTCCCGCTATCCCAAGCATGTACCATTTGAGCTCGCTTTTCCCCTTAAAGCTCTTTATTACATACTTTTTATTATCTATTTCAACTACTTTAATTCCGTAAAAAGGGTTTAAAATTCCTCCAATCCTTTCAACAAGTTTTGCGTTTAACTCTTTTTCGACGTTTGACCATGCTATTTTTGTGCCACCTTCCAGACTTAGCAAAAGCTCGGGTTTTTTTAAATACTCGTTTACGTCTTTAACGTTCCTTGATCTTTTAACTTTCGATAATGCTTCTGTGACAACAACTTCAGGAGATACTTTACCGCTTCTTCCGTGAAAGATATATTGCTTTATGGCCATCTGAAAATAGTACAGTTCGTCAATCGTAAAAGGTTGAGGAATTTGAGCCCCTTTTTTAACCCTTACATTATACTCCTCTAAGTAAAGGTATTCTAACTCATTCACAGCTTTTACAAAGCCTTCGAGCGTTAAAGCAAGATTTTTGGAAATAAGCTCTTTAGAATAAGTTTTAGCATAACTGTAAAGGGCTGGCGGATAAATTTGATACCTTTTTTTAAGCTTAGAAAATAAAAAATACTGGAGCGGAATTACTAAATAGTATATGAATTCTTGAAATTCTTTATAAAGTTCCGCCGTTTCTTCTTCTATAACTCTTTTTTTATATTTTGTTTCTATATCTCTAATGATTTCTTCGCCATAAACTGGTATAAAAGGATTCAACAGCCTGCCCACAACAAATTCTCCTAAACTTGCTTTTTCAGCATCCTTATAAGTTTCGTTTAAATCTGCTACAAGAACAGAATATTTGTTAGAACCTGAATCAAAATAAAAGTAGCGTACTTTGTCTTTAAAATCATTAGCAAGTACTAGAACGTCTATATCGCTGTCTGGTTTTGCATAACCCGCTACAGTACTGCCATAAATAGAAAGCGATTTTATTTCGATATCTTTCAGTTTTTGATTAACGTCTATAAAAACTCGATTTATGTCCAATTTAAGAACCTCTTTAGGGTCTCTTCTGGTTTAAAATTTAATATTGAAAGTACGCTTATCCTGCTCATGTTGCCCTCAGGAGAAATATAATCTACAGGTAAACCTTTTTTAAACCATCTTGCTAAAGTTTTTTTATTTAAAGCCTCGTCATTTAAACCTCCAGAAAATTTTTCTTTTAAAAGCCGTTTTATTTTTTTGCTTTTCTTAAATACTTTTTCTTCATCATAAAGCTGAGCTTCATCTTTAAAAACGCTTTCAAAAACGCTGGTCATTTCTTCTTCAGAAGTAATTGAAAAGTTTTTAAGATTAGCTATAAAATTCACATAATGAAGAAACTCATGTGCCATAACTGCCAGCAGAGTATCCTTAGATGCATAAAGGACCAAAGGAGGCGTAACCTGAACTAATGTATAAAGAACGTTCTCATAGCTAAAAGGAAAAAATCTCGAATATATAATTGATGACCCTCCTACAGGCGCCTTCATGACTATTGCCTTTGAATAAACATACCATTCAGGATATTTTATGTTAGAAGCTTTTTCAATCTGAATTATTGCATCATTTACTTTTTTTACAGATTCCGATACCTTCTTGTATATATCCTCAGGTATCTCCTTTTTGCTTAAGCTTTCATTGATAGTTACTAGAGGATCCATAACTTATCTCTATATATAAAGCTCCCTTATAACCGCATCTTTTGCAGTAATAATAGTTGGTTGGTGCCCCTGATATAATTTCAGAAAGGGAACGTAAAGGATAACCACATTTTGGGCAAACTTTAATTTTTCCAGATCTGTTCATTGCATGACTATGTTCTCGGGCTTAAAACCAAGCTCGACAAGGTACTGAACTACCTTATCTCTATGGTCTCCCTGAAGTATAACACTTTCATCTTTTGCTGTGCCTCCACATGCAAGCCTTTTTTTGAGTTTTTTTGCTATATCTTCTATGTTTATTCCTTTAGGATCAGAGAACTGTATTACCGTTGTTGGTTTGTTGTATTTTCTCGTTTCGAGCTTTACAAAAACTCTTGCAGTTTCTTTAGTTATTTCCTCCGGTATCAGTTCGTTCGTATACACAAACGGTTCGAAATCATCCATTCTTTTATCACTTTATGATTAAAGCTTCATATATATAAAGTTATTCCTTTTTTAGGTTTTGTCCATAAATTATGTAAAAATTATTAACAAGAACGCACTTTTAGCTTTATAACTTCTCTCTCTTAAAGTTTATATCTGCCCTGCTAAAATAAATTTCTGCTGAAGCAGACAGGCTACCGTTTCT
>JAGDXJ010000051.1 GCA_023256355.1 Nitrososphaerales archaeon | reverse complement strand
GTAGAATGCCCGCCTCGCACGCGGGAGGTCGGGGGTTCAAGTCCCCCCCGGTCCAATAAAGACTTATATCTTATCTAAATTGTAAAAAAAGTATTGGAAACCGACGAGATATACAAACTTATAGGAAAAATAGTATTATCCGAAAACCCCGGTCTTCTGATGAAAAAAATCAGGGAAAACCTTAACGTTAAGCAGAAAGAGCTTGCTGAGTCTATAGGAGTCTCGCCTCCAGTAATCTCTGATTATGAAAAAGGTAAAAGAAGGAAAGCCGGTGTAAGGTTTATCAAAAAGTACGTAGAGGGCTTGATAAAACTCAGGGGTGCCGATTCTGTAATTCTATCTATATACCAGGACAAACAGGGCGCTATAAACGGCGGAATCATAGATATAAAGGATTATAAAAAACCGATCAAAGTTATGGACCTGATAGATGCTGTTCAAGGCAAGATCCTCACAGGTGATTATATGGCAGATCATTACCTTTTTGGACATACAGTGCTGGACAGCATAAAGGCTATTATAGCGCTGAAGGGGGAGCAGTTTTATAGAATATTCGGCAAATCCTCTGAGAGGGCTTTGATATTTACAAAAGTTGGTCTGGGAAGAAGCCCCATGGTAGCTGTAAGAATATCACCGTTAAAACCACGGGTTGTGGCCATACACGGCACTCAAAGCGTAGAAAAGCTGGCGATTGAAATGGCAAAGGTGGAAAACATCGTTCTTGCGCTGATTCCTCCGATAGAAATATCTATGCTGCTGGATAAAATAAACCGGTTGGTAGAACAGAATGATTGAAGACTACCTAAAGGCTGGAAAGATAGCTTCTGATGCGTTAAAAAAAGCATTTAACATCGTTTATGAGGAAAAAAACATATTTGACATCTGTGAAGAACTTGAAGAATTTATAATCAAACAGGGAGGGTTTCCTGCTTTCCCTGTTAATATTTCTCAGAACGAAGAAGCGGCGCATTATACGGCCAAGTTTGAAGATGATAAAAAGATCAAGAAGGGAGCAATAGTAAAGGTAGATCTTGGCGTTCACGTTAACGGTTACATTGCAGATACAGCCATAACTATCACTTTTTCAGGCGTCGATTCCAGCATGGTAAAGGCAAACCAAGAAACCCTTGAAAAATCCTTAAAAATAGTTCGCAGCGGGCTTGATTTTTATGAATTCGGAGCGTTTGTAGAAAAGAACGCAAAAAGTTATGGTTTTAAAACTATAGAAAACCTGATGGGACACAAGCTAGAACGTTATGTGCTGCATGCTGGCCTATCGATACCGATGATAGGTTCTCCCATTAAAGGTCATTTTGAGCAGAACAACGCCTACGCAATAGAACCTTTCTTTGTAGAAAGCAGCGCCATAGGCTTTGTTGTCGACGGTGAGCACAGTAACATATACAGGCTTGTCTCGCCAAGAAGGTTAAAAGGGGATGAGACGTCCGCACAGATAGTCGGCTTCATCTGGGAAAAATACAAAACATTGCCTTTTGCATCTAGATGGATAGCGAAGGAATTCGGCAAAAGTTCTACACAGAACCTTGACAAGCTGGTAAAAGAAGGAATTCTTGACGACTACCATGTCTTGGTAGAAGCTGGCGGTGCTAGAGTTAGCCAGTTTGAACATACGGTTTTTGTTACAGATAAAGAAACTTTAGTTACTACAAAGCTTTAGCAATTCTTTAAAAAATGAAAACGCTTAAATCCGTATTGTTGGTAGTTTTTATTGCGGGGGTCGCCTAGCCAGGTCAATGGCGCTGCCCTGAGGCGGCAGTCCCGTTGGGGTACGTGGGTTCAAATCCCACCCCCCGCATAACTTTTTATCTATTCTGATCCCTCAAGTATTGAGTTGTATTTCTGTTCTATGATTATTATCAGGACCTCGTTGGCCGAAAGCTCTTTTTTGTCTAGTTTCTGTTTTATCTTTTCAGTTAGAGTGTCAAATATGTATTCCCCGGAAGGATATGTTTTTTCTGGATCTTTACAAAAATGTATTCCTACACCCTCATAAAAAGGATGCATCGTGTACAGATAATCTTTGTACCTGTAAATAACTACCGCTGGAGTTCTGCCCAGAAAACTGGACAAAGCAAGAAAGTCCTTTACCAAATCTTCAAACGTAAAAAACTCTATTTTATATGTGTCCATGGTATTATAGAAGCAGTTTTTACTTATAAGGTTATTTGTGAACTATCCTGAGCTTGTGATCAGGGCTTCCCGGTTCATTGCCGCACTTTTACGTGAACTTTTCCTTTAAGATCTTGCTTTTGTCAAACTTAAGCTCATACTTTCTCCTGAGAAACGTTTCTTTTCTCCCTGATCTCTGCATTCTTTTCAGGATTATACATAAGCCTGTAAAGATCATTGCTGAAAGCTTTTAAAAATACCTGTGAAGGGCTATCTAAAGCTAGATGAAATGAACTTTCGCCCATTAACACTATAAAGTTAAAACTTTAAAGCTGGTTTTAGAATTTTTTTAAGAAAATCATCGTTTAATTCCTTATCCAATTTTTTAAGTTCAACCTTGATTTTTCCAATTATTATGTTATCTTCTCCAATCAGAACCGGAATTTCTCTTCCAGTCCTGAACTTTATTTCTCTTAAAATTTCTTCTGCAGAAGAAAAGCCGTCAGATTCAAAACTGATCAGATATTTTACAGGGTCTTTACATTCATTTGTCCAGAGCATGTATATCTTTTTGTTCTGGTATTCAACCCCACCCAGAGCTTTGATTTGTTTTATCAGAAGATCCTTATCAATCATTTTAGTATCTTCTGTATTTGAGAGCTTGACGACTTGAGCTTTACGAGACTTAAATAATCCCCTCTGTAGACTGTTATGCTTTCATCCGGTAAAACTTCATACCTTAGCTGCCCATCAGCTATTATATAAGCGTGAGAGCTGACTTGAAGGTTTATCTTGCATGGTTTAACTATGATCACGGGTAGAACCTTCAGCGACATTACAGGATTAAGAATCATTAGTTCAAGATCCTGTTCGACAACGGGTCCCCGGTTAGAGTAATTATATCCTGTTGATCCAGAAGGAGTAGAAATTATAAGCCCGTCCATCTTTTCTTTGATGTTAACGACATCTTCTGCATTTAAAGAGAATACAGGGGTTTGATTGAAATTAGCTCTCTGAATATAAAACTCATTTAACACGTTAACCGTCTCCAGGTCAGATATCTTTGCTTTTAACCTCATTCTCTTTTCAATGATGTAATCCTTGGAAAGGTAAGATTCAATGAATCCGCCCAGATTGTCTTTTTCTATCTGGGCCAGTACGCCTCTTCCTCCCATGTTTATTCCTATAACCTCTACATATTCTGGTAAATATCTTGAAAGCCCCAGGAGGGTCCCATCGCCCCCTATCGTAATTGCAGATGATATGTTCTCGCTCTCTATTATTTTATAAGATTCCACTTTTTTAACATATGGTAGATCCTGCATGCTAAAGAGCTCAAAGTACTCCTTTAATATGGAGAGCATACCAGAAACTTCCTGGTTTACTATGCCTTCTTTGACCGCTATTATGGCCTTGACCTTCACAACTATATACTAGCATAAAATTTCTTTAAAGGCTTTTGCTCAAGCAAGCTTAAAAACCTTTAACGGTTCATATATCGGTCCTTCTGGCAACAGCTTGCTTTCCATCAAGTAAAATTTATCTACCGCATAACTCCCCAGATCTATTTTTGAAAACCTTATTATTCTGTCTCTCAAGCCCGCTTTATCTCTTACGGCCTTCACGCGCGCTATCGTCAAATGAGGCACAAACTTTTCGTCGCTTTTTATTTTAATCGTATTTTTATCTACTTCTTCTGCAAGCTGAATCAGTTCTTGTGATTCAGCACCAATCCAGATTATCCTTATATAATTTAAATCTGGAAAAACTCCAAGTCCCTTTAAGCGAATGCTGAAGCTTTTTAAAGATATTTTAGAAAGGTTATCAATTATCTCTTCTTTCTCATTTTCATTTATCTCCCCTAAAAACTTTAGAGTAAAGTGCAGGTTTTCATCTTTTGTTATATTAATGCCGTATTCTTCATCCCTAACTTCATGAGCTACATCTTTTATCTTCTTTACCAGTTCGCTGTCTTCTATGTTTATGCTAACAAAAGCTCTCATGATTTTTCGCTAAGCTTTTGCATAAATAAAGCGTTTTCTAACATTCCTAAATCGTTGTTAAAATAAAGATACGCTTCTTCAGCTCCGCTGTTTTTTATTTTATCGTAATAGTTTTCAAGCTCTTTTTCGCTGTAAACGTAAGAATACCACTCATCTATACCATGAAACCTCATGTATATCGTTCCCTGATTGTTAACGACATCATCAGGCAGACCAGGTGCGCTTACTGAACAAAAAATATAACCTGATTTTATTATGTAATTTTTAACCTTCCACCAGCACGGATCTCTAAATTCTAAAACGGGAAGCCCTTTAATCGAAAGCTGTTTAGCAAAAGACTCTAGCTTTTCAACGTTTTTGTCCGTACATGAAAAAGACGGCGGGAGCTGGAATAACCAGAACTTAACCTTTCCCAAAATAGGTTCAAACTTTGAATAGAATTTTTTAAAAAGATCCATGTTTGCAAGCTTAGTATAATGAGTTATCATTCTGTTTACTTTTACAGAAAATATAAAGTCTTCACTGACTTTAGACCACCTTCTAATCGCCGCATGAGATGGAAAAGAATAAAAAGTTGAATTTATTTCTACAGTCTTAAACCCTTTTGAAACATACCACCCAAGCAGATCTTTTTTACCTTCATTCCAAAAGTATGAATAACCTGAAGTACCTACGTAGATCTTCAAAAAATCGTGCCCCTGTGAATGCTTTTCATCTTATGATTTATCATAAAGATGGCACGCTACAAAGTGTCCCGGTTCAACTTCTTTTAGCTTTGGCTCTTCTACCTTGCACCTGTCAAAAGCGTAAGGACATCTCGGATGGAACCTGCAGCCAGAGGGAGGGTTGACTGGACTCGGTATTTCCCCCTTTATCTTTACTTCAGCCTTTTGGGCGCTTGGATCAGGAATCGGTATTGCGGCTATAAGCGCCTGAGTGTATGGGTGCAGAGGATTATCTATGAGTTTCTCTGAGTCTGAAAGTTCAACAACCTTTCCTAAGTACATAACTGCTATCCTGTCGCTCATGTGCTTTGCCAGCGCCAGATCATGAGTTATAAACAGGAAGGTAATACCGTATTTTTCCTTAAGATCAAGCATCACGTTAAGAACCTCGGCCCTTATAGATACGTCCAGCATCGACACTGGCTCGTCTGCAACTATAAAATCTGGCCTTAATACTAAAGCCCTGGCTATAGCTACCCTTTGCCTCTGTCCTCCGCTGAGTTCGTGAGGATACCTGTTGATGAATTCTTCTGGGGGTGTCAGCCTAACGTCTTCTAAAGCTTTTGAAACAGCTTCATCTACTTTATCCTTGCTGACAAGCCTGTTCACCAGCAAGCCTTCAGCAACGACGTCTCTTATCGTAAGCCGAGGATTTATAGCATCGTACGGGTCCTGAAATATTATCTGTAACTTTCTCCTGTAATTTTTTAATTCTGAACCCTTTAATTTAAAGATATCAACGCCTTTATAAATGGCTGAGCCAGCGGTCGGTTCTATCAGCCTTATAAGAGTCCTGCCAAAAGTAGTCTTTCCGCTTCCAGATTCTCCAGCTAACCCAAGTATTTCTTTAGGGTATATATCTATCGAGATATCGTCTACGGCTTTTACCCATTTTTGCTTTTCACCTTTCAGTGATCCTGTAAAGCTCATCCTTACCGGAAAGTATTTTCTTATGTTTACTGCTTTTATAAGTGGTTCAGGCATTTTAATCACCTTTATCATAAAGATGGCACGCTACAAAGTGTCCCGGTTCAACTTCTTTTAGCTTTGGCTCTTCTACCTTGCACCTGTCAAAAGCGTAAGGACATCTCGGATGGAACCTGCAGCCAGAGGGAGGGTTGGCTAGATTGGGTGGAGCTCCAGGTATTCCTATAAGCTTCTGTTTCTTTGCTTTTATGTTTGGAAAAGCTCCCAGTAAACCCTGAGTGTACGGATGTTTGGGATTCTTGTAGATTTTGTATATGTCGCCGTACTCGACTACCTTTCCTCCGTATATAACGGCAACAGAATCACATATATCAGCTATGATCGAAAGGTCGTGCGTTATTAAGATCATGCTTATGTTTAGCTTTTGTTTAAGGTTTCTAAGAAGGCTTAAAACCTGTGCTTGAACTATTACGTCCAGAGCAGTTGTAGGTTCGTCCAGTATAATTACGTCAGGGTTGTTTGCCAGGGCCATGGCTATTGCCGCCCTCTGCTTCATACCTCCTGAAAACTCATGCGGATAGTTGTTGATTCTTGAGGGATCTATCCCCACTAACTGGAAAAGCTCCTTTACTCTAGACATTGCTTCATCTTTTGTCACGTTTTTGTGCGTCTGAATAGCTTCCATTATCTGGTCGCCTATGGTAAACACAGGATCAAATGCGTTCATAGATGCCTGAGGTACCATCGCCACCTTAACCCATCTTATTTTTCTGAATTCTTCATCGCTCAGCTTCATCACATCCTGCCCGTCCAAATATATGCTTCCTGAAATTATCTGTCCGTTCTTTGGTAAAATTCTCATTATTGTTGTAGCTATGCTTGTCTTACCGCTGCCAGATTCTCCAGCTAACCCCAAACACTTGCCTTTCTGAACTTCAAATGATACATCATCTACCGCCTTTACGTATGTTTGACCCATTCTGTAATACATTTTTAAACTTTCAACCTTCAGGACTTCAGACACTTGAATTCACCAACTTATACTCAAAACTAACATAATTTGAACCTATAAGACCTCCTTTTGCATATATCAAGTAGCCATAAGATCCATCATAAACCAGATTCCAGTATGAAGCTCCTAAATTATAAGAATATAAATAAGGTATCAAAGTAAGGCTAACGTTAATTTCTGAAGACCTCAGTACAGAATATTTTATATAGATGCTTTGGTTCCCCTGAAACTCTATATAAGTAGAACCTGAAGCGCTTTTGACTGAAGAGTTGATAAAAAGGGGCATACCAAACGATCCTGATCTAAAATAGGTCATGTTGTTTTTAGGGTCAAATACTGGAACAAACGATTGATTGCTGTACTTTTTTTTGACTGTGCCGTTCAAAGGAATTATCAGATAATTGAAAAAGACGCTGTTATCTTTGACAGATATCACGTGAATTTTTATCATGTTAACATAAGTTCCGTTATTGGGTATATTTATGGTATATTCATAGTAAAAAGTAGAACCAACAAGCTTCTGGCTATTAATCCTTTCATTGTATAAATATAAACCGCTGACTGCAATTATCAACACTACTATCAATGTTAAGCCAACTATGGTCTTTGTTTTCATTGTCCTCTCAGCCTAGGATTGAATATTTCATCAAGCGCATATCCAACCATAACGAACGCAAGAGAGAGCAGAACTATTGCAAGGCCCGGGAATATGAACCACCACCATCCAAACTGAAACGATACCGCTGATGCGGCATGATCATAGGCTTTGGATAACATTCTGCCCCAGGTTGGAGTGGTGGATGCTCCAGGGAACAGAAAATCAAGGGCCGCTTCTGTAAGTATAAAGCCCGGAACGCTCAAAGCAAGGTTTGCATACACCAGCCCCATTACGTTTGGAATTATGTGCTTTCTTATTATGTGCCAGTTTCCTGCTCCCAATGCCTTAGAAGCTTCTATATAGCCTCTCTCTTTAAGAGAAAGCACCTGAGATCTGATAACCCTTGCTATGGAAGGCCAGGAAAGGATAGCAAAAAGAACAACAAGCCAGAAATAAAGGCTCTTGGCTAAAAATGCGTTCTGAGTTAAAAGGAACAGAACGACTATTGCAAGCGGTAAAAACGGTATGACCAGAAACACGTCTGTAACCCTCATCGTTAGTTCTTCAATAACTCCACCAAACATACCGGCTATCAGCCCTATTATTAAGCCTAAAGCCACAGAAAAAATTGAAGCTAAAAGCCCAACTTCTATTGATATTCTGGAGCCCCAGACAAACTGAGACCAGAGGTCTCTTCCGTTGTTGTCAGTTCCCAGTAGCCCGTACTGCCTACCGTATATAAAAAAATAAGGATCCGCAAGCGAAAACTTTACATAACCCTGCTGTGGTGACTCGAAAGCTATTACCTGTACGTTCAGTTTGTAAGTTCCCTTTTGATTCAAAATTATCATTGATGGCATGCTTAACGTTAGTCCTGAAGGACCAAAAGCAGAAAGAACAACGGGCGTGGTATCCGAAGCCATATAAATGACGTTCCACGTGTTCATCTTTAACCCGTTATCGAGGCTGTCTATGACTACTGGAGAAGAAGCTATATAAGTATAAGAAGTGAGCTTGTAAACTTTTCCGTTTGGAGCAATCAATGTAAACTTGACATAAAGATCAGAAATGTTTGAAGCCTTTATGGGATAGATAAGAGTTCCAAAAGCGAATTTATATGAAGGTTTATACTGATAGTTGAAAACGTACGTCATGTTCAGCACTGACACTTCACCCATGCCTGCAGGAACTTTTGATGAAACTGTAAGTACCTGAGCTTCTGCCGTTGTATACCTTGTCATGCTTACTGCATTAGATGGTAATGTTGTCTCCTGAACCGAATAGTTTGCGCTTTTGTAAGTGTTTATCTTCCAGAGGTTAAAATTGTTAGAGACTGCTTGAACGTTGGGGGGAAGGTTACTGTACAATGGTATAATTGTAGCCCAGCTTGGTACTGCCCATGGGCCAGCTACAAAAGTTTGTGAAGGAGGGTTTGACGTAAGAAAAGGAGCAAAAACGGCCATCAGCGTGAAGAATACTATTATAAAAGCTCCAGCCATGCCCATCCTGTTTTTTACAAAAAGCTTAACCTGATTCTTATATGACAAATTTAACCCCTCCTTATTCTAGGATCCAGCAAACCATATGAGATATCGGCTATAAAGTTTGCCAGAACCACCATAAGTGAGATTATAAAGAATATAGCCTGTTCTAATGGAAAATCTTCTGTTACTATGGCCATGTAAGTCCAGTATCCCAGACCAGGCCATCCAAATATTGTTTCTGTTATAACTGCGCCCGAAAGAACAAATCCCATGGAAATTGCGAATATGGTCAAAGTGGGTAAGATAGCATTTCTGAGCACGTGTTTGTATAATATTGATCTGTTTTTAAGCCCTTTGGCTTTGAGCACTGTTACGAAATCTTCGTTTATTATGTCTATTGCTGTAGACCTCTGTATAAGATAAAATCCTCCTATGCTTATAAGTGTAAGCGAAGTGAAAGGAAGTATCATAGCTCTTAGAACGGCTGCATAATATGCTAAACCGTGAAATGAGCTAAAGTAAGCAGCCGCGTTTGGCGGCGCTATTTTTAAATAATAAGCAAATATTAAAATAAGCAGACTTCCTATCCAGAAAGATGGCATAGCGTAAAAGAAAAGCAATGTCATAAATGAAACCTGATCAACCGGAGTGCCTCTTTTATGAGCAGAAAAGACCCCAAGGTATAAACTTATAAAAAAAGACACTACTGTTGATCCACCTAACAAAAGAACTGTGTATGGGGCATACCTGCCTATAGTTGATATTACAGGCCCGCTTAAAACGCTTCCAACGTTATATCCAAAATGAAAAGTAAACATGGCCTTAATATAAATTAAATACCTTATATCAAGTGGTTTGTTAAAACCCAATTCTGCAATGACCATTTCTCTGATCTTCTGTATATACTGTAAGTTGTGCTGCGTTCCCACTATAGGTACAAACCACTGTTCTGGATTTATGCCAAGAAGCGTAAAAGGCATAACCTGGAATAAAAAGAAGTTTATTGTTGCTATAACCCACATAGTAATAATAATACCAATAACCTTCTTGGCAAGATACGCTTTAATACCCATCCCATCAAATAGAGTATAAAAAAATATTTAAATGTTTTATGCTGCTTACTTTCTTCTTAAAGCCCAGACAGCCACTACGATCACTATTATGATTATTATGACAGCAGCTATGTAATAACCTGTATAGTTTGGTGCTGGTGGAGGTGTTGGCGTTGGAGTTGGAGTTGAGAGCGTTGCGCTCTGTGCTGTGGTTGTAGATGAAACTGGAAGTGTTGTTGTGTAATTCTGATAACCGGGCGCTGTCACGGTTACAGTCTGAGTGCCCAAAGGCACATTAGGCAGGACCGCTATTCCTGAAGAGTTGGTAACAGCCGTTACACCGTCTATTTTAACTGTTGCTCCAGCTATTGGTGCTCCTGTAGATGAAACAACTTTGTAAGTAACTGTTGCTGTCAACGAAGATACAGTGAGTCCGCTGTAGCTGTACCATACCCTGTTAAGTCCGAAAGATGAATAGGACGCGTTCACCATAAGCTCATAAGTTCCTGGAGCAAGGTTTGATGTTGGAATCGTAGCGGTATATGATCCATTGCCTACTGATGATAAAGGTTCGCTTTCATACACCTGTCCTGATGCTGGGTTTATAACTTGAACCACGCCTGTTGCGTTTGTTATTGGTATATAACCTGTGCTACCCGGTGCAACTCCTTTAAATGTGCTCGAAGTCGGGTTGTATATTTCTTCCATTATGTTCACCTTGAACGGCGCGTTCGTTCCCTGAGGTTCAGTCGTCATCCATGCCCACCATGCGCTCCTGTAGTAGTTGGGGTTTCTCGTGAGCGTTATCACGTTAGTGACTTTGTTCCATGACTGGAATACGAACGGTCCGCTTCCAACTTCAAGGTTTGGCAACCAGTACATCCACTGAGGCAAATGTTCATTGGGGCTCGCAAGGTATGAAGACAGTCCAGATATCTGGCTCACCGGAAGAGTTATGTCCATTGCACCAGTTGATGAAGCTGTTACTGAGGGTGTAAAGTATTTGAATATATGCATGGGAATCACAGGTATGTCAAGAGTGTATACATTCCATAAGTTTGTTGAATTAACGTAAAGCTGAATCTCATACGGATTGTTCGGAGGTATGTAAGTTGCCAGCAAACCATAAGGCGGAGTTGAAGCATATGAATCAGGAGTAGATGCGCCTGATAGGCCCTGTACGTTCCAGTAGTACAGCGAGAAGTTATAGTCATATGCGTTGAGCGGAACTCCATCCTGCCATGTATCGTTCTTCCAGAAGTTTATGGTTATTACTTCTCCTTTTACTATCTTTGATGCGTTGAACGGGTTCCACCATCCTGACCCGCTTCCGATAGGAGCTGTTACTTCGGTCTGCACGTTATACGTTCCCATCCAGGGCATGAGCGCTCCGCTGGTCACTCCCCACGGCGGTGTGCCTATTGGACTATCGTATACCTCCTGCCAGACATCTACCTGCCAAACCCAGTTAGTAACATAGAGCGGGTTTAATGAAGTAGGAGCAGAGTGTAAGGCTTCTGTATATGTACCACCATAAGGAGCGTTTGATGGATGAACGTTGAGAGATGTGTAGTAAAGTCCAGTTTCCTCGTTAGGCCCAGTTGTAGGTATCTGAGCAAATCCTGTCCATCCCTTAACGTAGTCAGCGTATATCTGGTTGGACCAGAGCCCTATGACATAAGGTAGTTGCTGATAGAATATCTTCTGGAACATCCATGCAGCGTGCTGTGCTGTTGAGAGGTTTGTTGCTGACCAGTACAGAACATCGGTCCAGTAGTCCATGCTTTCATTGTAGAAGTTGCCAAAATTAACCACACCAGCTAGCTGGCTATTGAAGAAGAACCATGGATAGTTTGGTTCCCATGACACTATCCAGCCAAAAGTGTACATTCCCCATGTGTCAGTTTGATTGGCCAGAGTCATGTTGTATTGTGGCGGTGTAGTTGAGAGGTTTGCAAGCATCGTACCGGGTGCTATAACAACTGAAGCTGCTGGAGAGTATATAATTGAAGATGCGGTGATGCCTGTAACAGGTTTCAGTGTTATTGTAAGGTTTATCTGCTTTGCGGCGCTTGCCAGCTGTTCAGCCAGATCGGTCCTTAGCGGATCATCTGACCTGTAGTAAAGAACAGGAGAGAAAGGCTTTCCGTATAAAGTCCACTGTCCTTTTGCACTGTTGTATGATATTCCAGGTACCTTAAGCAGTTCCTGCATAGCATTTGTCGGGCTGTATTTATACGGATAGGGCAGCTGAGGATCGTACCAGTATGTAGCAGCATAAGGTGGAGAGAATAGGGTTGGCTCATATATATAAGGCTCAGCAACTGCTTCTACGCCATAAAGCGATTGAAGGTATGAGTAATCTACTAGGTCAGCGATTGCTCTTCTAAAGTGAACGTTACTGTAAGGATACATCAGACAGTTGAAAGCAATGCCGTCAAATGCATAAGATAATGTTAGGTTTGTGTATACGTTGTTAGTGGCCTGTGCCGTAATGTACATGCTTGGAGTTAAGGTCCACTCCATTGCCTGAATCTGTCCTGATGTTAAAGCCAGAAATGCGTTTTGGTCGCTTGTGTATACGTTAAAAACCAATGTATTTATCAGAGGGCCGTGAGTGTGTACCTGTGTAGGAGCCAGCATTGGCGACTGTGCAACTGCAGGACTCACTGAAAATCCTAGGGCAATTAATGTCATGAACAAATACAAATATTTGGCGTTCATTCGTATTTAATTGGATCTAACATCCTATATAAACTTTTCTTAGACGATTTTAAAATTGTTGATCAAATGTTTCTTAATATAGCGTCCAAAGCTTCATGATAAGGTTTGTTCTGAAAATCTGTTATTTGAATCGATTCACTAAAATTGAAATTTAAAAACTTATTATAGTTTATTCCTGTGTTAATATCTTTTACTGCTACAGGAATTTTAAAATCGCTTAACAGCTCAGCTGGAACGCTCACAACTTTGTCGCTGTAAACGTTTCCTTTGGGTAAAAAAATTGGTAAAGGGAAGCTGACTTTACTGGAGTTATCAGGCTCATTATTTAAGTCAAGGACGTATAGATTTACCACTCTATTTTTGCAGCTTTTTAAAATCTTATACAAAGACGTTACAACAATTTTTAAAGCGTTTTTATCCTTTTTATATGGTATAATTATTGCAACGTTTTTTCCGTAACAAAGAAATTTATAAGCCAGAACATAGCTTTCGTAGCTCCCGTCAACAAAAACTGTGGCTTGCCCATCATTTATGCAGATTCCTCCTGGTCCTTTCGATTCATACTGTATCAAATAAAAAAATTCTCCAATCTTGATTATTTTATAAACTTCTTCAGGTTCTATTTCGCTAATTCGCCCATTTTTAGAAACGTGTAAAAAATCATCTATCAGCTGGTAAAGATCCTTTTGCGAACCGTCTTCAAAAACAAAATTAATTACCTTTCCTTTTCTGTTTTTTTCTATATAAAGAGCTAAATCTGTAGTAGAACCAAATCTAAATGCAAAATATAATTTTTCAACTCCGCAAAGATTTCTGTACTCTTCGATAGAGTCAAGCTCATCAGGAGCAATCATCAAATAGTTATCTAGAATGTTACTCTTGTCTTTTACAAATCTGCTTAAGCACGAAGCTTCCTCTTTGCTTTTTGACTTTATTAAAAGGTATCCTTTCATCAGTTTTTATATCAGCAGCTCAAAAGTCTTGGCTTTCGATCTTAATGAAATAAACGTCTCAGTGTACGTAACTCCATCGATGGCCCCTACTTTGTCTGTTATAAGCGAATGCAGGTCCTCTATTGACTTCGCTTTAAGAAAAACCAGAAAGTCATACCTTCCTGTAACCTCTATTACTGTTCTAACTTCAGGCATCTTATATAGCGTTTCATAAACAAGATCCCTTTTCTTTGACTCAGCGTTTATTCCTATTATAGCTAAGACCTTCCACCCGAGCAGTTCTTCGTTCACAACCGTTGTAAAACCTTGTATATAACCCAGCTTCTGGAGCCTTCTTATCCTTGAGTATACGACGCTTGGATCAAGGTTTAGCTTTTTGCTTAGCTTAGGTATGCTTTGACTTGCATCGCGAGTAAGTTCACTTAAAATTTTAATATCTTTCTCGTCTATTTTTAAAGATTTTTGCATACAGTAATAGGATTGTAAAAATAAAAATTTAAATTTTGTGGAAGTCTTAATAAAAATTTCAGAGTTCAGGTAAATTAAGCGTTGCCTTGAGTCCCTTATACCTGTTTCTTATTGTTACCTCAGTTACCCCAGCAGCTTCTGCTATGTCCTTCTGCGTCTTGTTTTCCCCTTCAAGCACGCATGCTACATAAAGCGCTGCTGCTGCAAGACCCATAGGATCCTTTCCAGCTGAAATACCAGACTGCATGGCCTTTTTGATTATTTCGATAGCTTTTCTTGTGGTTTTCTCACTGAGTCCGGCTTTTGCCGCTATCCTGCTCACAGATTTTATAGGATCTATTATTGGCATCTTGATATCCAGCTCTCTCAGGATTAGTCTGTAGCACCTTGCAATGTCTTTTTTCTTTATGCTTGAAACAGCTGCTATGTCCTTTAATGTCCTTGGTATCTCAAGAGCTCTGCACGCAGCATAAAGAGATGCCGCAATGAGAGCACTTATACTTCTCCCCCTTACCAGGCCCTTTTCAAGCGCCTTTCTGTATATGTATGCCGCCCTTTCAACAACGTTCTCAGAAACGCTCAGCTTATCAGCCAGCCTGTCAAGCTCATTGAATGCCTGCCTCAGGTTTCTTTCTGCAGGTTCGTGGATCTGGCTCCTGCTGTCCCACATCCTTAGCCTGTCAAATGTGCTCTTGTTAAACCCTGTAAGCGATTTACCAGAAGCGTCTTTATCGGACTGATCCATTACCGTTGAAAGTCCCATGTCGTGCATGGCTATGGATAAAGGTATTCCTGCTCTGCTCCTGTCCTCTTTTTCCTCTTTTGAAAAAGCCCTCCATTCAGGCTTAAGATCTTCTACCTTTTCTTTTATAACAAATCCGCAGTTTGCACAGATTATTTCTCCGGTGTTGACATCCATAAGCAGATCCTTTGAACCACACCTTGGGCATCTGTCAATATTATCTATATCTGACGGAGAAACCCTTTTGTACGACATATTAAAATTGCCTCACAAAAATATGTATATATCATATATATAAACATTTCTAACAAACTTTAAATATTATTTTTCTGAGATAAGCTCTGCATAACTTTTTAATATTGGGCTCCACGCGATGCCTGCTTTTTCAGCTATTGTTTTTACTTTTTGTATTTCCTCATTGGATTTGATCTCAATCTCTACAAATTTCCCGAGTCCCTCAACCGTGTCAATTTCAAAGTTTAAACCTTCATATCTGACAGTTGTCCTTTCTTTTACTATTCTAAGCTTTTCAGCGAGTCCTATAGATTTTAGGATTTTAAGCGCCTGTTCGCCATCAGAAACCTTAACTTCATATTCCTCTCTATTTTTAACAATGTCCTCTTTCTGAGGACCTTTAAACGTCAAAAAACAATCATCTGAAAATCTTATTCTAAGCGCTGAACCCGATTTTTTAATTTTATAATTATCAAAGTCCAAATAGATGTCGATCTGTTTTTCTTTCTTTAAAAAAAATCCCCCGTTACTTAAAAGAAAACTTTCTAAATCAACATCTTCTGGAACCTTGAGCTTTATCTCGCGCTCCAATGGCATAAGTATATTTTAATTATTGGGAGCATAATAAATTTATATCGTTTAATAGATAACTAACATGATGCAGGCTGATGAACTTTTAAATTATGTTAAAGAGGTTAATCAAAGATTAGATGAACTACAAAACAAAACAGCCATATATGCTGATGAACTCAGAAATTATGCTAAAAAACTTGGTGATGAAACAAAAAATAAGTACCTTGATGTTAAAAAAGCTGAAGCAAAAAAGATAATAGATGAATCGAAACCTGTAATAGAAAAAGAGTGTGACGACATAAGAAAAAAATATGAAATGGAGGTACAGCATATAGAATCTGTGTTTGAAAACAACTGGGAAATTTTAAAAGATGCTGTTAAACAAGAGTTAGAGAAGAAAATTGAAGGGTAATGTTCTTTATGCTATTTCTAGGTCAAGGGCTTTTCTTTCTAAACTGCCTTCTTTAAGCGAAACTGAAAGATATGTAGAATTAGGAAGTGAAAAGGAACTTTTAGATAGAATTGCCAGAAAAATAAACTATCCTATACAGGCAAGCACGGTAGAAGAATACTTTAAAGAACTGGTGGGCAGATTTGCTTATGAACTTTCAAAAGAAACGCATAAAGCTTTAGGAGAGCTTAACGCTCTAGTACTAGAAAATTTAAAAAACGCTGTTTTGAAAAGCATAACTGGGCACAGTCTTCATTATTATACATATGAGGGAAAACCTCTTGCTGAAGATGCTTTAAAAAAGGTAGAAAACGCCAACGACCTCAGCAAAATAAAACTGGGCAACTATACGCTTGATTTGCAGGTCAAGTTTCCACTGGAAATATGGCAAAATACCAAAGATCTAGGCCTGCTAGAATTTGCGTTTGAAAAAACAGAGATAATAGAAATAATTAAACACGCTGGTTATAATCTAGCGACCCAAGCTCTTATAGACCTTCATAATTACAAAGTTTGTGCGCTTGCAGGCCAAACTCCGTTTTCCGAATCTCTTTTTCTAAAACAAAAAGTAAAGTGCAAAGACCTTCAAGAAGCCGCCACTTATCTTTCAAAAAAGTACAACGTAGAAAATCCAGGAAACTTCGATACTCTTTCCAACAAACTAATATATGTGACAAACGTGTATGAGCTTTCAAAATTTTCGGACGAAAACACTATGAACTTTATAGAAATACTCAAAGTCTATGAGAAAATTTTCATAGGAATCAGCAACAGCATAAAAGAAAAATTTGATAAAGAGACTATAAAAAAGGTTTATTCTTTATAAATTTATTCAGGAGAAGATTTTGGTGCTTCTCTTTCGGGGGGTTTGCTTGCCGCTATAAGATCGTCTATTTTTATTATCATGCTAGCGGCTTCTGTTGCGGCCTTTATTATCTGCTCTTTAACTATTTCAGGCTCTATCACGTTGTTCTGCATCATGTTTTCTACCTTTCCTTTTAACACGTTAATTCCTGCCCATTTATCACCTTTCTGATGAGCCGCCTGTAATTCAGGTAAAATGTCAAGTGGCTCTAAACCTGCATTCTCTGCAAGCGTTAGCGCAAGATTTTCAAGAGCTTCTGCAAATGCAAGGGCTGCGAGCTGAATTCTTCCTTCCAGAGTCTGAGCCCACTTCCTTAGTTGTGTTGCAACTTCTATCTCAGCTGAACCTCCGCCGGCAACTATTAAAGGTCTTTCTAAAACATCCTTGACTGTCATTAGAGCATCGTGTATAGATCTTTCAGCTTCATCTACAACTCTCTGAGCACCACCCCTTATGAGTATGCTGACAGCCTTAGGATTCTTGCATCCTTCTACAAACACCCACTTATCCTCTTCTATCTTTCTTTCTTCAACAAGCTCTGCATATCCTAGATCCTCTGACGACAGATCATCAATGCTAGTAACTATTCTACCTCCTGTAGCTCTTGACAGCTTGTCCATATCGCTCATCTTGATTCTTCTTACGGCAAGGATTCCCTCCTTAGCAAGGTAATGCTGTGCCATATCGTCAATTCCTTTCTGACATAGCACCACGTTTGCGCCTACCGATTTGATCTTTTCAACCATCTGCTTTAGTATCTTTGTTTCTTCATCCAAGAACGCCTTCATCTGTTCTGGATCAGTTATGTTTATCTTTGCGTCTATCTCTGTCTTTTCTATTTCAAGAGGAGCGTTAAGCAAAGCAATCTTTGCGTTTCTCACTGACTTTGGCATGCTTGCGTGAACGACTTCTTTGTCAATTACAACGCCTTTTATAAGCTGTGTGTTTGTAATAGAAGCTCCGGGCTTTTTCTCCACCTTAACGTTGTCTATATCGACCCTGTACCCTCCATTAACTTTATCTGCAACTTGCAAAACTGCATTGACAACAAGATCAGCCAAGTATTCTGCTTCGCTAGAAACCATCTTTGTTGAAAGCGTAGTTTTTGCTATTTTCTTTAAAATCTCTTTATCATCAGGATTTACCTTTTCTGCCACGTTTTTGAGAATTTTTAGAGCTTCCTGAGATGCTTTCATATAACCATCTATTATTATAGTTGGATGAATTCCTTTGTCGATAAGCTCTTCCGCCTTTTCTATTAGATAGCCTGCCATAACGACAGTCGATGTAGTACCGTCTCCTACTTCATTATCAGTAGCCTTCGCTATCTCTACCATCATTTTTGCTGCCGGATGCTGGATGTCCATTTCCTTTAATATTGTTGCTCCATCGTTGGTTACAGTTACGTCCCCCAAACTGTCCACGAGCATTTTATCCATTCCTTTTGGTCCCAAAGAGGTTTTTACTATATCTTTTACTATTTTAACCGCCTCAAAATTGTTTCTCTGAGCTTCCTTTCCTTTCCTCTCTGTTGTACCCTCTTTAAGGATCAGTACTGGTTGTCCCGTTGAAGTAACCGCTGGAATAGCAGTAGCATCAGCCATTTTACAATTTCACCTCCAAAACCATGATGAATATATGGTAACTGCTTATAAATTTATCTCTTTCTTTTGCTGATAACTGTAAATTGTATATGGCATATGATAATATAAGATAAAAGTTAAAGTGACGATCCTAACGGATTTCCACTCTATGTATGCATAGGTAGGTATGCATCGGCATACCTATCGTATGCGACGTAGAGCTTGGGCTTCACGGCATCATAATCATATAGCCCCCTCACGGGTTCATCGGGGACCTTCCGCTCCGCCCCCGTCAGG
>JAGDXJ010000016.1 GCA_023256355.1 Nitrososphaerales archaeon | reverse complement strand
AGTTCAAAAAGATCATTAAAGAACGCTGTACAACAAAGCAGAGAATAAAATCATACATTATGCAACAAAGGATTCGATGAGAAAAATTTTTAAATTAGCTTTTATAAAGTGCGAAAATGCATTCTGAAGAGCACGCTTCGTCAGAAGAAAAGGCACAAAAATACGATCAGGGTCTCAAGAAAGACTTAACTACATTCGATCTTCTAATGCTGGTTATAGGTTCTGTACTAGGAGGCTCGTGGCTCTTCGGGGCATATTACTCAGCTATTTATGTAGGACCTGCTTCTATTATATCCTGGATAATTGGAGGAATACTTCTGATATTTGTAGCTATGGTCTGGGCTGAAGTAGGATCTCTTTTTCCAAAATCTGGAGGCCTTGTCAGGATACCTCAGTATACAGGAGGCACGTTTGCCTCATTTGTTATGGGCTGGGCTTACCTTCTGGGAATAATAACGGTAGCACCAACAGAAACTCTTGGAGCTGTTCAGTATCTTTCCTCGTTTATACCTGGAATATTTGTTAATGGAACAGTAACGCTAAATGGCGGTTTTTTAACGTTCGTTCTGCTAACGGTTTTCTTTTTCTTAAATTATTTTGGAGTGAAGCTTTTTGGTAAAGTAAACGATGCGTTTGGAGCTTGGAAATTAATAATCCCAACCCTTGCGGTTCTGCTTCTCATAGTTTTCTATCCACACACTTCGAACATTGAATCTCTGCCTGGAGGTTTTGAGCCATATGGTCCGTCTCCGGTATTTCTTGCAGTGTCAGCCGGTGGAATTGTTTACTCATACTTGGGTTTCAGAGAAGGCATAGACTATGCTGGAGAAACAAAAAACCCTGAAAAAGCTATACCTATGTCTACTATCGGAGGATTGGTCGTCATGATGATTCTTTATCTATTAATTCAGATAGCCTTTATTCTGGGTGTTGACTGGAAGGTGCTTGGTATACCCGCCGGTAGCTGGTCGAACTTATCTTATACAGTTCTTTCAAAAGGCCCATTTTTTGAAATTTTTAAACTTTCAGGAATAGGAATTCTTGTTGCCTTTACAGCTGTACTTTTAGTTGATGCTATAATATCCCCATCTGGTTGCTCTATAATAACCACTGGTGTTGCTTCGAGAACTTTTTACGGGTTAGCGGCAGATGGTCATCTACCTGAGTTTTTTTTAAAGCTTAACAAGTGGGGCGTACCATGGATTTCTCTGATAGCTTCTTGGCTACTAGGTGCTCTTTTTATAATACCATATCCAACATGGCAGCTCTTATCTACGTTTATCAGCTCAGCTACAGTTATAGCTTATCTTGGGGGTATGCCTGCGCTAACCGCATTAAGAAAGTTTGTTCCCCAAATAAAAAGAAAGTTCAGCGTTCCTTTCGCGAGCGTTATTACTCCTGTTGCGTTTGCGGTTTCGGTTTTGTTAATTTATTGGACGCCTTTTGTTGTTCTCTATGGAACTATAGTTGTTACGCTTTCAGGCATCCCGCTTTATTTCGTTTATACCGCTAAAAAATATAAAGTGAAACGGTTAACGGCCATTATTTCCTCTATTCTTTATATAGGCATTATAGCGTATTTTACATATTATTTTGCTTACAAAGGAATAGCGCTCCCGGCTCAAAACGGCGTTCTAAATCAGTATCAATTTTTGTTAAATTTTACCATTTTCTCCTCAACCATAGCTGCCGCTTTAATTGTATACGTAGTACTTAATTATAACTTGCTTAATTCTAAAGGCAAAAAACATATAAAATCAGGAAGCTGGATCTTAGCATTACTTTTGGTCCTGCTTACGGTATCCTTCCTTGGGCCTTATGGTCCTCTTGCTCAACCTCTGATACCTTTTCCTTATGACAACTTGGTTGCCATAGCTATCGGATTAATCTTCTATTATTGGGCAATAAGATCGGCTTTCTATACTGAAGATCTTTTGACCCTCATAAAATCTGTAGCCGGTGAATGAGTTGTTAAAACATAAACGTTGGTGACGATTTTATCTATAATATAAACCGTATCTGAAATCATTGCGGTTATAAAAAATAAAATCGTGATTAAAGCTTTTTTATGAAAGCTGCATTGCGGTTATAACTGGTGAGAGAATGTAGTTGCCTTTTCCTGTCATTATAAGATGGGGTCCCACTATGATCTCAAGCTTAGAGGTGCTACCTCCCTGCACCCTAAGACCTCCTGCAATTATCGGTATTTTAATAACCCCACTCGGAACGCTAACACTCACGTTGATGCCACCTATGGAGGCGGTTGCAGACTTGATAACAAGTCTGACCTCTGTATAATTGCCAACAGGAATTTTAGATGATGCTAAAAAAGATAAATTCGATGAAAGCAATACGGTCTTTGTAGTATTTGAAACCGTTACCCACTGACCTGTTTTTGAATGTATCATTACTGAAGATATAGTTATGTATATGGGGTCTGAATTCCCTGTGGTAACGTAGACATTAACTGTACCATATGAAGAATAATAGTAAAACCCTATCCCAGCTACAACCACGATGACTGCAATTATTGCAGCCAGAAAAGTTTTGTTCATAATTTTAAAACTTTTTTGAAAAATAAAAATATTTCTATAAAATTAGAATATATTTAGATCAAATAAGATAAATTTTATAAATTTTTAGGATAAAATCTTAAAGGTAGTTTAATATTGAGTAAGCTATAATTAAAAAGAAAACTATTGCTAGGTACATGTTTGAAAATATAAATAACCTCATTGCATCTTTTTGAACCTCGCTGCTAATAAACAACTTTATCGAAAGAACAAGTATCACTATTCCGAACAAAATCATTGCAGACGAAAAGTATATGCTCATATAAGCCAATCCATAATAAGCGGTAATAATAAAGAGTCCTATGGCAAACACACCTATTGCATATGAAGATGCTTTAACGCCTTTAACTACAGGAAGCATAGGTATGTTGGCCTTTTCATAATCATCCTTATACTTGATTGCTATGCTCCATATATGAACTGGGGTCCAGATTATTATAGCAAGCAGTATGAGAAATGGTTTTATAGAAAATAATTCTCCTGTTATGGCGCTCCAGCCTGCCATTACAGGTGTTCCACCTGCTATCGATCCTATAAGAATGTTATAGTACGTTCTCCTTTTACTCAAAAAATTGTACAGAACTGGGTCAAAAGCTATTCCGATTAAGATCCAGAAAGATTCGTACAGGTTAACAAATGAAGATATTAGAAGCCCGATAATAATTAATATTATAGCAAAAACTATTGCTTCGCTGGGGGTAAGCCGTCCTGAGGGGAGTGCTCTATTACATGTCCTTTTCATTTTTGCGTCTATATCTTTATCAATATAGTTTGAGAGAGCGTTCGCACCTGATATAGAAAGGTAGAGCGCTATCATGGCTATGATAAACCTTATGGGCTCATTCACGATTTTCTGAAAATCAATAAAAGCACCAGTAATGCCACCTAAAAACAAAAGCAGAGAAACGGCGGGCTTTGTTAGGTTTATGTAAGCACCAAATTTATTCATTTAAAACCATACCACATTGTAAAAAATAACCTTTTACTAAAAAGTGGGCCGGGCCGGATTCGAACCGGCGACCTCCGCCGTGTGAGGGCGACGTGCTAACCAAGCTACACCACCGGCCCTGTATTCTTTCAAATACGCTTCGTATAAAAGCATTTCTAGTCCTCCTCATCTTTTGCCTTTTTCTTGAACAGCTCAAAGTATTCTGGAGGAGGTTTCTCCTTCTCATAAAGCTCCTTTCTTCTGGCCTCAAGAAGCCTCTCCCCCATACCCAGCAGAGATGCGTAAGTTCTGAAGCTAATACTATCAGGAACAGCGTTGACCCAGTCTTTGCTTCTCAATAGGTGATGTCCTATTACTGTGGTTTCAGGTTTTGTTTCTTCTACAATTTCGACTAAAAGTTTCTTTGAAAGTTGAAGATCTTCTTCGTTAAAAACATAGCCAAGTAGGTAATAAGGAAATCCTCCAAGTATGAGCATATCTGGTTTTGTTTCTTTAGCGAACTTTACAGCTTTTTTTGTAAGCGGGCCCTGAACGTCTGGAATATAAGTTAAGCTAAAACCTTTATGCTTTATAGATATTCCTATTATAAATCCTGTTTTGCTGCCTTCTTTTCCATGAGGAATGGGGTCAGAAACCTTGATTGATATGTCCCCTATTTTAAAGCTTTTACCGTCTGCAAAAATCCAATCGCTTGACGTGTTTTTTGCGTCTTTTTCAAGCATATACCCCCTTACTTTCTGGCTGTAGTTTGCGTTGTTATAATCTTTAATCATCACTTTTTTCTTTTTGTAGATGTTTTCGCCCTCTGTTCCCATATAAACGCTTTTGTAAACAGGAGTAAAATGATCTCTGTGATAATGGGATATAAAAAGGTACTCGACGTCTTTAAAATTATCGTACAGTCGCTTTCTGAAATTTTTTATAGCATCAATCTCAAAAGGATGAGGCGGCAAACCGAACCTTCTTGGAGCCAAGCTTGCTCCTGGGTCAAGTATAAAAACTGTTCCTTCAACATCGACCTTAACGCACATGGATCTTATACCAAATGATTCTTCGCCTAATGGAACTATCCTCAACAGGGTTCCCCTTTAAGATTATAATGGGATTATTCCTTTTATATATAATTAAGCATAAAAAATTAAAATATATAAATCGGCGTTTTTATTTTTAAAACGTGAACGGAAAAACTTATACGAAATACGCAGGAGCACTGGCTTTTGCGGGAACCTTTCAGTTTATAATTGCGATGATCGTTGCCGAAGCTAAATACAGTGGATACAGCATAAGAAACAACTATATAAGTGATCTTGGAGTAGGTCCTACAGCACCGATTTTTAACGCTTCCATCATTATATTTGGCATAGCTATAGCAATTGTTTCGTATTTAGTTTATAAAAGCATCAATGTAAAGCTTTTTCCTGCCCTTATGTTCATAGCCGGGCTTGGCGCAGCACTTGTTGGGGTATTTCCTGAAGGTTCTCCCTATAACATTCACACTTTGGTTTCATTTGTAACTTTTTTCTTCGGCTCTCTTGCTGTAATAAGCTCTTTTAGAATTCAAAAGTATATTATGTCTTATATATCTATACTGATTGGGCTGGTATCTCTAATATCTTTAAGCCTTTACATTTCTGGCATAACACTGGGAATAGGCGTTGGAGGCTTAGAAAGGATGATAGCATATCCAATACTTCTTTGGACCCTTTATTTTAGCGGCTACCTTTATTCGTTAAAGTAGATTAGAAACTTTTTTATTCATAACACTTTAATTAAAATGTTATGAGCCTAGATATTCTAAAAGAAGTTCTTGAAAATGACCCTTTTTTAAAGTACTTGGGTATAAAGGTTAAAAGCATACTAGAAGGCTCCTGTGAGCTTTATATGGAATTTAAACCAGAAATCACAAGGTTCGGGGGCTCTGTTAACGGAGGTGCTATAGCGACGATTGCTGACGCCGCAGGAGGATGTGCCGCCCTTACGAGCAACCTAGGTTATAATGAAGTTACTGTGGACCTAGAAGTAACATATCTGAGGCCGATAACTGAAGGACCTATAAAAGCGAGATCTAAGATAATAAAAAGAGGAAAGAACCTTGCGTATGCACTAATAGAAGTATATGATGGAAAAGAAAACCTGTGCAGTATAGTAAAAGGAACATACTTTTATACAGGTCGCTTTTAAACAACGAATTTTTTTAGGCTTTGTTAATTGCTTCAGGCTCTTTGTCCTTGGCTCTAACATTTAAAAAGTAAGAACTCTTCCCTCACAACAAGCTGTTCGTTGTGCTTTACCCAGTTCCTTCGGTCGATAAACTTATTACCCCATTTTTTGTTATTATTGCGGTTGCTTTCTTGGCACATAAAATAATGAAAGCGGCCGTGCTTTATATTATTTATACAATACAGCAATTTTTTTAAAACTATTTAAATAAACGATTTTCTTAAAGATCAGTACCCGCTATTATAAAGCACTTCCTGTGCAGCTGAAAGTCCTCTACCTAAATCTATTTTGTACCCATTCTTTTTTAGAGCTCTTTCAACAGCTCCAATCGCTATCAATACTTCTGAAGAAGTTATTGAACCCATGTGGCCTATTCTGAAATATTTTTCCTTTATGTCTGGTATTAAACCTCCTGCAAAAACCGCCCCAAACCTTTCTGCATCTGCGAGAAAATCTGACTGTTTAACGTTTTCCGGCAAATACTGGACCGATATAGTGTTAGCATAAGATCCCTCCTTTGGTATGAATTTAAGGCCTATTTCTTTTAAGGCAGCCCTTATGCTTTCAGCCATTATCTGGTGTCTTTTTACTCTGTTGTCAATGCCCTCATTGACTATCATGCTCAAGCTTATATCAAGAGCGAGTATCAAGTTAACGGCAGGAGTTGCAAAATATGCCGCCTTCCCTTGCATATATGTTCTAAGAACATTCTGCCATATTCTGAGGTCTGAATAGAAAGTCAGAGGGGGGTTCTTTTCCATAAATTTAAGCGCTTTTGGTCCTACAACTCCTACTGCAAGGCCCGGAGGCACTCCTAAAGCCTTTTGACTCGCCGTAAAAGCAACATCCGCTCCCCATTGCATGCTGAATTCTTCTCCCCCTATAGAACACACGCCGTCAACAACCAGTATTGTATCAAGATCCCTGAAAAACTTGGCAATTTCCTTTATGTTGTTTTTCACTCCAGAGCTTGTATCTACGTGCGTTACAGTTACAAGATCATATTCCCCAGTGTTTACTTTTTCATAAATTTCCTTGGGATCTGCAGAATATCCAAGAGGTGGGCGATAAACTTCAACATTTTTAGAAAACCGCGAAAAAAGATCCACAAACCTTTCACCAAAATAACCTGTGCTTACGATGAGAATTTTAGAATCTTTTTTTATAAAATTAGCTGTAGATATTTCCATTGCAAGCGTCCCAGATCCAGAAATCGCATAAGGTAATCCGTCTTTTGCGTCAAAAACCATCATCGTTTTTTCTAATGCGTCCTTAAATATTTCTGCAAATTCTTTTGATGTATGCGCGTATGTTGGCTTTGCCATTGCACTTAAAACATCATGCTCATACTCAATCGGTCCTGGTATCATCAGAATTTTTTTCATAAGTTTTAATTAATCTATATCATATTTAAATTTTTATAACTTGTTTGCTCTGTTTAAGGGTTAAAATATCGGGAATTTAATATTATATTGAACCCAAAGCGTATTTAATTTAAAATTTAGGTAAAAAAGTGTAAGCGGTTTAATAAAATCTAAAACATAATTTTAGATTTTAAAAGCGTCAGGGGATATGATTTCTTTTGATACTGTTTTTATATCTTTGATATAATTTGAAGATAACATCGTAAGGAACATGGAATCTCTATAATACCTTTCTACTCCTAGATCTTCCAGATAACCATATCCTCCATGAATCTGTAGCGCGACTCTTGAAGCCAATCTTGAGAGCTCCAGTGCGTTTAGTTTTAATAATATCCTGTCCTGCACAACCTCGGAAAGCATAAGAGCTTTTTTCATTTCTTCTATTCTTCCTTTCATATCAGTCAGCACCGCAGATATTGGCTGAAACTCATAAAGATAGCTCTCAAACGCCTTTCTTTCTTTTGAATACTCTATTGCCTTTTCTACAGCAGACTCGCTCATTCCAAGCGCTATTGCTGCTATCTGATCGGAAGTATCAAAAAAGTGAGATTTTAATAAACTATCTGCGTCTTTTAAAATAATTCTGTCTTCTTCAATTGTCTGTTTATAGCTTGCAACTCCAAAGCTAATTGCTCTAAATCCTAGTGGTTTCTTTTTTTCTATTTTAACTGGATTAGCCATAATTAAATAAGAAGGGCTTTCAGATCTTGCGAGCACTAGATGAAGGTCCGCATCTGGCAATATTACAAAACTGTTTGAGCCGTATAGCTCATACCCCTTTATATAAACTTCTTGCGGGAAATTCAAGTTCAGGTCATGAACCAGAGTACCGGTTGATTCGCCAGAGGCTATTTTTATGATTTCTTCTTTACGCTTTTGAGCTTTGGAAAGTATCTCATTCACCAGTGTGTTCTGTAAATATGTAAAATAAGCTACTGATGCAGAGTATTTAGCTATAGTCATTAAAACTAAAGAAAAAGACCTTCTATCTATACCAGAACCATTTTCTGACTGAGGCAATGTTGCTGCAAGAAGACCAAGCTCTGCAAGCCTTTTTCTGATATCTTTACTTATACCTTCTTTTTCAATTTTTTGTGCAACGTTTTCGAGCTCTTCTTTTGCAAACTGTTCTATCATATTTACTAAAAGCTTCTGTTCTTCTGAAGACGTTTTATTTCACCTCCTGAATCTTTTTAAGGATCATCCTCGAAATTACAAGTTTTTCTATCTCGCTAGTCCCTTCCCAGATCTCTGTTATTTTTGCATCTCTATAGAGCTTTTCGAGTTTAGATCCAGAAGCTTCTATACCGACTATTTTGAAAGCTGTATTTGCTACTTGGTTTGCTATTTCAGCAGCATAATATTTTGCCATGCTTGTTAAAGCAGGATCAGGATTGAACGAAAACACTTTTGTAGCCGCTTTATAAGTTATGTTTCTGGCCGCTTCGATAAGCGCGCTGATTTCAGCAAGAGCGAATTGTACATATTCCATCTCCCTGAAACTTGCGGGTTTCTCAGCAAGGTACTCAAGCAGCAGATCAAGTATACCTTGAGCAGTCCCTACGCTCTGCGCCGCTACATAAACCCTGCTTATGTTAAAGAAAGTCATTATAATGTAAAAACCTTTGCCTTCTTCGCCAACAATATTTTCATTGGGTACTGCTACATTTTCAAATGTGATTTCGGCCGTGTCCGTTGCCCTCATTCCGAGCTTTCCCTTTAGTTTTACAGGATTAACCCCGTTCCACCTTCTTTCAACTATAGCAAGCGTCAATCCATGATGTCGTTTCTCTTTAGAAGGCGGAGGAGCAGATCTGGCAAGCAGGTAATAATGATCTGCTACAGTTCCGTTAGTTATGAACATTTTATGCCCGTTAAGCATCCATCCTTTTTCCGTTTTTTCTATCCTAGATGATATTCCCGCTACATCGCTTCCAGCGCCTGGCTCGGTAACAGCAACTGCGCTTATCTTTTCACCCTTTAAGGTTGGATAAAGATATTTTTCCTTTTGCTCATCAGTTCCATAAAGCAGAAGTATCTCAGAACCAAATACTGAAGCCAGAGTGCTCAGCCCTATACCTGGATCGACTCTGCAGAACTCTTCCATAGTTACTAACATATTCCAAGGATTTTCTATCGTTATAAAACCAGCATCAAAAACTTTTTTTCTTATTTCGTTAGGATACTCTTCGGTTTCATCAAAATGCTCTATAAGCTCATTCGTGAATTCTCTTAATGCAAAATCTCTTGCCCTTTTTCTTGTTTCTTCTACTTCTTGCGGTAATTCAAAACTCAAATCACTCAACCCTCTCCAAGACTACTGCGTAACCTTGACCTCCTCCAACACAAAGAGTGGCAACCCCGTATTTCCCATTCTTTTCTTTAAGTATTCTTGCAAGCGTTCCGGTTATTCTCGCACCAGTAGCCCCTAAAGGATGGCCTATCGCTATGGCCCCTCCGTGCACGTTTACTTTATCCGGGTTTATGTTAAGTTCCTTTATAGCATAAAGAGTTACAACAGCAAAAGCTTCGTTTATTTCCCAGTAGTCTATATCTTCTACACTGAGATTTGCCTTTTCAAGCGCCTTTTTGCTAGATGGTACAGGCCCCTTCCCCATCAAATAAGGTTCAACGCCTGCCCATCCCATTGACTTAATCTTCGCCAATGGTTTAAGGTTGTATTTTTCAACCGCCTTTCCAGATGCCAAGAGAACCGCGGACGCTCCCGCGTTAAGTGGGGAAGAGTTACCCGCTGTAATTATTCCATCCTGCTTAAAAGCTGGAGGCAAAGATCTTATCTGTTCTAAGGTTGTATCAGATCTTATGCTCTGATCCCTGTCCACAACAATTTCTTTGCCTTGATATTCTGTCTTTACTGGAAGTATTTCTCCTGAAAACCAGCCTTCTGAAACACTTTTGCTTGCTAACATATGGCTTCTGTAAGACCATTCGTCCATTTCATTTTTCTCTATACCACTTACTTCTGCAAGTTTTTCTGCTGTGAGCCCCATTACATATCCAACATTCATCTGATATTTCATATATTCAGGCCTGATTAACAGCTTATAGTTTGGAGCTACGTGAGGGTTATCGCTCATAGGTACATGCGTCATATGTTCCATGCCCCCCGCTACTACAAGTTCCGAATTCCCGGTTTCTATTTCCATCGCTCCAATCCCTATAGCTGTCATTGAAGAGGCACAGGCCCTGTCAACACCCATAGAAGGAACCTCCCATGGAAGGTTAGCCAGAAGAACAGGGTGCCTTCCTCCATAAAGCCAGTTTTCGTGGACCTGAAGAGCACAACCAGTTATTACATCTCCTATTTCTTTTGGCTCTATACCTGTTCTTTTTATCATTTCCTTTATTAGCAGAGCAAGTACTTCATCCATCCTGAGCGCATTGAAGACATCCTTTTCAGGTTCCTTTGGTCTTGATCTTGAAAATGGACTCCTCAGATAATCTACTATGTAGACTTCCATCTTATCTTCCCCTGAAGTTAGGCTTTCTTTTCTCAAACAGACTGGATATTCCTTCTTTAAGGTCTTCTGTGTTAAAGAGTATGCCAAATGCGGTTGATTCCCATTCTAAACCTATGTCCATGGGCACTTCTGCAGCCTTGTTTATAAGCCTCTTTGCCAGAGCTTCAGCTATAGGTGCGTTGTTCGCAGTTATTTCTTTTGCAAGCTTGATCGTTTCTTGATCTATTATGCTCTTTTCATAAACTTGTGAAGCTATACCAAGTCTTAGCGCTTCTTCACCCGATATCCTTTTGCCTGTAAGTATTAACCAGAGCGCCGTGTTCATACCGGCTAACTTTGCGAGTCTCTGTGTTCCTCCCCAACCGGGTATCAGGCCTAGAGTTGTCTCAGGGAAACCTATTGTTGCGTCTGGTGTTGTTACGCGTATGTCACATGCAAGCGCAAGCTCAAACCCGCCTCCCAGTACGTATCCTTTCATTTCAGCAATAGTAACTTTTGGTATTTCTGCCAGCTTTCTAAATACCCGTTCGCCGCGTCTGGAAAACTCGATGAATTGCATGCCATCGGCAATATAAGTAGATAAATCAGCTCCAGCCGAAAAATCAGTGCCAGTGCCAGTAAGTATTATGACCCAAATATCTCTATCATTCCACACGCTTTCTATCGCTCTATCAAGCTCTTCTATTACATCAGGGCTTAAAAAGTTACGTTTTGGTCTATCTAACAAAATTCTTAGAACATGATTACCGGCGTTTTCAAGTTTTATATATTTAAATGATGAAGTAATCTGTGGTTGAGCGACAACTGCTTTTTCTTCTGCTCCAACAGGCTTGTACCTTCCTTCAATGACGTCTTTTAGCTTTCCTTCTTCTATGCTTTTAGCAGGCTTAAAAACCTCGCAGTTAAATTTTTGATAAAGCTCCTGTAATTTTGACTTTACTTCATCGTTCGTTAGTGATTTTGCCACCGTGATAGGACCGAATGGCCTGTTTAGTCCTAGCTTTACAGCTGTTTCTATATCTTCTGGTGTTGCTACACCGTCCTCTATGAGCTTTACTGCCTCATTAACCTCGAGCACAAGAACATCAAGAAGGTTTACCTTATCTGTTGCGCCGGCCTTTGGTATTTTGGCTTTTCCTTCATTCCATTCATAAAAGCCAGAACCGCTCTTTTTGCCGAGCTTTCCTTGCTTGACGAGTTCCCCTACTGTTTTGCATTTCCCATAATCTGGAGAAATTGTTTTTGCAAAATAAACAAGGGAATCATAAACTACATCAAGGCCAACGTAATCCATAAGCTCATATGGGCCCATGGGAAGACCTTGTTCCTTAGCAAAAGCATCTACTTCCTCGGGTTTAGCTAGCTTCTGATCCGCCACCAGACAGAAAAACAAAAGCTCTGGTGCGCTTATTCTGTTTACTATAAATCCAGGGGTATCCTTCATTACCTTTATAGGTTCTTTCCCTAGAGCCTTCATGAAATTATAAACATCATCAAGAACCTTATCGTCGGTCTTTTCACCTTTTACCAGTTCAACCAGCTTCATTAAAACTGGAGGATTAAAGAAGTGTGTGCCTAGGAACCTCCATGGAGCATTAACATACTGAGAAAGGTCTGTTATCTTTATGTTCGAGGTGTTTGTGCCTATTATAGCATCAGGTTTGGCTGCCTTACTAGCTCTTCCAAGGACATCGGCCTTTATTTCTATCTTTTCTGGGACTGCCTCTATTATTATGTCTGAATCCTTTACAGATGCTTCCAAGTTTGTTGAAGTGCTTAGCTTACCCATTATTTTAGCGACGTCTTCAACCTTAATCTTTCCTCTTTCTGCAAATTTATTTAGGCTTTCTTCTATAAGCTGCTTAGCTTTTTGTAACGCTTGTTCGCTAATATCAACTATAATAACTTCATATCCATTAATCAAAAAAATTTCGGCTATGCCGTGTCCCATTTCGCCTGCTCCTATTACAGTTACTTTTTTTATTTCCATAAACTGTCACTAAAGCAGTTTTTTAACTTCGCTTACAAGTTTTTGAGCCAGCATCAGATCTCCTGATACTTTCAGCTTACCCATAAAAAACGACTTAACCGGGTCAGCTTTCCCATTTATAAGGTCTATAAGAAGAGAGTCGCTTGCTGATACTGAAGCTGCCGGAGAAGTTATTTCTCCTTTTTCTACACTCATGCTGCCGTCGCTCTCGAATTTTACGTAAAAACTTTCTCCTTCATTCAGCTTGAACTGGAATGCTTTTCCTGAAAACTGTAACAGCGCTTTCTTTTTTGTGTCATCTTTGTTTATCTTGGTTGAGAGCTCTTTTAAAAACTCAAAAGAACCACTCATTGATTAAAATTTAGATTTATTATATTTAAGCTTTTAAAACTGGGCTTTGCTGACCTGATTCGCGCTGAATACAGACAAACATTTCTAACCACTGCATTCTAATCAGATAATTCTTCTGGTTTTAGCTTAAGAAAAAATTTAAAAGTTTAACGTAATATCTTTGCTTTTTCAAAAAACTTAAAAGCTACTTGCAAAAAATCAACGTTAAATACATAATATTGTTTTAATCCAATATGTAGTCGTCATTAAAGTGATTTTTTTGATTTACGTTGGTTATGTTTGTTTTTACATTAAAAATTGAAAAACAATTAATATATAGAAATTAAATAACATATAATTATGAGTTCAACTAGTAGAGCTTCTTTGGAAGAAGAAATATATTTGCGTTCTTTAACTGGCTATCTTGTGGGAAAAAATCTTCTTGATGGTTTTCGTAAAATAGCTGTAGTAACTTATCCTGACAGAATATGTTCCGCTATGAGCGCTGCATTACTATCAAGTTATATGAGCACGTACGGCTATAAAAATGAAGTAGGAATGGTTTTTGCTTATGATGAAAGCAAATTAAAAGAAATATCGGATAAAATTGCTAAAGGCGGTTTTGATGCCGTTTACTTATCTCTGGGAGGCGAACAGAAAATGTCCACGGTTTCCGAATTAACAAAAAAGATACTCGACTCTTTAAGAAGATCTGGTTTTGCTGGTTCTCTTGTTATCCATGTTAGAGCTTGGCTCGCAACAAAACAGCTTTCTAGTGTACTTTCTGAAAAAGAACTCAAGAATTACATAAAATCTTTGAAAGAAATTAGGGTATTCACTGCTGATTTACAGAATAAGCTTTTCCTTTTTCATAAAGTTATAATTGAAGAAACCCTGAAATTGATAAAGTTTAAAGAAGAAAAGCTAACCGAAGAGCACATTAAGTTGCTACAAATTTCGCTGCCTCCTCCTGAATGACTTAAAAAACTTTAGCGGGGGGTGGATTTGAACCACCGGTCTCCGGGTTATGAGCCCGGCGGGGTAGACCTGGCTCCCCCACCCCGCTTCTTAGGTTACATATAGTCAGAAGCTTATAATCTTTTTTATTTTTTCATAAACCATAGCGTAAAAGCGCTTTTATTTCCTTTTCAATTCTGCTTCCGTACTGAAATGCCTTTTTCTTAGCGCCTATAATTTCAGAAGGAAGACCTAAAATTTTCCCAATATTTCGCAACCCTAGCTTCTGAACCTTGTATTTAGTATCCAGTGCTGTGGCTTTTCTGTAAAATGTCTTAAAAGCGTAAGGATACATTGGTTCTATTCCAGCAGAAAATATAGCTTTGCTATCTCTTCTCATGCCTATTATAGCCCTCTTTATATCTACATTGAGAGCGTTCTCAAGTTCATTAGCGTAAAGTCCTTGGTACTTTCTGTAACCTCCAAAAATTTCATCTGCGAGCTGGCCAACGACCAAAACATCAGCTCCGTTTTCTTTTGCTGCTTTTCCTGCTATATAAAATCCAGCTGACAGAGCCAGCTCCATGGTTGAAAAACAAAAATTTGCAACGTATTTAAGAGCCTCTTTAAGCTCTTTATTTTCAATTTTATGAACTACGTGATCCAAGCCCAACATTTTTGCCCTTTCTTTTGAAACGTTAATGTCTTCACTATCTTCAAAACCCACCGTAATTAATAAAGGATTTCTGTCTTTAAAAACCCAAGCAAGTAAAGAACTGTCAAGTCCTCCAGAGTATGACACCGCTATTTTCTTATCAATTATCTTTGAATACTCTACAAGCGTGCTGGCCAATTCTTCTAAAGTAACTTTGTTTGATAAATCTATCTGGTGTGGGTAAAACTTTATTCTGTAGTTATCCCTGCTTTTAATTTCTGCATAGATGTTTTCTGGATAAACAAATCTACTTTCTCCGAATATGCCTGTAAAGTCATAGCCTGTAACTTCAACATCATCGCTTTTAGCATTTAAATAAAAATGAGATTCTTCGTCTTGCATCTTTTTTAAAAGTTCGTCTTCCTTAAAGTAATGCCCTTTCATATCTCTTAACAAAAAATATCCTCCTTTGATGTCTTCGACTTTAAGGCTCAAGCCCAAGCTTTTCCCTCGCTTCTCTTATTATTTTTTTAGCGGTGACGGAGCTTATTCCCTTTACTTTAGAAGCTAATTCTGCTTCTTTTGCCTGAGATAGTTCTAAAATGTTATGGTAACCGGCTTCGAAAAGAGCTCTAGCTCTTTTTCTCCCTATACCGCTCAGGCTTGCAATGCTCGCAACGTCTTCTCTTACCCCTTTGTATATCCTTATAAAAGGCAGGTCAAACGCTTCTCCGCTCATTCCAACTATTCTGGCAAGTTTCGAGTATGAATAAACGATCCATCTAGATGATTCTATTATTCTGTAAAGGTCGCCCGGTTCTACGCCGAACCTGTCTAGGAGTTCCTGTTCAGAAAGTTCATTGACCCATCCGTATAAAGCAAGAAAGGTTCTTGCAGAACAGTCTTCGTCAAAGAACGGTTCTAGCTCAAAGTTTGCGTTAAGAAGCTGCGCAAGTTCAACTTCGTCTTTCTTACGGGAAGATAGTTTTGGTTCCATATCTTCTGAGGATGCGAGAAGACATAGTAAAGGTAGAGTTGGGTCTTTCCACTTTTTTAGTTCATCAGCGACATTAATAAAGGAAAGGGCCGTTTGAGGCGATATGTAAACTTTGGCCGTAAGGTCCCCCAATGGCGTAGTTCTGTACTTTCCGTTCTTTGCGAGTATAATAAAACCGTTCTTGCTTAAAAAACTTAATGATTCAGAAATCTGAAAATCCAGGGTGCCTTTTTGCTTGTAATAAAGGGTTTTTCTAAAAAACTCTTTTATCTCTTCCGCTGTAGCATAACCCAGTACAGATATTAACGCTAGAACCATTGATGATGTACCTTTAAGCAAAAGCTTAGAAGTTATTGGCTCAGGCTCTCCCGAAATATACCTATCTAGATAAACGTCCACTTGATACTCATCTTGGGCTAGTATGATACATTTACCTATTTTATCATACTTGGGTCTTCCGGCTCTGCCTGCCATTTGCTTATACTCAATAACTTTTATAGGTTCTCTTCCTTCATAGTTATACCTATAGACAGAATTTATTACTACAGTTCTAGCGGGGAGGTTTACCCCTGCAGCCAGCGTCGGAGTGCTGCATATGACCTTTAGCTTGTTTTCTTTGAAAAGCCCCTCTATAAGCTTCCTATAGCTTGCAGGAAGACCCGCATGATGAAACGCTACTCCTAGAGGTATAAGGCCTCTCAAAGTTTTCGTTAGAGTCGTGTCCTCTTCTTCCTCAGGATAGGACTGCTCGAGGGGAACCTGGGAGAATCTCCTAGTTACTGTGGAGAGGTTCTTGGCCAGCTCAAGAGCTTTTTTTCTGGTTTCAGCAAAAACCAAGCACTGGCCTCCTTCTTTAAGCTCGTTATAAACAACGTCCTGCAGAAGTGTGCCCTTCCTTTCGATTATATCAACTTGGCCGTCTTTATATACCAGCTTGTCATCATAAGCGACGCCTTCTACAAGAGTTACGGGTCTCCATTCATCATAAACCGTATGCATGCCTAGCCACGATGCTATTTCGTTATAATTTTTTACAGTTGCTGAAAGGGCAAGCACCTGCATATTACTGAACCACGATATTATTTCTGTAAGAACAAATTCCAGCGTTCCCCCTCTAGTTTCGTCATCTAAAAGATGAACTTCGTCAAATACAAAAAGTCCCACGTTTTCCAGCCATTTTACTTTATGTCTAATAATGGAATCAAGCCTCTCGTTTGTTGTAATTATTATGTTATATCTGCTTAAGTAAGATGGGTCTAAGTTAAAATCATCCCCGGTGCTTATTCCAACGCTCAGCGGTTTCCCTTTTCCCAGATATACACCCTCAAAAAATTCTTTAAATTCTTCATACTTTTCGTTTGCAAGAGCTTTAAGAGGAGTTATGTATATTACCTTCTTTCCTCTATCAATAACAGCTTTTGCTGTAGCAAGCAGTGCTATTAGCGTTTTACCGCTAGCGGTTGGGGTTACTATCAGTAGGTTTTTACCTTCAATGAGCCCGCTTTGTACGGCCTTCTCTTGAGGAGGCCATAGTTTTAAATACCCTTTTGAAATAAGCCTCTCTTTTATTAAAGATGGTATTCTGAGATCCTCTATCAGCATCTAAAAATATTAAAATGTCGTTTTATTAAACTGCTTGTATATTATAAGTTTAATAAAAGCCGAGGAGCGAAATTATGAAAAGCATTACTGAAACCAAGAACAGCAAACCCCAGACCTTTTTGTTCCAGAAAAATATCTTTCTTCCATCTAATATAGCTATAGGCAGGAGGTTAAAGAGAGCTATAAATGAGTTAAAGTAAACAGCTGTTATAAGAAAATAAAAGCCTGACATTGCCAATGGTAAAATCATAAGCGCCATTATTATATTAACCAAAGGTCCCCAAGCGGATATTTTTCCCATAGTTCTTTCATCCGCCATTCCATAAATCACTGTAGCCCCAGGAGCTATTATTTTAAATGGTAGGATGGCTGTTACAAGAGTTAAAATTGCCCACATCCACTGTATTCTAAACTCTGCATACAAGCCATTCCTTATCGCAGAAAGCTTATGGGCGTACTCGTGAAGTATAAATGCGAGAATAAAAAGTATGCTGTTTATTATAAGGCCCGATGTCGATATCGCGCCTATCCATGTTATTCCAACTATCCAGACAATAAACGATCCTATTATAAGGTTTAAGGCTTCTCTTTTGCTAGGGCCTGGACCATAATAATAGCTCAACTTTATTCCTCATCTATGAATTCTTCAGGTTTTGGAACTTCTGGAGGTAAACCTTTTCTCTTCCTTATAGATGTTATTAACTGTCCAAGCATATTTGCAGGCACTGGTGCCCATCCTTTGAAGCTCGTATTCCAAACAGCTTTCCCGGCTGTTGCGCCCCTCATTACTTCTGCTAAGTCAAAAGTTTCTGCTGCAGGTATTTCGCCCTGAACTACAGCAAATACATCCTTCTGAGTCATATTTATAATCTTTCCACGTTTACTTGTTATAACACCTATGGCAGGTCCCAGAATATCTGCAACGCCTTTGACCTCAATCGAAAGAATGGGTTCTAGAAGCGTAGGCTTTGCAAGCAGCATTGCTCCCAATATTGCTCTTCTAGAAGCTGGCATCAACTGTGCATAAGTCCTGTGTGCAGGGTCTTCGTGTGGGACAAAGTGATGAAGTATTACCTTTGCTCCTCTTACGTATTCATAAGCCAAAGGACCGTTAGTCATCGCATCAACAAAACCTGCTCTAAGGCTATCCATGCTTTCTTGCAAGAACTGAACGCCTTTGGTTTCATCTACAAAAACGTTTCCACGTTCATCTATCGCTACGACGCCTTTTGCTTCATCAGCGTCCCATCCGTGGTCCCTGAGGACCTTTGCTATCTGCTTTCTGTCCATGTTTTCGTTTATCTGCCCTGTTATTATCAGGTTTATCGTCTCATCGTCAAGGGGCTCTACTCTTATGAAAACTTTGTTGTGTTTGTTTGGGCTTTTTGCCATTACAGGTCCTGCTTTCATGGTTATAGCTTCTCTGTAGTTTATGAGCGGTTTGCTCGTTACTATTTCTATTCCTTGCTCTTGAATCAATGTTGTCGCTATTTCAAGGTGAAGAACACCCATACCAGAAAGCAAAGTTTCTCCAGTTTCTTGATTTATAGTTACCACTAAGTTAGGATCTTCAAGATGCATGTTCTGCAGAGCCTCTATAAGCTTTGGTAGATCTCTTGGGTTTTTTGGTTCAACGGCTATTGTAACTACAGGTTCGCTTACGTACTTTATACTTTCAAAGGGCACTACGTCCTTAACACTAGACAGCGTTTCTCCAGCAGATGCGTGTTGCAAACCTAGTAAAGCCGGAACGTTCCCCGCAGGTAAATATCCTACGATTTCCCTAAAAGGACCCATGAACATGCTTACGCTCTGTACCCTTTCTTGCCTTTTTGCGTTTACAAGATAAAGAAGGTCCCCATCTCTTACTGTCCCGCTGAACAGCCTTCCTACTGCAACGGGCCCCGCCTGAGGGTCTACTACCACATTTGTAACCATCATAACAGTTGGGCCATTATCATCGCATTCTATCATCGCTTTATATATTTCGCTCTCAGGGTCCCCTTTCCATATTTTGGGTATCCTATACCTCTGAGCCACATTTGGTGGAGGTATGTGTCTTATTACCATAGACAGTATTGCTTCATGGAGTTGGAAGTTTTCAACAAGCGCAGATATATTTCCGCTGCTGTATCCTTCATAAACGTCCTTAAATCCCATATTCTTTGCCTTAGCCATGCTTAAAGTAAAGCCCCATCGATCCTTTGAACTTCCAAAAGCCACACTGTCGTTTGTTATATTGATCTTAAATTTATCCTTAAACTCAGGTTCTGCATAAATATCAATTAATCTATTAACATCGTTTATTATGTTTGAAAGCCAAGCCTGCATTTTTTCCGGATTTAACCTAAGTTCTTTTATAAGTCTGTCAATTTTATTGATATAAAGAACGGGTCTTACTCTTTCGTCCAATGCCTGCCTTAACACGGTCTCCGTTTGAGTCATGACCCCTTCAACTGCATCGACTACTACAACAGCTCCATCAAGGGCCCTCAGTGACCTTGTTACTTTTCCTGTAAAGTCTATGTGCCCTGGCGTATCTATCATGTTAAATACATACGGTTTCCCTTCATATTCATAATAAAGCGTAACGTTAGCAGCTTTTATGGTCATTTGCCTTTTCTGTTCTAGCTCCATATAGTCCAGCGCAAGAGCCTGACCTGCTACTGAAGGACTTAACATTCCAGCAGCTGCAAGCAAGGAGTCCGACGTAGTTGTTTTTCCATGGTCAACATGGGCAATTATTCCAAAATTTCTTATCTGTTCTTTATTTGAAATTACTTTTAGCGCTTCCGCTGTAGTTTTAAACCTTGGCATCCTTTAATTCACCTTCAACAATTACAGCGTTTACCTGATAAGTATCGTCAGCTATCGTATTGCCCCTTACTAGCTTCCTTTTCTTTTCCCCTTCTCTTTTTGGCCTGAAACCTGGAGGTCCTGCCAGAAGGACGTATTTTTTGACAGGTCCTTCAATATCTGGTACATGAGGAATGCCTGACTTATCAGTTCCTCCCGTTATCTTAAATTTTACGTTGCCTAAACCCAGAGAGCTTCCATCTATAATTTCCCCTATTTTTCTTCCTATCAGAACAGAGCTCAGATTGCCCTTTACTTCAATCTTTTTCGCCGTTCTGGTCTTTGGATCTGATAACACTAACTGTAAATCGCCCATGACGTTTTAATCCTATTAATAGGATATTAAAAAGG
>JAGDXJ010000006.1 GCA_023256355.1 Nitrososphaerales archaeon | reverse complement strand
TGTCCAAAGCTTGAGGAAGGGGCTTCTGGCAACTTAACCACTATAAAGCTAAAAAAGTTTAAAAATACGCAGACATTATTTAATTATGAAAATGAACGGGTTCAAGGATGTTTTTACCTACCTTTCTTATGTGTCTCAGGGAAAAGAAGCAGAGTTCCACGAGCTTTTTGAACAGGCGGTCGAAAAGGTAAAGAAGGAGTACATAGGCAAAGAATATCCTATTTACATTGGCGAAAAGGAGTTAAAGACTGATGCAAAGCTTGTTGAGAAATCCCCGATCGACGGGTCAACAGTATGCATATGCCAGAAGGGTGACAGAGAAGTTACAAGGAAAGGAATAGAGGAAGCTAAAGCGGCTTTTGAAGGGTGGTTTGAACTTGGATGGAACAAAAGGGCTGCAATCATGAGAAAAGCCGCAACCATAATAGAAAAGAACAGGTTTGAGCTCGCCGCGGTGCTTTCAATAGAGAATGGAAAAAACAGGCTTGAATCTATAGGGGAAGTTGATGAAGCGATAAATTTCTTAAGGTACTATGCTTATCTGCTTACTTCTAACAAAGGTTATAATCAGACAGTAAAGCTGACTTCGAAGGGCGTTAAGATAAAGTATGGATTCCAAGGATCTGTGACAAAGACGGAAGTCGTTGAACAGAGAATGGTTCCTTATGGAGTTTTCGGCATACTTGCCCCTTTTAATTTTCCTGTATCCATATCAACCGGAATGAGCATTGGTGCGCTCGTTACAGGTAACACGGCCATCTTAAAGCCATCCTCAACCGGCAACATGACTATGCTTACAGGTATAATGATCTACAAATACCTTATAGAAGCCGGGGTGCCAAAAGGCGCATATAACGTAATCACTGGCCCCGGATCCGAAGTTGGAGATGAACTTGTAGTAAACCCTGATGTAGCTGGTATAGCGTTCACTGGATCAAAGGACGTCGGAAAATCCATGATAAAGAAGGCATACGACCTTGGTCTCAACAAAGTTTTCGTGGTTGAAATGGGAGGGAAGAACCCTGCTATTGTAACAGAAACAGCAAACATAGATGAGGCTGCCCAAGGAATAATATCGGCAGCATTCGGCTATCAGGGACAGAAGTGCAGCGCTTTATCGAGGCTTTACGTTCACAAGAAAGTTAAGGATGTCCTTGCAGAAGAGCTTGTAAGAAGGATGAAAGAATTAACCATTGGAGATCCTCTTAAGAAGGAAGTGTATCTTGGACCACTAATTAGCGAAGAAGCCTATCAGAGGTACGTCTGGGCGGTAAACCTCGGACAGAAAGACGGTAAAATAATATACGGCGGAAAAAGGTTTGACACCGGGCTGAACGGCTATTACGTTGAACCCACACTTATTGAACTTAAACACGGACATGAACTTTTCAAGAAGGAGCTGTTCCTGCCAATTCTTGTAATGGATTCTTTTGAAAACTTCAATAATGCAATAAACATGGCCAACGATACAGAATACGGTCTTACTGCAGGGCTATATACAGGCAAAAAGGAAGAAATCGATGAATTCAGGAGGCGCATACAGGCAGGAGTTGTGTACGTTAACAGAAGTGCAAGCGCAACTACAGGAGCGATGGTCGGCTATCACCCGTTCGTGGGATGGAAGAGCAGCGGATTTACCGGAAAAGGAGCCGGAAGCAGATTTTACCTGTTACAGTTCCTCAGAGAACAGAGCTTTTCTGTGTCAAGCTGACCTAATCTATCATTTGTTCTATTTCTTTTAATTTTTCTTTGAGAGAATTTATTTCGGCCTTTAATTTTTCGTTTTCTTTTTTTATGCGTAGCAGGTCTTCTTGAGATAAACTTATGCATTTTTCTTCCGGAACATACCTTACTATCTTGTATTCTTCGAGTTCTAATTTTTTGTTTTCGGGATCATAAACTGCCTTTACCGTTAGCCTTATCACGTCCAGCTTATCTATCTTGTTTTTCGTTATCAGCTCATCAAACAGCTTCTTGTTTATTTCAGAAATATCCCTTATTATAACATCCTTTGGAACAGAATTGCCAAGCGAAACTAACGCTACACGCCTGAGCTTGTTAGCGTATCTGGCAGCTATTATAAGACCAGTTGAGAGCTGAAAAGCGGTTTTTCCTTGAATTGGTACTATCGTATTGGTCTCTTTTGCCTGTATTTTATCGTTAACTTTATTTTCATTATTAATCATAATTTTTATAAATTAAAACTTACTAAAAAATTTTTCTAAAAACTGACTCCTGTACGGTTATCAAATTTATCAATAAGAGCTTCTTTTTAATCTGATGTTAACTTTGTTTTATATTATTTTATAATTTTATTTATTAGAATAGTTTTAATTTTTATAATGGATGATTTTATAATAAAACTAGTCAAATATAATATAATTATAAGCTGTCTTCCATTATTTTATAAGCTTTTTTATAAAGATCTTCAAAATACCTCTTTTTTATAACTGTATAATCTCCCGAGTAAATCTTTTTCAAAACATCCATGACGTTTTCTTTCAATTCTTCTGTGTGCGGATTAAGTTCAAAAATTTCTTTTATTAGTTCATCTGAACCGTACAGAGATACTGATTCTACAAGCTTCATCATTTTCTGACTTGATCCCCAATCACCCTCGATAGAAAGTCTATTATAAATCATTGAAATTAGCTGAACAAGCTGTATTGTCTGTGTTACGAGCCTATCATGCTCATCCGCGCTTATTGTGGTGATTTCCATTTCAGGAAAAAGTTCCCTAACTATAGCTGATTCTTCTTCCTTTTCTTTTAAAGGGACATGAATTATCTTCTTTCCTTTAGCTGTCCTGGCTCCTGGACCAAAAAGTGGGTGCACTGAAATCGGTTTTTCAAGAGTAATTAGATTTTTAACAATAGGCGTCTTTAATCCGCTTATTTCTATAAAGTATTTTTTAAATCCAGAACTCTTTACGCTCTCTATAACACCAGGAACGCTTTTCATGTTTGTCGAACAAAAAACTATATCGAAACTTTTTATCTCATCAATGTTGCTGTACCTGAAACCTTTCTCTTTTAAGTCTGAAACCCTTACACTATCGCTGTCATAAAAATAAGTTTCGTGGTTTTTTAATGTAAAATACTTATAAAACCATAAACCCATCCTGCCGGCTCCTATTATGATTATTTTCATGACTTGACCTTTAATTCCTTTAACTGCTTAATTAATTCTGGAACTATTTTCTTGTAATCTCCCACTATACCATAATCGCAGTTCTCAAATATAGGAGCGTACTGGTCAGAGTTTATGGCAACAACTATCTTTGCTTCTCTGATTCCGAAAACGTGCTGTGCTGCTCCGCTTATCCCTACAGCGATGTAAAGGTTGGGCTTAACCGTCTTCCCCGTCTGTCCAACCTGCCTTTCATGAGGTATCCATCCGAGGTCTACGGCCTTTCTGCTTCCAGCGTACGTGCCGCCCAGAACGTTTGCGAGCTCTTTTACAAGTTCAAAACCGTCTTTGCTGCCCAGTCCCCTTCCTCCGGAGACTATTATTTCTGCCTTTTCAAGAGGCATTTCTTCTGATTTCTGAATTTCTATTCTGTCTAAAAGCTCAAGTCCTGAATCATGAACTTCAGGCATCTCTTCTTTGATTACCGATTCAAGCTTTCTGCTTTCATCCTTTTTGGGTGTTGGGAAAACGTTGGGCCTAACGCTGCCCATAACGGGCCTTCTCCTCATTGTCCTTATGTGTGCAAGCTGCCATGCCCCAAAAGGAGGCCTGACAAGAATGACTTCCTTGTTTTTCTCATCGACTTCTATCATCGTCAGGTCAGCAGTTATTCCAGTTCTGAGGTGATTTGCTATATAGGGGGCAAGCTCCCTTCCTCTCATCGTCCCAGCCACAAGGAAAGCTTCAGGTTTGTATTTGTGAGCAAGGTTCGCGAGCACATCACCGTAAAGCGGCGTATAATATGTGCTGAGCTTTTCGTCGTCCACGTAAATTACTTGGTCCGCTCCGTACTTGCCCAGATCTTCAATCAATCCTTCGATTTTATAACCTATGATTACAGCTACGAGCTTACTTCCGAGCTTGTCAGCCACTTCCCTTCCTTTACCTAATATCTGAAGGCTTGGCTCAAGAATCTGACCCTTATCGGTCTCGATGTATATCCAGACGTTTTTGTGCTCAGCAGGGTTTACAGGGTTCCAGTCCGGACAAATAGTTGGAGTGCTCATCTACATCACCTTTTCCTCCTTTAACTTTGAAATCAACCAGGAAACCATCTCTTCAGGCGTTTTGCCCTGGATAACCTGCATCTTCCTGGGTATCTTTCCAATGAACTCCGTTTTTGCCACTATTGTCGGCGATCCTTTTAACCCCGTGCAGAGCGGGTTGAGCTGCAGTTCGTTGTTCGTATAAACCTTTACCGGTTTCTGTGTAACGGCCTTCATCTTGTTCTTTAAAGTAACGTCACGGGGTTGCAAGGTGTGCATAAGTATTGATATCAAAGCTGGAAGCTTTACCCTGTATTTTTCGATATACGTTTCCAGCTGCCTGGTTAGAATCATTTGCCCGTCCTGCAGCTCGGCTTCTGTAACGTAATAAACGTAGGGAATTCCGAGCCAGGAAGAAACCTGTGCACCGATGTGCGCTGTAGACGAATCGAGAGTTTCCTGTCCAGCAACTATAAGATCATAGTGATCAACAACCTTTTTTATCGCCTGTGATATTACGTAGGAAGTTGCAAGAGTGTCAGCTCCTCCATAAGCTCTATCCGTTAGCAGTATACCTTCATCAACACCCATTCCAACCAGATATTCTATCCCTTTCGTGGCAGACGGAGGCGCCATTATTATAGCCCTAATTTTGCCCCCGTACTTTTCTTTAAGCCTTAAGGCGAATTCAGCAGCAACAAGGTCATGAGGGTTAACGACGCTTGGAACACCTTCTCTAATCAGAGTTCCTGTATTTGGGTCAACATTGACGGTGGTAGTGTTTGGTACGTATTTGAACAGCAAAATTATATCTAATCCCATACTTCTCACCTAGCTAAAACGATAAAATATACCTTTCCCGCTCTTGGGGAATGTCCACGTAATGGCTTCCATAGGACAGACGACTCTGCACGTTCCGCATTCAACACAACCTTCATAGCTGAAGAGTATACCGTTTTCAGTCTCTGTATAACAGCCTGTTGGACAGAGCCTTACGCACGCCTTTGTTGGGCAGTTTTTGCACTTGTCGTAATTTACAGTTATGTGCGGCTTTGAGTCCACGTCCCATATGTTCACGTTAATTATGTCTGTTAGCCTTAATTTTCTTTCTGGTGTACTCACAGTGATCTCACCATCCTGTAACCGTCAATCAAAAGCTTTAACATCGAGTACTGGTTTTCTTTGCACGCTTCGTTTATCGCGTCCCATGCTTTAGACGGACCGTCGGGATTTTCGAACATCCTCTTCATCACCCCGCTCATGATTTTAGGGTATTTCTCAAACAGCAAACCGCTTTTCATTACTTCGTGAACTTTTCTGAACCTCTTCAGTTCCTTTATCACTATGCTATCCTCAAGCATTTCTTCATAAGAAGAAAGTGCGCTCGCGCTGTAATCGCCTTTTGCATGTGCACTTTCGATCGCTTTTCCAGCAAGGTAACCTGAGTATGCAGCGAAATCCACACCTCTGTATGTATAACCGGCGTTCAGCAGAAGACCTGCGGCATCCCCTGTTATCATTAGTCCGTCATAGACAAGCCTTTGCGGGCGGAGAGACCAAACATCTTCTGGTATCAGATGTGCAGAATATTCTGAAATTCTCAGGTTCTGCAGGTAATTCTTCAGAGCAGGAGCGGTCCTAAGAGACTCTACAAGCTGACTGACATGATCCTTCACGTTCGCTATGGCTTTATCAAGCAGGACGACAACGCCAAGGCTCACAGAATCACGGTTCGTATAAAGGAATGCTCCTCCAGGAGTGTTTGCAGTTGCAGCTCCGAGGAAAACCCATGCAAGCCCTTCATTCTGGGAAAGCCCAAAAGCATCTTCTATCTGTTTGCTATCGCCTTTTAAAACTTCTTTTACCCCGAGTGCTACGTGTTCAGGCTTCAACGGTTTTACTATGCCTGATGCTTCCAAGACAAGCCTGTTTACGCCTTCAGCATCCACAACTACGTCCGACCTTAACACGTCTTCACCTGAAACCACGCCAGCAACTTTGTTGCTTTCTTTGTAGAAATTTGTGACCGGGACGTCTGTTATTAATGTAGCACCCGCTGTTTCTGCCTGTATGCCCATCCACTTTACAACCTCAGTTAAATAAGCGGTAAAGCTTATGGCCTCTTTTCCCTGGTAATCTATGGATATCATGCTTTCATAATCAGGCATTATGCTGATCCTTTCCTTCTTAACCCATCTGTGCACGGGCATTGAGTTAAAGTTCGGATAGATCTCTTTAAGAGGAGCAGAGTATATCCTGCCTCCATAAATGCTTTTGGACCCGATTTCTCTTCCCCTTTCTAAAACAGCCGTTTTAAAACCCTTTTTAGCGAGGTAGTATGCAGCAGCTAAACCTGCTGGACCGGCTCCGACTATAGCTACGTCAAATTTTTGATCTAGTAAGTTCATCTCTTCCATAGATATATTTTTTGATTTATTTAAATGATATTGTTATAAACATTTCAAATTTGTTTGATTTTTATTGCGATATTTTTAAATTATCTGGAAAGCGTTATTTATGGGAATGTTTAAATCCAGATACGCGTTAAAAATAAATTGCGGCTATGAATAGCTCTGGGGATGTCTGAAGTGTGATGACCCCATAGCTCACAATGAGCCGCATGATGGTATAATCATGCTGGACCAATTTTGCAAATTTTTGAATCTTTTGCAGTCAAACGTATATATATTTTAATATAATATTGATAGTATGGATTTAACAGTCATCGTTTTATACGCTGTTTCTACATCATTTATATTATATTTCACAATCAGGCCCTATGCTTTCTCCATACTTCAGTTTTTTAAAAAATACAGGTTTAAGGGCTTGAAGCTGATCAGGGTCCCAAAGGTTACCGTGATAATTCCAGCTTATAACGAGGAAAATACGATTGAAAGAGTTTTAAAAAACGTTCTATCTTTTGATTATCCAAATTTCGAAGTTATAGTGGCTGATGACTCAACAGATGGCACAGCTGAAAAGATTTCAAGGTTTAAAGATTCTAGGTTAAAGGTTGTTCACAGGAATGACAGAAAAGGATGGAAGGCCGGTGCTGTAAACAACGCTCTGAACTATGCCGACCCATCTTCTGAGTACACTGTGCTGCTGGATGCTGACAGCATACCCTCTGCTGACCTGCTTACAAAACTAGTTGAAAGAATTCAGGAAGGATATGATGCTGTACAGGGCGTCCAGCTCCCCGTAATCAATTCAGAATATAACAGGATAGCAAAGGCGAACTCGATAATTCAGAGCTACTATCAGCTGATCGAACAGCCTTCAAAATTCTACATAGGTTTGCCCGTCACCTTAACCGGTAGCAATTTTATTATAAAAACAGCTCTTCTGAAAGAATACAGGTTAAACGAAGATATAGGAGAGGACTGGGAATTAACCCTGAGGCTCGCCAAAGACGGCCACAGGATAGCTTATGCCCCTGACATAGCTGTAAAATGCGAGGTTCCATTCAACCTCAAAGATTCTATAAGCCAGTACGTGAGGTGGAATGAAGGGATGGTAAGATCAACGTTGGGAAAGATCAATGACATAATGCAGAGCGACATGTCTTTCGCGAGCAAAGCCGATCTTGTAATGACAGGGCTTACGCCTTTCATAACTTTTGCTCTTGTAATATCGATGATCACAGGAGGGTACATTTACTTTAATCAGACACAGTTCAGGCCGCTGATATTATTTTTTACGGCTTTCATAATGCTTTCGGGCATCGTAACTATGATATCCTCAGCCTCAAAGATTGGTCTGAATTACCTTTATGCGCTGTTTTCTGAAATACTGTACTTCGTTTTTGTGCCGTTTGCCATCTACGCTTCTCTAAGAGGTATAGTCCTCAAACACGGAACTTTTATAAGGACAACAAAGCTTGGCGAGATAAAATATACTATAGAATGATAAATGTTTTTTAACCTTTTGGAGGTTAAGGGGGCAAAAGTACTCTTTTGCGAGGGAGGGTATGGATAGCCCCCTTATAGAAATGTTTTTTAAAGGCTTCAGAACACGATATTTACAGGCTGATGCTCAACCCTGAAAAAAATGTAAAGATCAGGGAAAAGAGAAAAGACACGCTTCTCAGGAGAAAACATCATAAAGCAAAAACTTATGAGCTGAAGTTTGACATGAAAAAGATTTCAAAACGGTAGGTTAATGTGGAAGCAAGCGCGGCGATGAACCGAGAAGCCATGACAGTAAGGTTGGAGTAGTTCACAGCTCGTAGATCATTTGTTCCCCTTTAATTCCCGCTAATAGGTTTTTAACGGAAACTTCAGCCATCTTCTGCCTTGTTTCATACGTCGCGCTACCAATGTGAGGCGTGAGCACAACGTTTTCAAGCTTTAAAAGCGGGTTGTCGGGGCTAGTTGGCTCATCTTCAAAAACATCAAGAGCGGCTCCCCTTATTGTGCCTGATTTTAGAGCTTCAGTCAAAGACCGCTCATCAATTACTTTCCCCCTTGAGGCGTTTATCAGGAAAGCGCTCCTTTTCATTTTTTCAAGAAAATCCCTGTTTACCATGTGGTACGTTGTGGGGTTAAGGTCCACAGCCAGAACTACAAAATCTGATTCTTTAAGCAAATAGTCAAGATCAACGAATTCTGCGTCAACATCCTTTTTTGTCCTGCTGTTGTAAATTATTTTCATACCAAAACCTTTAGCCCTTTTTATGAGCGCCTTACCTATCCTTCCCATCCCAACAATTCCAAGAACTTTACCGCTGACCTCCGTTCCAAGCATAAAATCAGGAGTCCAAGGCTGGTTCCACTTTCCAGATCTTATCAGCTTGTCCCCTTCAACCATTCTCCTCGCAACAGCAAGCATCAACCCGAATGTCAGATCAGCTGTTGCGTCTGTCAGGACTTCCGGCGTGTAACCTATCCTGATTTTCTTTGATTTAGCGTGATTTACGTCTATGTGATCATACCCGACGCTGAAAGTGCTTATGACCTTGAGTTTTTTGGCCGCATCTATGATTTCGCTATCTATCCTGTTCACAAGGCTGCAGAGCAGGGCATCAACATCCCTGATGTTTTCTTTTATCCATGTCTTTGTAGGAGGAACAGGAGAGTCCCAGGCTTTGACTTCGAGTCCGTTATCTTTCAGAAACTTTATCCATTCATCAAAGAACCTGAATGAAACCAAGACCCTTTGCATAAATTTCTTTAGCTTTACATCAATAAAAGTTTTAAAAGTCTGCCGTGGGAAAGTGTTTATGCCGTTTTATTTTTACTTAGTGGTCGTGTATTTGCTAGCTATAGCGCTTGGTCGTTTAAAAGTTTCTGTGCCTGACGTAGCCGTTAAGGCTGCTGTGATAATCCTTATAATAACGATCTCCTACTGGGGCGCAGAAGAGGTTTACATGAAGACCTTCTTCATATTCCTTGTTTTATCGCTTATAGCGGCTTTAGTTACAGTTTTACTTACATATGGCTTAGGATTTCTCTGGGGGAAAAAATTCAGGTTCAGCAAGAGCAAAAATATAGACATTAGAGAATTTGTTTACCTTATTTCATTGATTCTGGGTTATTTTCTCGGATTCTTTATAAAAGTTAGTGTTCCCTTCGATTTAATCTTGGAGATTGAGCTCCTTCTGCTCATATTTCTTGTAGGAATAAAGGTAGGAAACGTCCTTGACCTTAACTCATTTTTAAAAGCATGGAAAGGCGCAATGCTTTCGGTTTTAACAGCGATTTCGGGAGGAATTTTGGCTTCCTTCTTTATGTATATGATAATTTTCAAACCGTTGAACCTTTCCTTTTCTATAGTTTTTGGCTTCGGCTGGTACACGCTCGACGGACCCCTGGTCGCCAAGTATTTCGGGCCAGGTGCAGGTATAATCGCCTTTCTTGTAAACTTCTTCAGAGAACAGCTAACGTTTATTCTGGTCCCATTCCTTTCAAAGCTCGGAAAAAACCCGGAAGGTCTTATAGCTGTCGGCGGGGCCACATCAATGGACACGACCCTAGGGCTTTTTAGTGAAGCTTTAGGCCCTGATTATGCTCTGATTTCCACGATAAACGGGATAATCCTGAGCGTTATGGTACCGCTTATAGTACCCTTTTTTGCAACAGTTTAAATAAAACGAAAAGTATAATAGAAAATTTATGTTTAATATAATTATGAACGTTATAGTTGAAATAGCGGTTGACCCGATAGGCACGAACTCGACGAGCGTCAGCAGTTATATAAAAAAGGTTGTTGAAGTCATAGAAAAAATGAACCTGAAGTATCAGGTCGGCCCTATGGGAACTTCATTTGAGCTAAAAAACGTAAAGCAAGTGGGCGATGTGCTTCAAGCGGTTCACGATGAGCTAAACAAACAGGGTATAAACAGGATAGTTACAACTGTAAGGATAGATGACAGAAGAGACAAAGAAGAAACTATGGACTATAAGGTAAATCGAGTGATTAAAAAGTGATATTAACGACAAAAAGCGTATAAACTAGTTAGCTTATCTAATCGTTAGATTGTCAAACGATCCTGATGAAAAGTTAGCCGAAGAGCTTTTAGAAAGCATTTTCAAAGCTTCAAGGACTTTTAGAAATTGGATGAGGGAAGATATCAACTTTTCAGTTCCTCAGTTCAGGATCTTATCATATGTAAACAGAAACAAGGACTGTTCTATAGACGATATAGCTTTGTACCTAGGAGTTTCAAAGCCGACAGCCAGCAAAATAGTCGAAAAGATGAGGCTCAAGAAGCTGCTTTACAGAGTTGAAAACAGAAAAGATAGAAGAAAGGTTGCTATCGGCCTTACAGGTAAAGGTGCAAAGGTCCTTGAGGAAGCGAGGTTAAAAGCCATTCTAGAGTTAAAAAACAGGCTGTCTAGGATCGATGGAAGCAGCAAATCACAGCTCAGGGATGCGCTAAAGATTCTTGCTGGGCTAACTGGGTGACCGGAATGATAGAAACGCACTCGATTACAAAGGTATTCACAGGTAAAAAATGGAAGGTGGAAGCGCTAAAAGATATTGACTTCAAAGCCGAAAGGGGGAAACTTACAGCGCTCGTCGGTCCTAACGGTGCGGGGAAAACAACTTTATTGAAAATAATTTCAACGCTTATTTTACCAACTTCAGGAAGCGCTTACGTCGATGGGTATGACGTTGTATCTCAACCGAATGATGTTAGAAAGCATTTAGGTCTTGTTACGGTCAGCGACAGGCTTCTCTATTACAGGTTAAGCGGAATGGAGAATCTGCTGTTCTACGGCTCGCTGTATGATATGAGCATTAAAGAAGCTAAAAATAGAGCGTACGGACTGCTAGATCTGGTGGGATTAAAAGAGTGGGCGGATGAGCCAACGATGCATTACAGCACGGGGATGCTCAGGAGGCTTGCGATTGCCAGAGCTCTAATGCATGACCCTGACGTAATCTTGCTGGATGAGCCCACGCTTGGTGTAGATGTTGCTTCTGCAAGAAAAGTTAGACAGTTAGTAAGAAAACTTTCTATGGACAGAACCATAGTTCTTACCAGCCATTTTATGCACGAAATAGAAGAGCTTGCTGATGTCATATACATTTTAAAAAATGGCAAAATAATTGCAAGGGGTTCACCAGAAGATATCATAAACATGGCCGGGAAAATAGTAGAAGCCAAGCTTAGCGCTATTATTCCTTCACTAGAAAGGTTCATAACAAGGTATGAAAACGGCTATGCCGTTATAAGAGGGCCAAAACCTTTGGTTGAACAGTTCACTCCGGATTATTATGAAATAACGCCATCCTTAGAAGATGCTTATATAGCTCTCGCAGGTGAAAACGAACAGGATTTCAGACCCTATCAGTTCAAAAGAGGGGGTGCCTGGGCACGTGAGCGTCCTGTCTAAGCTTTATGCCTATCTTTATCTGAGAGGGTTCAAGGTCTGGATAAGCTACAAAACGAACGCCGCACTAACGATGCTGAGCTGGATAATACCTGTTTTTACGTATTACTTTACTGGGACAGCGCTTGGCAACAAAATAGTTTCAGTACTGGGCGGAGGTAGCTACACAGCTTTTGTGGTCATAGGGCTGGCTTTTCAGGGATATGTTTCGTCAACGATAACCACGGTAAGCCAGAGGTTAAGAAACGAGCAACTTTATGGCACTCTTGAATATTATGTCCTTTCTCCATCAGGCATGTTAGGTTTTCTAACCTATTCCTCCCTGTGGGGTTTTGCTTTAAACAGCATAAACATGATCGTCATTTTAGCTATAGGCTTTGGGCTGGGTGTCAGGTATTCACCTTCTGGAATAATGACAGCATCCATAATATTCATCCTTTTGTTGCTCTCATCATTCGGCATAGCAGCCATCTCCGGAGCTGTTGTAATGATAACTAAACAGGGAAACCCAATCGCATTCTTTTTCTCTACTTTTACTGCTTTGATGGGGAATACGGTTTTCCCGGTTACGGCTCTTCCGTGGTACCTTAAAGAATTAAGTTATGCCATTCCTCTAACCTGGGCCTTACAGGGGTTAAGAGAATCGTTGCTAGAAGGAGTGGGTATAGGCGCACTTTCAAACATAATCTACATACTTGTAGCGTTCACCTTGATAACGCTGCCGTTGGGACTGTACTTATATACCAAGGCCTTTGATAAAGCGAGAAAAGACGGAACCCTCTCTCAGTACTAATCAGACACTTTCAGAAATGATTATATATTCATATGAATTGATAGTATTTTAATGCAGGATTTAGACTACGACGTAATTATAGTCGGCGGTGGACCAGCTGGCGTTGGAGCAGCTAAATCAGCTGCCAAGGAAGGGCTGAAAACGCTTTTACTGGAAAGAGAAGCAGCAGTAGCTGCCTGGAAGCCCTGTGGCGAAGCAACTTCTGAAGGAGCTTTCGTTACAGCTGAAATTAAACCTGAACCCCCTTACATCGTAAGGAAGGCGAATGCCCTAGTCTTTGCCCCAAACCAGAAATACGTAGCAATAAACCAGGAGGGCTACGCCATTAACAAGACATACTTTCTTCAGGAGCTCGCATCACAGGCAGCTAAGTACGGGAGCGATATTCACGTTAGGGAAGAGTTCATAGATTTTGAAAGAGAAGGCAAAACGCTTAAGGTAAAGACCAACAGGAACATATACAGAACAAAGATAATAATAGGTGCTGATGGGTATCATTCATCTGTAGCCAAGGTCGCAGGCATAAAGGAAAAATCGGAACCTATACCAACGATTCAGTACATAATGGCAAACGTAAAACTAAAACATCCGGAAAGCGTGAGATTTTACCTCGGAAACAGCATTGCCCCGAAGGGATATGCCTGGATATTTCCTAAAACCGACAGCATAGCTGAAGTTGGCATAGGCGTTAGGGGTGCAACGGCTAAAGTTTACCTGGATAAATTTGTAAAGCAACACGAAGACGAACTTGGAGAAGCAAGAATAATAGACTACAGAGGAGCCCCTGTTCCGATTGGAGGATTAATTTCTGAAGTTGCAAAGGATAACGTCCTTTTAGTGGGAGATGCTGCAGGAACAGTTGTTCCATTTACCGGTGCAGGCATACATTCTTCTTTAGCTGCAGGGCTTGTTGCGGGAAGAGTTGCTGCAGAAGCCATAAAAGATAACGATTACAGCCAAACAAAACTGAAAAAATTTTACGATCTTTATGAAGATCCCTGGGGAAAGAGAATACGTACAAGTCTGAAGGCTATGCGCCTGTTTGAAAAGATTTCGGACGAAGACTTTAACACGCTAGCTGAAGTACTTGATGAAAATGACATACTGGACCTTGCCAACGGCTATAATGTAAGACGCGTTGCCATGAAGCTTCTAAGACATCCCATTTTAGCTGGGAGGATAGCCGCAAGCCTGATGAGTATTTAAGCTCCAGAGTAGCTTTTTAGCTTTAAAAATAATAAAAGCTATCGAACTCGCCTTTATATTGTTCCCATTTAACTTCTAGGTTTTCAACCTCAGAAAGAGGAGGACCTTTTCTGCATTCTTCTATGAAATATTCTATCTGGTCTTTTTCTCCCTCGACGATAATCTTGACGGTTCCGTCGGGAAGGTTTTCTGCATAACCTTTTAGGTCAAGCTTATCAGCAGCTCTCTTTGCAAAAGCTCTGTAGCCAACGCCCTGAACAAGCCCTTCAACGATTATTTCTGCTCTTGATTTCATCCCTTTACCACGCCTATGGGCCTCATCCTGAAAACCCGCTTTGCGAGCCCTGCGAGCTCGCTCGCTTCAGCTACAAGATCCACGTCTTTGTACGCCAGAGGTGCTTCTTCTGTAACAGTCTCTTTGCTTGCCGCCCTTATTATTATTCCCCTTTTTTCCAGTTCATCTACAAGCTGTTTGTAAGTCCATGTCCTCTTTGCAGCGCTCCTGCTCATGTATCGCCCCGCTCCGTGAGCCGCAGAGCCAAAGCTGAGCTCTTCGTTTGAGCTCAAACCGACCATAACGTAGCTGGCTGTGCCCATGCTACCGGGTATAAGAACCGGCTGACCTATGTTTCTGTACTTAATTGGAATAAGCTCTGAACCAGGACCGAAAGCTCTGGTAGCACCTTTTCTGTGCACTATAGTTTCTCTAAAGCTTCCATCAACTTTATGCTTTTCCCTCTTTGCTATGTTGTGAGCGACATCGTAAATAAGGTGCATGTCGATCTTTTCTGGATCTCCCAGGATCTTGAAGCTTTTCCTTACCTGATAAGTTATGAGCTGTCTGTTTGTCCACGCAAAGTTCGCCGCGCTTATCATTGCTTTAATGTAGTTCTGCCCTTCTTCGCTCATGTAAGGCACCGCTGCGAGTTCTCTATCAGGAAGCCATATGTTGTACTTTCTAAGAGCTCTTTCCATTATTTGAAGATAATCACTACACACCTGGTGCCCATAACCCCTGCTGCCCGTGTGTATCAGGATTAAAACCTGGCCTTCCTGCATGACCCCCATGCTCTTTGCGATGTTTGCATCAAAGATCTTGTCAACAACTTCAACTTCAAGGAAGTGATTGCCGCTTCCAAGGCTTCCCAGCTGTGACGCTCCCCTCGCTTTGGCTTCTCTTGAAACCTTCGAAGGATCAGCCCCGGGCATGCTTCCTCCTTCTTCAGCTAACTCGAGGTCATCTTCCCAGGCGTAACCCTTTTCCAGTGCCCATTTCATGCCAAGCTTTGCGACTTCATCCAGTTCTGATTGTGAAAACGTGAATCCGCTTTCGCTCCCCAGCCCGCTCGGAACGTTTCTGTACAGGCTATCCATCAGCTCCTTTAGCCTCGGCCTTACATCTTTCTCAGTAAGGTTGGTCCTGACCAGCCTTACGCCACAGTTTATATCGTACCCTACGCCTCCGGGACTTATAACGCCATTTTCAACGTCAAAAGCCGCAACACCTCCTATTGGAAAGCCGTAACCTTCATGACCGTCAGGCATCACATAAGAATATTTCAGTATTCCGGGCAAAGTGGCAACGTTCATAGCCTGAATGAGGGTCCTATCCTGTTTTATTCTCTGGATTAGCTCGTCAGTTGCATAAATCCTTACAGGAACCCTCATCTGCCCTTCTTTTGAAATTTCCCACGTTACATCTCCAACTTTCTTTATTTCCATGATAGTTTTTTAACCTTATACAATATAAAATTTTTTGATTAATCAGCTTATGCGATTGATAAAAATCCCTGGCACAATTTCTATAAATTAAAAATCAATTTATAAGCAGGTTTTGATTAAAATTATGCATGAAATATGATCTAAAGGACAGAAAGTTCTGGATAGCTAACGAAGATGAAATAAAAAATGGCCTAGCAACCGATTTTTACTTTCTTAACGTCGAAAAGGCGATGGACGGTGAAAAGATAAACCCGAGGGTTGTAGCCGAAATTTACACAAGACACCTTCCTTACCAAGACCAGTGGGGAGTTCTTAGCGGCGTTTATGAAGCGTTAAAACTTTTGGAGGGCCTTCCTGTATCTGTCTGGTCTTTTGATGAAGGAGAAGTTTTCTTTACATCAAAAAACGATATAGCCTATGAACCGGTGATGAGGATCGAAGGGTCCTACAGGTACTTTGCAAGGTTTGAAACAGCACTTCTTGGTTTCCTGTGTTCTATGAGCGGTATATCAACAAAGGCCGCAAGGTTCAGGTTTCTGGCCGGAGATGAAAAGATCCTTCTCAGCTTTGGCACAAGAAGGACCCACCCTGCTCTTGCTCCAATGATAGAAAGGGGCGCTTACATATCGGGTTTTGACGGTTTCAGCAACGTGATAGGTGCAAACCTTATCGGAATGAAAGGTTCTGGAACCATGCCCCATAGCTTTATACTCCTTTTTGACAATCCAAGAGATGCATGGATAGCATTTGATAAGCACATAGAACAGGACGTTCCCAGGATAGCCCTTGTTGATACCTACTATGATGAGAAAACAGAAAGCATAATGGCTCTGGAAACCCTGAACGGAAAGCTGGCCGGAATAAGGCTCGATACTCCCGGTTCAAGAAAAGGGGACTGGAGGAAGATAGTTGAAGAAGTTAAATGGGAGCTTTATCAGAGAGGAGGCAGGAACGTCAAGATCTTAATTTCTGGAGGGATAGATGAAGACGACATTATGAAGATGAATGATATAGTGGACGGCTACGGGATAGGAACTTCTGTTTCAGATGCTCCGACCGTGGACTTTAACATGAAGATAGTTGAAGTTGAAAAAGATGGGAAGATGATCAAAAAGGCAAAAAGAGGAGATATTTCTGGCAAAAAGGAAGTTTTCAGAAACTACGAAAAAGGAGAAGATATAATACAGTCAGCTTACCTTGAGCCCCCGCAAGGTTATGAGCCGGTATTGAAAAAATATATGGAGAACGGGAAGATAATAAGGGAATTTGAGGAGCTTTCAGACATAAGAAAAAGGGTAAAAGAAAGGCTAAAGTGGATAAAAGAAAAAAATCCAAAAGCAAGGCTGATCTATTAGAGGAAAGGCTATAAATATCCACTTTCTTGTTAGTTTGAATCATGAGTAAGCTTGATGACGTTCTGAATTTAGCTAAGATTAAGGGTTATTTCTGGCCATCTTTCGAGATCTACGGCGGAGTAAGCGGTTTCTACACTTTTGGCCCTCTTGGAACCTATCTCCAAAGAGATATAGAGGAGCTATGGAAGGATATTTTCGTAAAGCCTTTTGGATTTATTGAGATGGACTCTCCTGACCTTCTACCTTATCAGATCCTTAAAGCTTCAGGGCATGTTGACAACTTTAAAGACCCGATGGCTGAATGCAAAAAGTGCGGAGCCAAATACAGGGCTGACCACCTTCTAAAGGAAGCCGGCGTTGAAGTTTCAGAAGGGGCCGAACCTTATTACCTTGAAGCGCTTCTTAATCAGAACAAGGTAAAGTGCCCCAAATGCGGGGGACAGGAATGGTCGGTTAAGCTTTACCTGAATATGTTTGAAACGAACATAGGGCCATATGCTGAAAACAAAGGATATCTTAGGCCTGAAACAGCCCAGGGGATATTTGTTGAATTTAACAGCCTTTATAATTATAACAGGGAGCAGCTTCCAATGGGAGTCGTCCAGATAGGAAAGGGTTACAGAAACGAAATTTCTCCAAGGCAGGGGCTGATAAGGCTGAGAGAATTTCATATGATGGAGCTTGAACTTTTTATAGACCCTCAGGAAGAGGACGCCCCGGATCTTCCCGATGATCAGAAGCTGAGGCTGTTGCATGAGAAAGCGAGAGAAAGCGGGGAACCAGAAGAGCTTACTCCAAAGGAGGCCTATCAAAAGGGAGTGATAAAGACCAAATGGCTTGCGTTTTTTCTGTATCTCTCTAAAAAATTCCTCAGCAGCATTGGCGTGCCTGATGAAAAACAGAGGTTCTTTGAAAAGATAGCCGGTGAAAGGGCCCACTATTCAGCTCAGACGTTTGATCACGAAGTTTTCATAGATGAACTCGGCTGGACTGAAGTTGCCGGCTTTGCATACAGGACCGACTTTGACTTAAAATCACACATGCAGGCTACAGGAAAAGAAATGTATGCTATCAAGAGAAAGGCCCTCAGCACTAAGACGAGCGTTATAATCAACAGGGAAGAGCTCATGAAGAGAGAAAACTGGAAAGAGTTGATAGAGATGAAGCCTGAAGTTAGGGCAGACGGTGTTTACCTCGGAAGCATCAGGCTTAACGATAAAGAGTATAAGGTAATACAGGAAGTTGAAAAAGAAGAAATACGCAAGTTTATACCTCACGTCATAGAACCTTCGTTCGGGCTTGACCGGCTAACGCTAGTCGCGCTGTATTATGCTTATAACAAAAAAGAAGGAAGGAACATATTTTCTCTACCTAAAGGGCTGCTGAAGAACGTGGTAGCCGTGCTACCTCTTGTTTCTAAAGATGAGTTTGTCAAAAAAGCGCTTGAAGTCAGGGATATACTCGTAAACTATGGCTTTAACGTAATCTTTGATGACAAAGGGTATATAGGAAAAAGGTATGCGAGGCTGGATGAGTCCGGCGTTCCCTTTGCGATAACAGTTGATTCAAAGACTCTCGAAGACGAAACCGTAACGGTAAGGGACAGAGATAGCTGGTCTCAGGACAGAATTAAAATACGGGATTTACCAAGTTATTTAAGGGAGAGAACGAATTGGCGTTTGTAGTACACGGTGGAGCTGGAAAAGGCAGGAAGGACGAAAAAGCTCTGAGCGTTCTGATAAAAGCTGCTGAAATGGGTTATGAATATTCGGCTAAGGGTTCAACTGTTGACGCCGTTGTTGAAGCTTTATATTTTATGGAAGAAAGCGGGATGTTCAACGCAGGGAAAGGCTCGGTCAGCAACGATGCAGGCTTTGTTGAAATGGACGCCGGAATATTCAGGGGAAAAGACAGGGCTGCAGGGGCAGTTGCAAATCTAAGAGAAGGAAGCGCGATCAAAAGAGCTCTCGAAGTTTTAAACGAAGGAAGACATGTTCTGATAAGCTACGGAGGAACTGTAAGAAAAGAAGGGACTGAGTCAGAAGATCTTGAGACAATCGGAGCCATATCCGTATCGCGGGATGGCGATACAAGCGCAGCCGCTTCAACTGGGGGTATAAGGGGAAAAAGAGCTGGTAGAATAGGAGATTCGGCTATTCCAGGAGCTGGGTTTTATGCCTTAAAAGAAATCGGGGGTACAGCCCTTACAGGTATCGGAGAACAGAACATAAGATGCTTGACCGCATACAGAATAGTTGAAAGAATGAAGAACAATGATCCTCTTGAAGCTATAAAAAGCGTGTTTTTTGATGTAAAAAAAGAAATAGGAGAGATCAACCAGGGGGCTATCGCAGCAGACTACCGTCTAAGGATGGCAGCTTTTACTACTGAAGAGGTCATGCCCGTATGTTTTGTTAGAAGCGACATAAAAAAATGTTCTTTCGAGTTCAAGAATGGACTGATAATTTAAAGCTAGTGTGCTGAATAAATGCACGGCATCAACATGCAAGCGTTTACTGCCAAGGATCGATGAGATAAATTGCCATGTTTTGTACAAACGGTGATTCCGGAAATTGCAGAAAGAAGCTTCTGAAAATAAAACATCGGAGCTGCTGATACCTTTTGTAGGCTTATTCAGGACTTTTGCCATAGCTTTAATTTCCCCCTATCTAGGGCTCGCACTTTACAGAAAAGGCCTTCCTTTACCCTATGTTGGCGTTGTTTACGTGTTTCTGGCTGTAATAGGGGCTCTGGGACAGCTGTTTGGTGGTGCGGCTTCTGACAAGCTTGGAAGAAGGAAGGTCATGGTTTTTTCCCAAATCGGGAGCGGTTTTGCTCTTGTACTGATGGGGATAAGCTTCCTGATACCGGGTTACTTTGTCTTCATAGTTATGTCCTTTTTTCAGAACTTTTTCGGAAGCTCAAACATGGCGGCCTTTAACGCTTATGTTGGCGAACTCGGTTCCGATCAGAACGGCATGATCAGAGGTTACAGCAAAATGAGAATCGGAATAAACGTTGGTTGGGCTGCAGGCCCCTTGATCGGAGGTGTACTGATAGGATATTTGGGTTTCAAAAACACCTGGATAATCTCAGGCGTGATAGTTCTTGCCTCATCTGTACTTTTCCTGTTTTTGAAGGCAAAACAGAGATTTTATTCCAACCTCGATCTTAGCACTTTCAAGGACCTCGGTTATCTGAAAAAAATATCCCCGTTTGTGCTGATTTACGCTTTTATAGCTCAGTTCGGTTTGACATTAACCATTTACGAAACTGTCAACATGAACGTGCCTGTGTCCCTCTATGGACTCATATACCTGCTTAATGGAACTATCGTTGCTATATTTCAGATGCCCATGGCAAAGATGCTTTACAACAAGAACATCGTACGCTGGATCGAATACGGTATAATTTTTTACATAGTAGGTTTTTTTGTTTACGCGTTTGGAGGATTGATGTATGCTTTATTGGGCACATGTATTACGACTCTGGGTGAAAACATAGTGTCCCCACTTTCAATGACCTTCGCTAACCTGTTATCAAAAGAAGAAAAAAGGGGTAGCTATCTGGGCGTTTTCGGAATGCTGAGCAGTTCATCAAGGTCCCTTGGTTCTCTTTACGGAAGCTTTTTGCTCTCAAAATTTACTAACCCGTTTGAAATTTGGTCTTCAGCTGATCTGCTTGGAGCTGTATCGATCGTTTATTTTTCTTTCATTAACAGACCAGAAAAATTTTCAAAAAATGACGCCGTTGTCAGCAGTCAATATAGATAAGCTTATACAGATTTTCGGATCTGGATAACTCAGCCGTGCATGGGCAG
>JAGDXJ010000013.1 GCA_023256355.1 Nitrososphaerales archaeon | reverse complement strand
AATTCTGTGGTTCAAGAAGAACATGCCAGAGCTCTATAAAAGGGTGTGGAAGTTTATGGATCTTACAAGCTATATTATATGGAGACTGACGGGAGAAATAAAAGTTGATAAAACTGTTGCTTTAGAAGAAGGATTCATTGACTATAAGAAAAATGAATTATCTGATAAAATGCTTGAAATTTCAGGCATTAAAAGAGAAGTTATTCCAGATGTAATATCCACAACAGATGTAGCATCTTCATTTAAGTTCGAAGGGAACTATTTTGAAATAAATTCGGGAACAGTCGACGCAATAGCGGCAGCAATTTCACTAGGCCTTATTGATGATGGTATGTTTGAGGTAACACTTGGAACAACAGGAATAATATATTATTCTACTTATAAACCAATCCCGAATGAAAAACTATACCTTGATATGAGTCCAGTTAATGGATTATATTACATGAATGGAAGCACTTCATCAGCTGGAAGCTTTGTCGATTTTGTACTTTACATACTTGGATTAGACACAAAATATAGCATGATAAAAAGATCGATCGATAATTCAAAACCTTGTTCATCAGGAGTTATAGCCCTTCCATACATAGCAGGAGAAAGAACACCTATATTCGATCCCAATGCACGTTCTGTGTTTTTTGGCCTTTCTACTAAGACAGAAAGGAGTGACTTAATCAGGGCATCCATTGAAGCGGTTGCTTTCTCTATTAGGCATAATGTTGAAACCTTTAAAACCATGGGTTACGAAACAAAATCAATATTTTTAACCGGTGGTTTGTCAAAATCAAAGGAAGTTGCGCAGATATTAGCTGATGTTCTTAATTCAGAGGTTGAACTAAAAAATGAAGCTTCTGAAACAGATGGCGACATTAAAATAGCACAAGTTATGTCTGGGAGCAGCTGGAAAGAAATTAAAAATAAAAATTTTAAAAAATCTAAGCCTGTTAAGCCGATTCAACAAAATTATTTAGAGTATGAAAAATGTTTTAAAAAGTACATCGAAATATATGAAAGATTAAAAGACCTCTTCTGATTCTGTTTGATTAAGATGATTAATTTACAGTTATAAACAAAAAGTTCATTGACTTGAGAGATATTTTTACGCAAAAACAATGAAAGTTGTCATTTTTGCCCGTATATCTGGTAGTACCATGACTTCCTTTGTTTACCAGAAATATCAAAATAAACGTGCTTTAAATATGTATACTCTTCAAGTCCATACGTAGAAAGTGAAGCACCTGTTCCGCTCTGTTTGTAGCTTGGCCATGGCATCTCTGAGGGCACAACTACGTGTTCGTTTACCCAAACTGTTGCAAACTTGAGGTCCTTTGTAGCCTTTACAGCTTTTTGCACATCTTTTGTCCATACTGATGCACCAAGCCCATATATTACATCGTTTGCTTTTTCTATCGCCTCATCATAAGTTTCAAAACTAAGAACAGTCCACACGGGACCAAATATTTCTTCCTGAACAATAACGGATTTTTGATTTTCAGTCTCAATCACCGTGGGTTCCAGATAAAATCCTCCTTCATGCCCTTTTATATTTGGTCTTTTTCCACCGTAAACAAGCTTTCCACCTTCTTCAATCCCTTTATTTATGTACCATTCTACTCTTTCTCTATGTGATGAAGAAACAAGTGGTCCCATATCTGTTTCTGGGTCTAACGTGTCCCCGATCCTTACTTTTTTAAGTTCTGCAGTTAATTCATTTACAAATTTTTCGTATATACTTTTGTGAACATAATATCTTGTTGAATTTGCACAATCTTCTCCATTATTTACAAGACCTCCAACAACCGCTCCTTGTACAGCAGCTTGAACATCGGCATCGTTGAAAACTATAAAAGGTGCTTTGCCTCCAAGCTCCAGGGAAACTTTTTTAAGCGTCTCAGAGCCAATTGCCATAAGGTTTTTACCAACTTCAGTGCTTCCGGTAAAAGCTATCATATCCACTTTTGGGTGGCCAGCCAGGTATTCTCCAACTTCTTTACCCGTTCCTGTAATTACATTGAACACTCCCTTCGGCATGCCCGCATTTTCAAGATCTTTTGCTAGCATTAGAGTCGTTAAAGGCGTGTAGCTCGCAGGTTTGGCTACTACTGTATTTCCAGTAAGCATTGCTGGTACTGCTCTCCAGATAACTTCCATTAAAGGATAGTTCCATGGAGTTATTACCGATACAACTCCTATAGGATCTCTCCTGATTGATGATGTCCCCTCTGGCACGTATTCATTCATAGCTTTTCCATCGAGCAACCTTGAAGCTCCTGCATAGAACCTTATATTATCAACAGTATATGGTATATCATAGCTTGTCGATTGTTTTATACTCTTTCCGCTTATCATTGTTTCCATTTTTGCGTATTCTTCTAGCTTTGATTCTATAATGTCAGCCAGTTTGAAAAATATTTTTGCCCTTTCTGAAGGAGGCATATAGGCCCAAGATCCTTTATCGAAAGCATCTCTTGCCGCATCTACTGCATGATCAACATCTGCTTTTGTACCTTTAGGCACCTCGGCTATTACGTTGCCTGTAGAAGGATTTATCACTGAAATTCTTTCACCGCTTTCCGAATCAACCCATTCTCCATTTATATAAAGTTTATAGCTATTATTCATAGTAAAATTAATAACTAAAATTTTTATATATTTAACGATAGCCAATTACATAAATACACGTTAATTTTTTCTGACCTCCTCCCCGCCCTGAAGGACGAAGGTTCCCGAGGTCTCGAGGGTTACTCCCCTTTAACGGGAGCTACTCCGTTATGCAGAACGATGTATGAAAGCGGTCTTGCAACGTCTTGAACTATCAAGCCTGTTGCCTTCCGGAGTATGTTCAGCGCGCCGTTGAGGTCTGAATGAAGCTTGTGTCCAAGAGGACACTTCACGACCCCTCTCGGGCTTCGGGTTACTTCGGCATCATGGTATGCGCACAGCCTTGAAGTGTTGTACTCAATCACTTCATAAACTCTGATCCCGTATTCCTGTGCATCGTGCTCGATTGTATCCATCAGTTCACGATATGACCACAAATTTTCTGTGAGCTTATTCCCCCTTTCCTGAGCAATTTCATACGGATAGCCCAGATAGATCGCTGAAACACCAAGAGACCAGAGCTTTTTAATTAAATGCGACGCTAAAGTTCTGTAAAGGTGAGCTTCTCTTCGCTTCAATTTCCCTTCAAGCCTCCTCCTCTCAAGCCTGAGCTCTTCAGACCATTCTGTTAGCTTCAAATTTTTTGCTCGGTCTTCAAGCGACTTAACTTCTGAAATCTTTTTCTGCAGGTAGAAAAAGTCCTCTTTAGCCTTTGATCCTTTATAGAGAAGCCACGTTCCATCTGAAATGACAGCTGAAGCGAGTATGTTTATTCCGAGGTCGATCGAGGCTCTTTTATTTCCTTTAGGCTTTTCTTTCTGGACTTCTTTTCTTTCCCATTTAACGATGTTCCTTGTCGTTTCAGCACCAACTTTGACCGGGATCGATGCGTACCAAGCCTGTTTTGTTTTATCGTAGTAAATTTCAAGCCTGCCCTGCTTCCCATACCACTGCAGACGTCCAGCGAAAGGAATTTTTATGTTAAACCACTTGATAAATATATTCCTGTTCTGCTCATCCACTGCATAGCTGTCGTTCCTTATTACGAGCAAAAGCTTTCTCTTTTTATTCTCTTTCATGTAGCCCGGTGACTTGACTTTGAACCAGCCCGGCAGTTTTCCCTCTTTCTTTGCTTTCAGCAGGCTGAAGTATGAAGACCAGGCTTCATTGTTCTTGTTGATCAGTTGCTGGACGTTCGCTGATCCAAAGATGCTCTTGTATTTTTCATATACGGCCTTTGCCGTTACTTCAAAGTCTATTTTCTGCCCTGAGAAGAACTGCTGTCTCCTCATGTAGTTCAGCTCGTTGAATGCTTTCGCGAACATGTCTCCGAGCCTTTCGAGCTTTCTTTCAGCGCTTCCTTTCGGCAATAAGCGTACTTTGTTAGTCCTTTTATTGCTGGGCTTTACCTCAATAACCTGTTTTTCGGCGAGGGCCGTTATAGCCTGAGGAGTCAGCTCAGGCGCCCCACCAGCATCAAGTTGACCGGCTCGCACCATAAATGATAAAGAACGAAAAGGCTTATTCCGCCGTGAACGGCGAAGCTTTCTGCTTTTGTAAAAGCTGTGCTGGTCATGCAATCAACATACACTTCACGTGAGTTTAACGGGCAACGTTTTATCGAACAACAAAGCATTATTCTGTACAGCAAGTAAATTTGTCGCGCTCTTTAAGGAGCTACCGTCAGACTATAAAATTGGATCTCTGGCCCTGAACGTATATTAAGCTAAAAACTTTGATCTTTAAAGCTAAAAAAAGGTCAGAATCTAATCTGTATCTGACGATAAAATTAAAGGCTTGCTACTTTCTCAGCTACACAGTTTAAAAGGTCTTTTACGATTTTTTTGACTGTATTAGCAACAATAGAGCTTGATAAAGTCCCTATCATTCCAGAAACGTTGACATCTGCTGCATAACACAGGTTGTGCGCATTTTCTAATTTATTTAAATATATTGTAATGTTGGCTTTAAAATTTCCAAGATTGCTGTTTCCCTGTAGCTGAAGTAGAGCTTCTTTTTTTAAAGAATCGTTTTTTGCTATAACAGTCTCAATATCAAACGTACCTTTTATAAATCCGATACCTTGTTTTATCTTTGCTTTTATAACGTTCTGTGAAACGCTCCATTCAATAACGCCAGGTATACATTTTATTATTTTTTCTGGATCAGATAAATACATCCAGGTTTTTTCAGGGTCTGTATCTATTTTTTCACAACCTTCTATTTTCAAATTGGTTTTATTTGTAATACAGCTTATAAAAGTTTTATTATCAAAAAACGCATAATTTTTTCATTAAAAATTTAATTGTTAAGACTTAGAAAAGTGATCGTAATACTTTTTTGCTTCTTTAATGGCTTCTTTTATCTGAAAATAGGTTCCGCACCTGCATATGAGGCTTTTGAGTCCTTCATTTATTTTTTCATCATCGGCATCTGGGTATTTATTCAGGATATAGTGTGATGTGAGTATGAATGCTGGAGTACAAAAACCACATTGCATTGCCCCATGTTTTACAAAAGAATCCATCAGCTTCCTCGCTCTTTCATCAGAGTATAAACCTTGAGCGGTAATGATCTCCTGACCGTCAGCTTCGATTGCGAGCATCATACAACTTTTTACAGGTATACCGTTAAGGAGTACAGTACACAACCCGCATTCTCCTCTCCAGCATGCTGCTTTTACGCTTCTTATACCTAGCTTATTTCTAAGAACATCCAGAAGAATTTCGTTATCATCTATATTGACTTTCATTATAACGCCGTCGACCTTAAGTTTAATTTCTTTCATAACTAAATACCTCCTTTATTGCCCGCAAAGTAAGATATTTTATAATGTTCTTTCTAAACTTGGAAGACGAAAGCAGATCATCCACAGGATTTACGTTTGAATCTATGTATGCGTTCAGTTTTTCAATGTTCTTACTGAGGTCAGATTTAAAATCCCAGTTAACGTCCGCATTGTTTATGACGATCGGCTTTTCTGTTATTGAACCTAGTACTAAATTAAACCGTTCTTCTTCGTAAAGATAAGTCAGCGCAACCGTTGCAAGGCCATATTCGCTAGAATTTGCAAATTTTAGGTAAGTCCCACGCATTTTTCTTACAGGAATTATTATTTTTGATATAAATTCATCCTCTTTTAGATTAATCTGTCCTAAACCTTCAACAAAACCGTTGACCGGAACCTTTTTACTTGAACCTTTTTTCATTACTTCTAAGCTTGCATCAAGAGAAAGTAAAGCCGGATACGCATCTGCCCAAGGAATAGCTTCAGCCAGATCTCCAACCAGCGTTCCCATGTTTCTAATGGTTGGATCAGCAATGTTTTTGACTGCTTTGAAAAGTGTCGGCACAGTTTTGCGTACAAGTTCATATTCCAGCTCACTAAGGTGAACGTTCGCGCCTATTTCAAACGTCTCGCCGTCGTTTTTTACTTTCTTAAGTTCGGGAATGTCGGACAATGAAATTATATAATCAGGAGATATCAGTCGTTCTTTCATGAACGCTATAACTCCAACCCCTCCTGACATTATTTTTGCATTTGAGCCATATTCTGATAAATAGTTTAAGAGCTCGTCCACAGACCTGGGCTTTATGTATTTGAATTTAGGTAATGTAAAATAAGCGCTCCCAAAACTCATTTAGCTGTTACCTCCTTTAGAGAGCCTTCAAAGTTTTGGAATGCTTTGTAAAAAAGTTCAGGCTTTTGGCTCGTTATCTGTCTCCATATGTTTTCAGCGTTCATTGGCAATTCATTGATTTTAACGCCTGTAGCATTGTAAACCGCGTTTGCTATAGCGGGCGCAACACCTATCATCACGTGCTCCCCTATACCTCTTGCTCCAAAAGGACCATCTTTTTGAGGCGTTTCCAAAAATTTTTCTTTAATTTCAAAATTTATGTCTGTAATGCGCGGTATATAGTAATGCGTTAGATTTGGATTAAGCACCCATCCGCTGTCATCAAACTTGATTTCTTCGAACAATGCTGAACCCAAACCCATTATAAAACCTCCATCTGCCTGCGCTATAAGACCCATGAGATTTATTATTTTTCCTATGTCAAAAACCTGGACTGCCTTTATAATTTTGATTTCACCCGTTATCAAGTTTATTTCAGCTTCTACAGCAGTAGCTCCGAATGTATGGAACACAGTATTAGAACCGTGACCATTCTCGTCTAGGAACGTATTAAGAACAGGCGCATATGAACCCCTGCCTATCACTGGCCCCCCTATACATGTACCATCATCAAACGTGTAACCGTTAGCAAATTCTTTTAACTCTTTCTTCACCCATGGATGAGACTTTGAAAAAACATATCCATCTGAAATTTCTAAATCATCTTTTGGAACTTTAAATACAACCGAGGCCATGGTTCTGATCTGATCTTTTGCGTCATCAACAGCTCTTAAAAGTGCTATACCATCCGAAAATAGTCCCCTGCTTCCGACTGTCTGCCATGTATATGCGTTCCTGTCTGTATCTACCCCTTCAGTCTGTACTACTTTTACGTTTTCAAGAGGCACACCGAACTCTTTTGCCGCTATCATTGCGAGACCTGTTGGTGTACCCTGACCCATGCTGCCTGTTCCCGTTATTACATCTATAGTGCCATCTTCATTTAATTTAACGATCGCTGAAGCTGCGGCGTTAGATGGTTGAGAAGGAGCCTTGACCAGCATAGATAAACCCTTGCCTCTAACTAGCCATGGTGCAGAAGATTCTTCAACTTTCTCGATCTGGATAAGTTCGGCTGCAGTTTTTAAAACCCCTTCTGGGTCGCCTTCGTCTTCTCTTACCCTTTCTCCTGTGGCTCTAAAAGATTTTCCTGGTTTTAAAAGGTTTATCCTTCTTATGCTTACGGGATCCATTTTTAGTTCATGCGCGGCTCTATCCAAAATCTGTTCCAAAGGCCAATGGTTCTCCGGATGGCCAAATCCTCTCATAGCCGTAGTCGGTATTTTGTTTGTATATACCGCAAGTGATCTTACATTTACATTTTCAATTTCGTAAGCACCTTCCGCAGAATAACCAGAAGTTCTCGATACGTTAACTGTATAGTCAGCATAAGCCCCTGCGTCCATAAAAAATTCAGCTTTATAGGCCAAAAATTTTCCTTCTTTTGAAAAACCAGCCTTAACTTTTGCCAGAAAAAGATCTCTGCTTGGGGCTGCAATCATCTGTTCAGCCCTGCTGAGCGTAAGCTTGACTGGTTTGTTACCGGCTTTTCTTGACAGCAATGCCACCAGCGCTTCCCATCCAAGCCCGGCTTTAAGCCCAAAACCCCCACCTATGGGGGGTGCGTGTACTACTATTTTGTTTAAAGGCATACCCAGCGATTTAGAAAGTAAAAATCTTGTTGCATACGGAGACTGCACACTGCTCCATACTTCAACGGTGCCGTCTGGTCTCCAGTAACCTATTGTATTCTGCACTTCCATCGTAGCATGGCTTATTTGTGGCATTTTGAAAGTATCTTCTATAATCAGGCTGGATTGCTGTAAGCCTTCGTCAACATTACCCTTTATGAGCTTAAATTCGTTAGCTATGTTCGTGCCAGGTATAGGTTTAAAACCAGGGAAAGAACTGTATTCGCCCAGATGCTCGTGAACAAGTGGAGAATCATTTTCAAGAGCCTTTTCTATATCAAGAACAGGCTCTAAAGGTTCATAATCAACGACCACTTTTTCTACCGCTTCTTCGGCAGCACCTATATCTGTAGCTATCACGGCCGCTACTGGGTGACCAACCCATCTTACTTTATCTATCGCAAGAACGTCTCTATCTGATACGTAAATTCCCAGCCTATAAGGAAAGTCCTTTCCAGTAGCTACAGCTACAACACCGGGTACTTTTAAAGCATCTTCAAAATCTATCGATTTTATTTTCGCATGGGCGTATTTGCTCGTCACCAGTTTTGCAAACAGCATATCAGGTAAGCTTATATCAAAATTGTACCTGAGCGTTCCGGTTACTTTAAGCCATGAATCGACTTGCGGTATCTTTTCTCCTAAAATAGAGTTGGATGTCAAGCGATAAATTTAATATTTAATTTAAATATTAAACTTGTTATAAACGTACGTTTAATTTAATAGGCATATATTGCAAATAATGTTTATTTTTTAAAAAATCAAGAAACAAAATATACTAAATTCTTTAAAATATTTAACTTGTTAGAGTATTGATAAAGTCAACGATAAATTTTATACTTAATGAAAAATCAAGCGTTTTTATTTTACAGATAAGTCTAACTAACAGAAATACTTGGTTCGTTAGTCATTTGGCTAAAAAAAGTCTTCATTGATTAAAAAACGTTTACGTTTATATAATTGTGTATGTTAACTTTTATTTAAATTGGATCCTGTAGAGTATTCAAGAAAGTATGGGGGTAAAATACAGATAATACCTAAAGTGCCATTAAAAAGCTATGATGACTTCGCAATAATATACACTCCAGGCGTTGCCCAGGTTTCTAAAGTTATTGAATCTGATGAAGATAAAAGTTTTGAGCTAACAAGCAGAGGAAATACAATAGCAGTGTTGACAAACGGGACAAGGGTTTTAGGGCTAGGACCAATAGGTCCAACAGCCGGTCTCCCTGTCATGGAAGGGAAGGCTCTCCTTTACAAATTTTTAGGTGGAGTAGATGCAGTGCCTTTAGCCGTTAAAGCAGAGACGACTGATGAAATTGTCAAAATAGCCGAAGCTATTCAACCCTCTTTCGGAGGAATAAACTTAGAAGACGTAGAAAGCCCGATGTGTTTTGAAGTATGGGAAAAACTGCTTGAAAGGCTTAAGATACCTGTATGGCATGATGACCAGCACGGTACAGCCGGAGCGATACTTGCAGGTTTGATTAATGCTATAAAACTTACAGGAAAAAAGAAAGAAAATGCTAAAGTTGTACTTTTTGGAGCTGGAGCTGCAAACATAAGGACAGCCTATGTTCTTATAGATTATGGATTTAACCCAAAGAACATAATTCTTATAGACAGTAAAGGGCCCCTTTACGCTAACAGGGAAGATGTAGACAAGCTTATGTTTACTCATAAATGGAAGTATGACCTTGCAATAAAGACAAACGGCGAGAATGCAATAACAATAGAGGACGCTTTTAAAGGTGCTGACATTCTCGTTGCTGCGAGCAAACCAGGACCGGGTACTATAGATAAGCACTGGATAATGCAAATGAACGACAAGCCAATAACTTTCTTGCTGGCTAATCCAGTTCCTGAAATGATGCCTGATGAAGCGAAAGAAGCTGGAGCCTATATAATTGCTACCGGAAGAAGCGACTTTCCGAATCAGGTTAACAATTCTTTAGTTTTTCCTGCAGTTTTTAGAGGCGTACTGGACAGCAAAAGCAGCAAAGTTGACGACCAGATAGTTATTGCAGCCGCTGAAGAGCTGGCAAGACAGGCAGAAATTAAAGGAATTTCTGAGGATTATATATTGCCCAGAATGGATGAATGGGAAGTATTCATAGAAGAGGCGGCGTCGGTTGCTGATGCTTCAGCAAGGCTCGGGTATGCTAGGGTCAAGCTATCTAGAGAGGAATACAGAGAAATCGCAAAACAAAAGATAGAAAGCAGCAGGAAGATTTTAAACAGCATCATTCCTTTTATTGAAAAGGGCTAGTTTTTAAAAAGTTTTTACGTAACGATTTTTGTTAAAAGCTCGGATATATCCATAACTGATTCATCTTTATAGAGGTTTACAAAACAAATTGGGCATGAAGTAATAATAATTTCTGCTTTTGTCTGCTTGAGCTCTTTAAACCTTTTATCTGAAATCTTTTCAGAAGCTTTAGGATAAAAAGCTTCAATAGGTCCCCCACAGCAATAAGTGTTTTTACCATTATGTATCGGCAGAACCAGATCTGATGTGTTTTCAATAAATCCCTTCGGCAAGTTATGATCGGTATGTCTTACAAGGTGACACGGTTCATGATAAGTTACTTTTTTACCTAATCTTGACAATTTCAGTGAGTTCAGATGGTCAAGGTAAAATGTTATGTTAAAATCAAAGCCTTCTACATATTTTGTATACTTGTTGAGTAAAACATCGTAGGTGTGAGGGTCAACTGTAATTATGTTCTTTACACCTTTTTTATGAAACAAATCAGTAACCCACTGAGCGTATTTTTTAAACTCATTTACATAACCCATATCTATCATCAGCGTACCCGGATATGGTTCTTCCTCCCCTAGGTAAGAAAATTTGATGCCCGCTTTTTTTAAGAGAAAGTAAATATTTTTAAGCTGGCTTTCAGACCTTTCTTTAATCTTTTTATCATAAAACTTTGAAAAAATAAAAGAAGGATTGCCTAAAGATGAAAGCAAGGGTGTTAAGAATCTGTAAAGTTCTCCTATTGATTTCAGCATTTCGCCAAGCTTTTTGTTGTACGCCATGAGCTGATACATGTGTCCAGTATAAAGTATAGTTTCGTATGAATTTTCAAATTCAAGGCCTTTAGACCATTCGGTTAATTCTTTTTTTAAACCTAGAGGGTCTTTGTATTTTAATATAAGTTTGGTTATCATCTCGGCTACCTGATGCTTCTGGTCCTCTATTTGACCCTCTGCTATTGCCTGTTTCATAAGCTCGCTGACAACTCCAGAGTTCACATGCGCTGGACATACCTGAAAACATGCATAACAGTCAAGGCAAGATTCAAAAGGATCTCTAAAGTTAAGGCTGTGATTACCGTTCAAAAACTCTTTGGCTAAGTTTATCCTTCCTCTTGCGCCCATCGATGTTTTATAATCGAAAGCGGGTATTGTCGGACAGACAGCCTCACAAAAGCCGCAGTTTATACAGTTTAATGCTTCTGAAGAGAGAGCTCTGGCAACGTCACTCAATGAGCTTTCCCCTGTTGAGTATTTTCTTTGGATCAAATGCGTTCTTGATCTTTTTCATAAGTTCGAGGTTTATCTGGTTGTTCCTGTAAGCAAACTCTTTTAAGAGAAGTTCTTTTTTCTCTAAACCTATTCCGTGTTCTGCTGAAACGCATCCATCATGTTTTACTGCTATCATTCCTGTTTCAAGCAGCAACTCTTTTGCTTTGTCCATATCGTTAGGACCGGCGAATATGTTTATATGGACATTACCATCACCTATATGTCCAAAAATAGCAATTTTTAAGCCGCTCGATTTGGCTGCATTATATATTTCGTCGACGGTCTCCGAAATTTTTGATGGGGGAACAACTATATCCCCTATTATAACTCTTTGTTCAGGGTTTTCTCTCTCTAAAAGTAAAGAAGAATATAGACCTTTCCTGAGCTTTAGCGCGTTGTCCATCTCGTTTTTATCTTTAATGGTTCTTACTTCGATTGGCGAGGTTTCGTTTAGTGCTTTTAACACTTCGTCGCTCTCTTCTGAAGTTATTATGATTAGCAGCGCCTTCGCATTATTTGGATACGGTATGCCATAGCTCTTTACTGCATTCATTGAAACCTCGTCTAAAAACTCAGCTGTGAGCGGTATATGCCCTCTTTCATTAAGAGTGCCTATTACATCCCCAAATCTTTTATAGCTATCGTAGAAAGCGAGAAACATAGATTCCCTTTTCGGTAATGGAGCTATTTTTAAAATTGCTTTGGTAATAACACCTAAAGTGCCTTCGCTACCTATCATCAAAGCGGTAAGGTCATAGCCTTCTGACCTTTTTAGAGTTTTTTCGCCAAACTGGGCAATCGTGCCATCAGGAAGAACTGCTTCGAGACCTAACACCCATTCCTTAGTTGCCCCGTACTTTGCTCCTCTTACACCTCCTGCGTTAGTGTTTATGGATCCACCTATGGTTGCGGCTATATCGCTGGCTGGATCCGGAGGATACATATATCCATATTTTTCTAAATAAGCATTAAGCTCTCCAACCCTGACACCAGCTTCCACAATAACATATCTATCTTTTAGGTTTACTTCAAGTATTCTGTCAAACCTAAGCATGCTCATAACTATGCCACCTTCAGGTACAGATGAACCAGTTAACGATGTACCTCCTCCTCTTACATATACTGGTATGTTATTTTCGTAGCAAAGCTTAAGGACCTTAGCAACCTCAGAAGCGCTTCCCGGGATAACAACAGCTATGGGTTTTTCCCCTTCGATGTACGATGCGTCTTTAACGTATGGAATAATATCCTCGTACTTTGTCAAAACATATTCTCTGCCAACTATCTTTGCAAGCTCATCTGTAATGCTCATTATCACTAAATAATATTAACGATCCTATATAAATTATAGTTTTAAATTCGTTAATAAAACGATTTATAAATATAAAATCTATCTGTTTTTAAAAGAAATCATAGATATAATCGTGAATTTGCAGAATCTCTCTTGATATTTTCCTTCTCTTAACAGCCTTTACTAACATGTCCCTTGATGGGTTTCCATCTTTATCCCTATAAACCGGGTTCAGTTTCTTATCCAAGTAATATATTGCATCAAGAAGCTTTCGTCTTGTTTTTGCATCTTTGTCAGCCAACGAGAAAAGCACTCTAGCGCTATGCTGAATATATTTGGGAGAGAATATCTGCCTTTTAAGGATGTCCATTATTACTGGAGCTTCCATACGGTCAAACATAGGTTCGTTTGCTTTTATTATTTCAAGCACTTGCTTGTACTTAAGTCCAAGCTTTCTCGATATGTTTCTTGCCGCTTCGTTCAGAGTAATCTTTTTCTCATATTTTGGCTCTTTGCCATAAGCTTTTGAGATAGAGTCCTGTACTGATTTTATATTCTTAATCACCTTTAGCATCCTATCAGTATACTGAACTCCAAGCAGCATTGCTATCTTTTTAACGGCGCTTTCGTCAAGTACATTGTTAAGAACGATTTCTTTTAAAACTTCGTCAAGCTTTTGTGTAACTTCTTCATATGTTTTGCCCCCCTCTAAGCCTACCTTAATTATTGCTAACCGATAAGCCACGAGCCTGTCGTAATCTCTATAGAATTCTGCTGTCCATTTATAATGCTGCTCCCAAATTTTTTCAAACATCTGCTTATCAAATGTTGTTCCAGCTTTTATTTGGTATACATTTTCGTCTGGGATTACGCCGTCTTTTGTAAGCTTTGGCCCTTTTATGAACCCATCTTTTGTAACCTTTGCACCGTTATTAGCCAAGGTCCAGAGCCAAGAAACGAATATCCTGTAAGTAGCAAGATCATTCATAAACCTTACGAGCCTGTTTGCGAAGGCTCTGTAATCGTCTATTGCTGCAGCAAGGTTTCCGTTAAGTACCTGAAAGCCATAGTTTGCTGCCATGTAAAATGCATGCTGTATGTTTTCGACAGTTACATCTCCTTCCGCTATATCATAAAGGCTGCTCCATAAGTCTTTTCCCCTCCAAAGTTTATCTGACAAAATGAACTTTTCAGGTGTCTCTAACATGTCCCTAGTCACTATCCATGGAGTTATTTTGCCGTTTTCATCTACAAGTCCAAGGCTGTTCAGAAGCTTCTTCTCGTCTTCCGTTAGTCCACTCTCAACTTTCGGAGCAATCTTTTCCCCATTCTGTTCTTCCCAAACAACAGGTGCATCTAGCATTTTTTGTAATTCTGAGACATCAGCTCTTAAAGGTCCATTTCCTGCTGCAACGTACTGATCATCAGGAGATGCCACCCAGCTCTGTCTATACGCATCGTAGAGCTTTCCTTTTACAGTTCCTTTTATAACATCGTCAAGTGTTATTTTTTTACCAGATACGTCTTCTTCAGGAACAAAAATAAGGCCTATCAATCTCTCCCTTAATTTATCAAGCTTCATTGCTCTGAGCGTTACGGCGTTGTGCCTGTGCCTACCGTATGCGTCAGATTTCTGATAGAGCATCACAGCGGCCATTCCACCTATAGGTGCACCGTTCTTCAACTCACCATTCTTCATGCCCGCCATCACGTTTAACAAAGCGTTATACCTCTGATATGCCATCATGTGAGGCGAGGTCATTCCCATGCGGGAACCATTCTGCGGATCTGGAAGAATCTTTTCGTTCTTCCACATTTCGATAAGGCTTGCTGTATAGTCCCACCTGCCTACGTTTGCCCCAATAAGCCAGTACCTCCAGGTCCACATTATCGCAGGAAGGTGCCTTCCTGCATTACCCTCTTCATAAAGCGCCTTGAATTTGATCAGACTACCAGGTTTTTCAGCGCCCATCAGCATCTCTAACTTCCAGATTGCTTTTGCTATCATGAAAGCTTCCTGCGGGGTTTGAGTCTTTGGCAGGTAAAATAACACAATCCTCCCAGCTTTCTTTAACGAGTCAAAATCGTTCAGCGCGTGAACCACAAGGTCAACTATAAAAGATGGAGCAGGTTTTCCGTCTATTTTAACGTTAAAGGTTAAAAGATGTATGCCGGGGATCCTGTGAAAGCTTGCTGGCCATTTTTCCATCGGTTTCTGCATTTTGTAAACCCTGAGCTGACCCTTCTTCTCTATCTTGACTTCAAGAAGCTGGCCAGAAAGTATCTTCTTTTCGTTCAACCTTGATTCAAAAAGACCTATTGAGGACTTGTCCCTGCTGCTGTAGGGTATGTAATCGGGAGGAGCTGCATCTTCGTCATCAGGTCCCATCGTAGCTGCAACGTCCGCGTTTATCTGTTTTATAGCCATATCTGGAGGGCTCCAGGGACCTGTAATCTCGAGTCCCGGGTTCTTGAGCGGATGAGCATAATCCGGTATCGGTACCAGATCGTTCAGACGCCATGAAAGCGAAGTGTTCTTTCCCAGAAAATTATCGATCAGCCCCTGTACTATTTCCCTGTAAGTTCTCTTTTCCCCCGTCACTGGGTCCTCATAAACTTCATCCCATTTTGGTATTGAGTATTTTTCCCTTACTTTGAGAGTAGAATCGAGCAATTCTCTTCTCTTTTTAAGGGCGGCTTCCCATAAGTCCTTGACTTCGTCGTAGACCTGGGCTATAACGTCTTCCACAACCAGTTTTCTGCCGTTTACCATTTTTTCACCAAAAAGCTCAGAATATTTCTGAACTACTTTATTAGAAAGTTTTACTCTTTCCATTTTAAATTATATTAAAAAAGGGTTATTATATAAACCTTACAGTAAACAAAAACAGATTAGTCGCGCGTTTAACTTTTTAATACTATGGATTAAAAAGCTATAAAACAGTTTCTGATAACAAATATTGTGGAAGAAAAAATAGAGAAATTAAACTCTTACGATTGGAAGGTCAGGGACCTTTTTATCGAGGATAAAATCGAGACTTTAAATAAAATGTTCCAGAATCACGGGGGTTACTTTTATGTTGCTCAAAAGAAAGCTTTACGGGACACACTTCTAAGCATTATAAAAGGAAAAAGGTCCTTGGTTTACACAAACATCAGGGCAGAATATGAAGATCTTGTAAAAAAGCTCGAGTTAGAAACGATTATCAAGCTTGAAAAGGGTTCGGTTGCAGACGCTAAGAAAGAACTCTTTGATGTAGACGTTGGAATCCTTGAGCCTGATGCTATTGCAGCTGAATCTGGTTCGATAGTACTATTCGACTTTGATGGTACGAAAAGCTTTGTTGCATTTTTGCCTGAAATATTTATAGCTGTTGCTGAAGAAAGCGCGATTTTTGATACGGTACCTGAAGCTTTAGGCAACCTGATCAAAAAATACAGCAAGATGCCGGCTACGATACAGATAGTAAACGGACCCAGCAGGACAGGAGATATCGAAAACAAGATAGTTAGGCCGTCACATGGACCAAAGGACGCATATTTGTTCCTGGTGAAATAAATGAGCTACAAACAGGTTCATAAAAAGATACTTAAAGCGTTAAAAAAGGAGGACCTGAGAAAAGGATCAGAAGCGGCAACAAAAGACGAATTAAAAAAGAGAAAGTATGCGATAGCAACACACAAGTACTCCCTGGACTGGGCTGAAGACGTAAAAAACGCGAAGTCGACAATGCTGTTTGACGTGGTCTCTTCAGTTGAAAAGTTCAGAAAAGCTTTCGAAGGAAAAAACAAATACTTTTACTTTGCAAGAACACCACAGGATCTGAAGAACATAATCGCTGAAATAATAAAACCGGGGAGCACTGTGGTTAAAAGCAAAAGCATGGTCGGGGAAGAGATCGAGCTAAGGCAGTTCATGGAAAGCCACGGCATCAAGATATACGAAACTGACCTTGGTGAGTTCCTTATACAGCTCGCAAACGAAAAGCCAGCACATATGGTGACGCCTGCTGTTAACATGAGCGAAGAAAGGGCCAGACAGCTACTTGAGCCCGTTGTCGGTGAAAAGCTGAACGACGTAACTTCAATGGTCCTGGGTGTAAGGAAGTTCATGAGAAAGATATTCTTCTCAGCCGACTTCGGTATGGTTGGGGCTAACGCTCTTTCAGCTGATACCGGTTCTGTAATTTTTATAACAAATGAAGGGAATGGGGCACTCACATCAACGCTGCCCGATAAGCTCATCGTGATAACTTCTGTAGAAAAAATTTACCCAACGCTGCTGGATGCTATAAAGGCTGTTACAACACAAGCAATATTCAGCGGTTTTGAGTACACTACTTATGTTCACATAATAAACGGGCCTTATGACTTTTATGGCCCCAAAGAGATACATCTAATACTTCTAGATAACGGACGAATAAGAAACGATGACCTTAAAGAAACCTTGCTCTGCATAAAATGCGGAGCATGTCAGTTTGCATGCCCGGTCTTTCAGGTAGTCGACGGAGCATGGGGGTACATATACACAGCAGCGATCGGGATCCCGTGGACTGCAATAACAAATTCAAAAGAAACAGCCAGATCACTGGCTGCGTTCTGCCTCGAATGCGGAAAATGCAGGGAAGTCTGCCCAATGAAGATAGATATACCCGAGCTGATAAGAAAAATAAAGGCAGAAGAAGTTTAAAAATTACTTTACAGCATTGAGCTTTTTCGCTATATAATCTCTTGCATAAATAGAAAGCTCTGCAACGTCAACACCGGTAGGGCACTCTATATAACACCTTCTGCAGGTGTTGCAGGTGTATATTGAGTCAACGGCCTCCTCAATTTTAAAGTTCGGATCGTTGACCATAGCCTTGATAAGGGTTACCCTTCCGCGGGGGCTGTAGTATTCATTCATGCCGTGAACGCTCCAGCTCGGGCACGAGTAAACGCAGAATCCGCACCTTATGCACTTCTGAGTTACCTGTTTCAGTATTTCTTCTGAGTTCATTTTTATCAGAGAACCTCCACGAGGTCGTAAAGCTTGAAATTTGCATTAGATACGTATCCCGCCGCCCTGAACATCATATCACATGCGGGGCATGAGGTAACTATGTTGCTCACGCCCGTTGCGAGGAGCTCATCCAGGCGGATCTTTGCTGTCTTAACTGCAGCTTCTGGGTCGGTATATTCAACTCCTCCACCATCGCACCTCGTCCTGAGCCTGTTGTTAGGTGGGTCAATAACTTTGTAGCCAGATAAAGAAATAAGGTTCCTTGGTTCTTCAGTAATTCTCAGATACCTTGCCAAATAGCACGGATCATGGTACACGACTTTATCTTTTTGTTCTTTCTGACCTTCTGGCTTTAGGACTTCTGATACGTGTTTTACATCAATATCGAAACCCTGGACAAATTGCGGATAGAACTTCTTAAAAACCGTTGCCGTTATAGGGTCCATGGTTATCATGTTTTTAACTCCATATTCTTTCAGCTTTTTGTAAACACCGTTTGCAACTTCTGAAAAATCATCTAGCAAACCAAAAGTGTGAAGCGCAACGCCCGAATCAGGTTCTTTTTTTCCTAGATAAGCTATGTCTATGCCGCTTCTCTGAAGCACCTGAACGCCCTTTCTTAGAACTCCCCAGTAGTATTCGTTTCTTCGATCATTTTCTTCAGCTATGGACCTTAACTTTGAAAGTGCCTCCGAAGAAACGCCCAGTAACTTGCCGAGAGAGCTCATTGGAGATTTCAGCAGCTTTATCACGTCCTTCATCGTGCTCTTGTAACCGAGGTACTTTGCTTTCTTTGCCATGTCCAGCATCTGGGCTATGCTCATTCCTTCTTTTTTAGCAGTATATTCAAGGAGCAGGGCTGTTTCAGCATAACCCATGTAAGAGTACATTCCAGTATAGAAAATCGTATCACCGTTTTCTTTAAGGTTAAGACCTTTGCTCCATTGAGAAAGCTCTTCCTGGGGAACGCCTACAGGGTTACCGTACTTGAGTATAGTTTCCTTAGTGAAGTTGAGGACCGCAAATATTTCTCTATGTCTCTCATTCATTCCATTCTTCACCGAGCGCATATTTATCAGGGTTCAGAATGTTCTTGGGATCAAATATATTCTTTATTTCTTTCATAAGCCTGTAAACTGGCATCTGGTTTCTGACTCTAAACTGTTCCAGCAGCATGTCTTCTTTCAGCTTTCCGATCCCGTGCTCGGCTGTGATCGTGCCACCGAGCTTTATGGCAAGTTCGTTGATCTCTCTAGCAGCTTTTTCTGCCCTTTCCCACTCCTCTTTGTTGTTCATATCAGCTCCGATGTTAGGGTGGAGGTTTCCGTCCCCAGCATGACCGACGGTTGCTATAAAGACGTTATACTTCTTTCTTATTTCATCAACACCTCTGAGTGCGTCCTTTATCTTTGAGAGAGGCACAGCAATGTCTCCATCGATGAAACCGGGATAAAGGTGCCCTGGAGCTGTAAACGCAACAGCTCTGACATCCAAAAGCTCGTTCATTTTCTGAGGATCCTCAGCCTTTATTATCTGCGCAGCGTGGTTTTCGTTCATTATCTTAACAACTCTTTCAGCGACTTTTTCTAGGCCTTCTGCATGTCCGTCGACGTCCACGAGCACCATGCCTCCATCAAGAGCTGGATAGTTATAACCCCTGACTTTGTTTGCGGCTTCAATACCCTGTTTGTCAGCAAACTCCAAGATCAGGGGGTTAACGCCTTCTCTCCTTATCCTGAAGATCGTTTCTCCTGCATCGTCAAGAGTGTTGAAGAAGCCTGCAATTCTTACTATCTTCTCAGGCAGAGGCATCATCTTCAGCCATGCCTTTGTTATTATCGCTAAAGTGCCTTCACTTCCGACAACCAATCCAAGGAGGTCATAACCGGCCCTGTTCTTGTAAGTGCTTTCCCCAAAGTATGTTAACGTGCCATCAGAAAGCACGACTTCAACCTTCAAAACCCAGTCCCTCATGACGCCGTACCTAGCACCCCTCATTCCTCCAGAATTCTCAGCCAATGCTCCTCCTATGGTCGCAACCCTGCTGCTCGCAGGATCTGGAGGGAAGAAGAAACCGTGTTTTCTGCATTCTGTATCCACATCTAGAACTGTAGCTCCAACCTCTGCTTCAACGATTCCGTTATCAACGTCAACCTTTATCTGATTAAGAGCTCTCAGGTCTAGAACGATGCCGCCCCGGGCAGGGACCACCGCGCCCGTGACGCTTGAACCGGAACCCCGTGGAACTATGGGTACCCCATATTTGTAAGCAACTTTAACAACTTCGGGGACAAGCTCCCTTTTCGTAATGTGAACGACAACTTCAGGCTTTCTTTTAAATGCATCCACAGCGCCCTGCTGGAAAAGGTACTTACTTGCTTCATCAAGAAAAACGTTTTCAGGGCCCACGATAGACCTTAACTCAGATATCCACGGATTTTGGGCTTCCATTGAGCAATTATACAAAGCTTAAGAATATAAATTTTTACAAATGTCTCTTTTATACTTTAAAAACTTCCGTTTTTAAAACAAAAAAATTTTTTATTAGATAAATTTTTTAAACACAGCCTGAAGCCACGCATATCCATTCTAAAAAGTTATATATTCAGATCGAGTAGATAAAAATATGACAGAAAATATAACCCTTGAAGAAGCCAAAAAGATGGCTGAAAAAGCCATAGAAAAGGCAAAAGAAATTGGCATAAAAATAAGCGTAGCTGTGTACGACGTTAACGGTCACCTTGTATTGCTTGAAAAGATGGACGATGCGGCTTGGATAACTCCGGACCTCGCTATGGGAAAAGCCTTTACAGCTGTTGCGTTCAGGCTGCTCGGGGAGAAGCACTCGGATTCTGGAGCCGTCGGTAGAAATTTTTCTGAAGCTCAGTCTTTGCTATTCAGCCTGTCATTAAAGTATGATGGAAAGGTTATAGGCAGACAGGGAGGTTTGCCGATTATCAAGAACGGAGCTATAGCAGGAGGCGTAGGCGTAAGCGGGGGTTCACCCGATCAGGACGAAGCCTGTGCCAAGGCGGCGCTGTCCTAGCCATGGATATTTATGAATTTATAGACCATTTAGCAAAAGAGTCTCTAAAAGATTTAATGCCAGCAAAGATTCCCAGAGAAAAAATTATCGAAGATGATACTGATCATGAATATCTGCTTTATACGGGGCAGCTTTACCAGGTCACTCCCTACCTTGATATAATAAGGGATCTGCTGGAGAAAGTTGAGAACATTGAAGAGTTACTTTTTTCGCTTTACACACACTTTGATTCAGTATGGAGCTTTATAAAACCCAAAAAACAGGTAAAAGAAAGGTATCAGAACATAGT
>JAGDXJ010000031.1 GCA_023256355.1 Nitrososphaerales archaeon | reverse complement strand
CTGCATTAGGAGGTGGTCTTATTTGACCAGCATCGATTTGACAAGCGTCGCATAGTAAACGAAAAAATTAAATATTCAAACTAGTAATATAAAAACTAAATTGATGCAACAACCTCTTTATACGAATCGAGAAAAAACTATAATATACATAGCAGTCTTGCTGGGCTTTATGTTTGATGGATACGATCTACTAATAACTTCTTTTGTATTGTCTCCAACAGCAGCATATTTTCATGTTGGAATTAAAATTGTTTCATTCGCATTAACGCTTGTACTTGTTTCATCAGTAATCGGTGGTATTTTCTTTGGATGGCTGGCTGACAGAATAGGGCGAAGAGACACTCTAATGATAACTATTGTAATCTATGGGATTATGACTATATTAAGTGGAACTTCGAGAAGTATCCCAGAATTTTATTTGTGGAGATTTTTAACTGGGCTTGGCGTGGGTGGAGAATGGGGCATAGGTTTCTCTATGCTTAACGAAGCTTATTCGGAAAAAACTAGAGGAAAGGCTGGAGGCTTTTTGGCTAGCATGTATGTTTTTGGTTCTTTGGCAGGTGTAATAACGTCAGATTTTACCTTGACACATTATGGCCCTATACTTGGTTGGCGTTACGCTTACTATATTGCGGGGACAGCTGCATTAATATTATTGGTAATAAGGATTTTCATGCCAGAATCTAAAATTTGGCAAATGCATATGAAACTTAAAAAAGAAGGAAAGCTGCCCCCTAGTTATAAAGAAAGGGATCCATTTATATCTATATTCACAAGAAAGTATATTAGATATACAATATTCGGAGCGTTGCTTGTTATAGGCGACTTTATTTTTACCTATTCGTTCCTTTCTTTTATGCCGACCTATTTTGGATTAGTATACAAAATACCTGTACCTACATACAGCTTGATGATAATAATAGCAGAACTAGTAGGTATAGCTGGTTATATAATATGTGGCTTCATTTCTGATATTATAGGAAGGCGTAAGACAGCTATAATTTACGGTGTTCTTGCATTTCCAGCTATAATTTGGTTCTGGTATGAAGCAACAATTAAACCCCCGTTTACTGGAATATTTTCATTTCCGATTGAATACGCATACATGATGATATATTTCACAGCAGGTTTTATAGCTCAATACGGGGTCTGGATTGGAGAGCACTACGCTACGAGTATGAGAGCCACCGGTTCTAACTTTACTTACATGATGGGAAGAGGAGTGGGGGCAGCTTCACCACCCATATTTGTACCAATGCTACTTACTACTCCTTATGCATTCGGCAATTTGGGAGCTGCTATTTCAATAGGAATGTTAATAGGCGCAATAATACAATTTATAGCTATCTTTGGATTAAAGGAAACAAAAGGAACAATTATAACGGCTTAAAAATCATTTATTTATTTTCAAATTTTTTGAATAGCTTTTTATAAACTTAAGAGCGTTTCCAGTAATTATAACTACTATTTTTTTATTTTTTAACCCCAGTTTAGGTACAACAGCTAAAGAAGCGCTAGATGCAAGCTCACAAAATATTCCATCCTTTGTCAATTCTAAAGCGTACTTTGAAGCTTCGTAATCGTCAGCTTCAACAATAACACCTTCGCTTTCTTTAATAGCTTTTTCTAATTCTTCTTGATCAAACCTGTGATATCCAGATATGCTGTCCATGGCTTTAGATTTAGGCGCTACAGCGGCAACCATGTGTGGTTTTGCTTTATTTTTTATTCCAAGCCAAATTCCGCTAAGAAGCGTTCCATTATTTGTAGGAACAATGATATAATCTACATCTCCTATTTGTTCATAAATTTCCTCTCCAACCTTTGAATCTCCTATAATTTTATTATAATTTTTTCCTGGGTTTGCTGTTTCAATTTTGTTTGTTGCAGCGAACTCTTCGCTTATTTTTACCGCATCTGCATAATTTCCATCTACGGCATGAATAATGGGATTGAATGCTTTAATAAGATCTAGTCTCTCCTTTTTTATGAATTTTGAAATAAATACATGAACTCTAACGCTTTCTCCCATGGCTAATGCAGAAAGAGAGATGGCAGCATTACCAGTGCTAGCTATAACGACTTCGTTCCCTTTAAGGCTTTTCAGAACCTGCAAACTTTCTCTGTCTTTATGAGAGCCTGTTGGGTTAAGCATTTCTAGTTTTGCATATATTTCGTTGTTTAGAATTTTGCTTAATCTGTTTAATTTTATTAAAGGTGTGGGATAAATGCTTTCAAAATCCCTCATGCTTAAAATAGAAAATAACATTTATATAATTTCAGCGCTTAATCTATCCTGATATGAATAAGGGAATAATTCCAGCGGTTGTAATGCCTATGGATTTTAAAGGGAACCCAGATTTTGACGAATACAAAAAGTACCTAAAATGGGTCGCTTCTTTTAAAGTTATAGGTGTTGCTGTTAATGTTGATACAGGAGAGGGGCCATTATTAACAGAAGATGAGAGAGTAAAAGCTATCAAAGTTGCAAAAGATGTGTTTAAAGATAGGATTGTTGTTGCTGGTATAGCAGGAACTTCAACGTCTTCTGCGGTATTAAACGCGAAGAAGGCTAAAGAGGCTGGTGCAGACATGGGTCTAGTTTTTCCAAATTCTTTCTTTATGGGATCTCCTTTGGATCCAGAAGTTCCGTATGAGTATCACAAGGCTATATCTGAAAATGCTGACCTAGACATAATACTTTTCCAGTTACAGTCAGCCCTGGGCGGGGTTGATTATGATATAGAAACTTTACTTAAGCTAGCTTCGTTAAAAAGAGTAAAAGCAATAAAAGAAGCGTCATTTGATGTTAAAAAATTTTTAGACACGATGAGAGCTTTTAGAGAAAAAGCACCCAACGTTTTGTTCCTGACTGGAAATGATAATTCGATATTTGAATCGTTCGTATTGGGTTGTGACGGTGCGCTTATAGGGTTCGGCACATTACCTGTAAAGGAATTAGTTGAAATGTTTGAATTGGTTAAAAAATGGAATATAAAAGAAGCGCAAGAAATTTGGTTGAAGTTACTACCTTTAGAAGAAGTTATATTTGCCCCACCAGTGAGAAATTATAGGGCAAGGACCAAATACGCACTTTCATTAATGGGCATCATAAAAGAAGAACTAACTTATGTGAGACCTCCTCTTTTAAACATAACACAGGACGAAAAAGCTAAAATAAAGGATGCCTTGAAAAAAGCTGAACTTATCAAGTGATAAAAATGAAAGATATACATTTTGGCATTGTTCCGCGAGAGTGGGGAGACTTTTTCCAAGAAGCATACGAACAAATAAAAGTAGCAGAAAAAACGGGTTTTGAATCTGTATGGTTCGAAGAACACCATTCAAACGAGTATTATTTACCTTGTCCGATTGATGCGCTTAACGCAATAGCCACTCATACAAATTTAAAGTTAGGCACGAGCATCGTAATTTTACCTCTTTATCATCCGTTAAGGCTAGCTGAACAGATAGCACAACTCGATGTACTTACACATGGAAGAGTAATACTTGGAGTTGGGGCAGGTTACAGGGAAAAGGACTTTGAAAATTTTGGAATAATGCTTGATGAAAGAGGAACGTATATGGATGAAGGATTAATACTTCTAGATAAACTTTTATCACAGGATAAGGTTACATTTTACGGCAAGAAATATATTCTTAAAGATGCCGAAGTCTTGCCAAAACCTGTTCAGAAGCCTAGGCCCCCAATATGGGTTGGTGGTTGGAAAAAAACAGCTATCAGGAGGGCCGCAAAATTCGGAGATGCCTGGTTCCCAGGACCTGTAGGTACTATAAGCGAGGTGTTAAATGATAAAAAAATTTATGAAGAAGAACTTGGAAAATTAAACAAAAAAATAACAACTCTCCCTATAATGAGAGATATATACGTAACAGAGACTGATGATAAAGCGTTAAAAGAATCCGAGGAATCTTTCAATTATATGTATGGCATTGATTACAGCACATCAGGGCATCCACTTTTAGGCCAAACACAAATGAAGTTCAAAGATTGGGCTTATGATAGATTTCTTATAGGTAGTCCATCGACCATCATAGAAATTGTAGATAAATTGGTAAAGAATGGATTTAATTATTTCGTCTTAAGATTTTCTTTAAGAAAGCTAACTAACGATCAGATAAAAAACAGTATTAGGTTGTTTGGAGAAAAAGTAATCACATACTTCAAAAATGAACGATAATTTTCTTTCGTATGAACTTACGATGGACGTCTATGGTGATTTAGCTAAAAGAATTAAAAAAGCTATCTTGCCAGTTGGTGCTCAAGAGGCTCACGGTTTACACTTACCTTTAAATACAGACAGTATAATAGCTTATCATTTAGCAGAAGCTGCAAGCAAAAAGACCGGAGCATTGTTAATTCCACTTTTACCTTATGGGCATGTAAGAGGTCTAAAAAACTTCCATGGATCAATTTCATTAAGTGAAAATACGTTAAAACAAATTATAGTTGAAATATCAAAAAGTTTACAAAAGGATGGTATTGAAAAATTATATGTTATAAATGGAAATATACCTAATATACAATCTATTGATTGGGCTTCTGAAGAGTTAGGCCCCGATTTTAAAATTTTTAACCTAACTTTTCCCGGTATAGAAGATATATGCGAAAAAACCTGTGTCTCAAAACAATGGCATAAGGGAATGTTCCATGCAGAAGAAATAGAAACATCTCTGATACTTTATTTAAGGCCAGAGCTTGTAAAAATGGAAAAAGCAACACCAAACTATCCTCAGAAGCCTCGGGATTTTGGTTATAGGTTTATTCCTTGGGAAGAATTTAGCAAACTCGGAATAATAGGAGATCCATCCGTTGCAAATGCTGAGAAAGGAAAAATTATTTTTGAATATTTATTAGCCAAAATAGTTGAAATAATAAACAATACATAAAACGTTGTATTTTTAGCAACGTTTTAGCATTATAATAAAGTATATATTGTTTTTCTGATTGAAGAATAGGAAGATCTTCTATAGGCTTGATGTTCTGTTCATAGCTATATTTTTCTTCAATAAAGGGCCAATCTGAATCAAACAAAATGTTTTTTGGTCCAAAAACATTGTATCCAACAAGCAATAAATATAAAGAATAACCGTCTAAAGCTGTGTCTGCATATCTTTCTTACTTAAATAATATCCATAATCCATTAAAGCTTTTTTATTTAATATTTTGTTAAATCTATATTTTGCTCTATTAAAAAGTGAGGCAACATACCTCCTAAATGATAAATTACGTCTTTAAGGTTTTTAAATCTATCAAAAACACCATTAATAATCATATTTCATTTAGTTATTGAAGTTTCGAAAGGCTAACCAAAAACCTGCATAGCTTCTGTGCCGTCACCTTCATTAACTAGATTAACATCTCAACAGGAAGTAAGAATTCTCCCCTTACAACAAGCTGTTCGTTGTACTTTGCCCAGTCCCTTCTGTCATAAACTTATCGCCCCATCCCCTGTTATCATTATTGAGGCCGCTTTCCTAGCACATAAAATAACGAAAGCAGCCGCACTTTATAACATTTATTCAACACAGCATTTAAACTATAAATATTTAAAAATAATTTAACACATTAAAACTTCATGGAGTTCAGGTCCCATCCAGATAAGCTCCTTAAAGATCATCTCAAAGAAGTGTCAGAAAATGCTGAAATATACGTCAAAGAAGCAGGAAGAGACGACCTTTCGTTTTATGTAAAGATTGAAGGAGGGTTACACGATATAGGGAAATACACGAACATGTTTCAAAAATTTATTTCAGAAGGAAAAAAGGTAGATTGTTCAGATCATGCTTTAATTTCTTCGCTTATAGCTTTTAATGAGACATACAGGAAAACTTCGGACGCTGTGCTTTCTTTTTTAGTAACAACAGCTGTTTATTCTCATCATGGTCATCTTAAGGGGCTTACCGAAGTTACTAATAGATTGCTTGAGCTTAAGTATAAGATCAGATCAAGTAATGAATGCATCGTTAAACAGTACACAGATCTGTCACAAAAGTGGGATCAAGTTATAAAAAAAGAGCTTGAATGGCTAGAGCTTTCAGATCTTCCATCCTTGGAAGAGTTGGTAGAATCTGTTACTAATAAAATTTTTAACCTTAAGGGAAAAAAGTTCGGTTGGAAAGAGTATTTTGATGGACTTCTTCTTTTTTCAGCGTTGATAGATGCAGACAAACACAGTGCCGCTGAATTAGAAGAGCCAGATCTTTCGCTTCCTGAGCCCGAAAAAGTTATAAGGTTTGTAAACTCCTTGCCTAAATATAAAAATTATATAGACGAAATAAGAGAAGAACTTTTTGAATGGGCTAGGGAAAAGCACCCTGAAGAAAATGAAATCATGGTCTTGTCAGCTCCCACGGGAAGTGGGAAGACACTTTCAGGAGTCCTTGTAGGTTTAAAAGGTAAAAAAAGGAGGCTTATATATTCTCTTCCTTTTATAAGCATAATAGAGCAAACTGGGTCAGTTTTATCAAATGCTTTTGATAAAGAATATATTCTTATGTACCACCATTTATCATATAACTGGAATGAGACAGAAAATGTTGATCTGGAAAGCAGAATGATGTTAGCGGAGAGCTGGTCACATCCAATAATAGTCACCACTTTCGAAGCCTTTGTTTCAAGTTTTCTTTCCAATAAAAACTCTTATCTTAAAAGGTTACATAACCTCGCTAACTCATTTATCATTTTTGATGAAGTACAGTCATTACCTGTTGAAAAAGTAGCGCTGGTGATTGAAGCAATTAAGGAAATGAACAGGAACCTTAACACAGGAGTACTCCTTATGAGCGCTACAGTGCCTTTTCCTCTTGAAAATATAGAGAAACCTGTAAAAATGGTGCCGGATAGATATACGATTCATTTTAAAGAGCTGGACTCGTATAAAACACCCTCAGACCTAACCCAGCTGATCGATTTGTCTAGAGGATCGGTTATGATAGAAATGAACAGTGTTGCATCGGCCGAAGAAGTCTATCAAAGTCTAAGAAGAAAGGACGTGCAGTATCTTTCTACAAGGGTTATTCCAAAAGAAAGGATAAAAAGAATATTTGAGTTAAAAGAGAAACTTAATAGACATGAAAACGTAATCCTTGTAACAACACAGGTTGTAGAAGCAGGTGTTGATCTTGATTTTACGACTGCGTACAGAGATCTTGGCCCTTTTGATTCTATTGTTCAGACCGCTGGTAGAGTTAACAGAAATTACAAAAATAAGGGCGATTTATGGGTTTACAGAATTAAAAGGAAAGGAAGAGAAAGGTCAGACTTTGAACTTGTTTATGGAAAAATTACAGAAAACATAACATTAAGTACATTAGAAGAGCTTTCAATTAATAAAAACTTGGATCTCGATGAAAAAAATGTTGAAAAAGCTCTTAGCATTTATTTCAGCAAAGTTAAAAGATATTTAAGGCCCGATCAATCGCGCTTCGTAGAACAAACTCTCGAAAATATAAAGAAGCTTGAATATGACCTGGTGGATGTAAAACTGATTGATCAAATGCTCAAGTATACAGTTTTTGTAGAGTATGATGATGAAGCAAAGGAAATTTGGAACGAACTTAACAGCGAGCTTAATGAAAAAATAAGAAGCGGCGCTTTTGCGAAAAGGGCAAAGATAAAAACTTTAATAGGTAGAGCTCAGCAATATATAGTTAATTTATGGGAAAAACCGGAAGCAGAGTATAGTGAAAGGCTTGGATGGTTTTATGTACCATATAAAGAAGTTGAAAGACATTACGATAAGATGCTTGGATTTAGAACTAGAGAGAAAGATAGTTCTGAAGATTTAATATGGTAATATCTTACTTGTTATTAAAAATTCTTGTCGACCCCTTGTTATTTGATTAGACATATGGCATATTTTTGCTTTGGTTTTTGCGTGAAACAATGCCTGTCGACCCATGCGTGCCACCTCGTTGCTAGAGGTTGACCAGCAGAAGGTCAAAAAAGAAGGCCAAAATGGGCTCAAAAGCTTAAATAAAGCCCAAAACAACGCTATTCATAGAATACCTATAAGGGTTTGAAACGTACTGTTAGCAGAGGGACATATCACAATTAGTTGATAAAGAAAAAGTTCTTTCTAAATTATTTTTAACGACAGGAAAAGCCTTTCTATAAGATCCTGAAGCTTCTCAGTATCATCAACAGGGTCAAGTATTAAAAGGTAGAGTTTGCGTCCATCATCTCTGAGATCCAGATCCAGAATGTTGCCTCTGTTCTTCGTTTCTTCTGCAAGCCTAATAGTGCCTTCGTCATCAACCTCCTGGTTCGGATTTTCAATTCCCGGAAAGACAAGGACACCGCTTTCTAAGCCGAACTCATAAATGTATGCGAGAACCTTGAACCTTCCAGCGGTTATGTAACTCTGGGACGTGGAGTACTTGCACTCAAAGACTACCATTTTTTCATTCTTTGACATGGATATATCCGGTTTTCCCTTTACACTTTCTATTATCTCGTCCCCAAGCTCATCGACCTTCTTGACTATTTCCGTGCTGCCTTCAGGTGGCATGTTGAACAGCAGCACGTACCTGTCTGAACCCCGTGCAGCTTCTATCTTTCCCGCTTTAAACTCAACCCTGTATCCATGTGAGCTCAGCGTTTTCAGCACAAGGTAGAATGTCAGTATTTCATACAGCTTCCATTTGATTATTGTGTAAAGCTCTTCCTCTTTGCCTGTTCCTGGCTTGATCCCAAATGCAGCTTCTCTGTATGCATAATAAGCCTGAAGGGCTTTTACCAGCCATGGGGGATCATACCTTCTTGGCCTTCTTATTTCTCCCACCGGAAATTCATCCAGATGAGCTTCAAGCATTTCTTTCATTTTTATGATCTGCTGTCTGATCTCAAAAATATCATCAAAATCCTGTTCAATGAATTTCTGGCTTTCGATCTGCATTTCATTGATCAGAGCGCCCAGAACGCTGTAAGCTGGTGCGAGGGCCGTGTTCTTGGTCGTAATATATGCGTAAAGCCCCGTTGAACAGACTGCAACGGTAAGGGGTACATGCAGCGCCCCGTTTATGTTTTCATCAAAATCTACAGCATATTCTCTGTAAACCAGCCTGTCCCTTTCAGCATGCTCTATGGAATCCAGCAGCTCGTTCAGGGTCAGCGGAAGAAGCTTTGATCTTATCTGCCGGTTTATTTCATCTTTTACGCGTTCAGACGTTTTCAGCAAAGTTCTGAGGTCTCTGAGCGTTATTATCCTGTAATAATCAAGGTAATATTTTGCAACTTTTTCTATGAGCGCCCTGTCCCTCGGCTTCAGCCCATCTCCCAATAATGCGCTCACCCGATTTCTTTAAGGATGTTATCATCTACGGTGCCCAGAGACATCTTAAGGAGCAGGGGAAAGCGATCCGGCGTTACGCTGCCCATTTCAGAGATCATCTTCAGAGCTCTTTCGACTGCGGCTGTTGATATGCAGAACTCTCCAAGCCTTTTCTTTTCATAATCGCTACCCTGCGCGTAACTTTCAAATCTGGACCTCAGGTTCTTCACAAAATCTATAAAGGCAGATTTCGTTTCATCACTTACAGTGTACCCGTTTTTCCTTATCAGGAAGTTGACCTCTTCTGCTGTTTTTTCAGGTTTTACACATGATATTTCTATAAGGTAAAACCTTCTCAGAAGGGCCTCACCGAGCAGGTACAGGTTGTTTATGTCCGCAGTGTTTATTGTCGCGATTATCCTGAGCTTCTTCAGTATTTCTTTTGAAGAGTCTCTGTTCTCACAGATTTTGAGGAAATTACGGGCTTCTTCATCGATCCTCCCGTTATAGCTTTTTATTTCTTCTATCAGAGAGGCAGGAACCTCCCAGTCATCAGGGTTAAGGGAAGAAAATATCGTAAAGAAGTCTCCAAACGCTTTATCCGCGTCAGCCCTGTTCATTTCGTCTATGATTATGAAATGATAGCGCGATCCGTGTGATATACCCGCTGTGTTACATGCTCTGATCAGGAAACCGGACTTCCACTGCACGCTGCCATTTACAATCGTCTCCCCTCCTATTACATCCCTCCTGAACCAGAGAGAGTTTGCGGTGTAGATCTCGGGATCTGTACCTTCAAGTTTACTGGCAAGCATCTTTGCAAGCTTCGTCTTTCCTGTTCCGGGAGGTCCGTAAAGCAGGACATTGCCACTTTTAACGGCAGCTATCAGGGCATCAAAGTCAAAATCCTCAGGAAGATATAGCTCCTCATTGATCGTTTCAAATAAAAGACGTTCCTCTGCTTCTGGTTCTGGCACTGTCGTTCCAGCTGAATTAGAGCCCAATCCATGTAAAACATCCTTAATATATTGGTCCAAGATAGTTTTTAAATCATTTAAAAGTTGATCTTCACTTATTGGATTTCCGCTAAGATCTGTTATTGAGCTGCCATTCACTTGATATTCTTTAAAGACATAAGAATCTTTGTAGTGTTCAGCTTCAGGCAAAACATCCTCGATTTTTCTTGAACTTTTTATTATGCTAGGAGGCCAACTCACGTTTGGTGTATTTGTTTCGCTGATGCCATAAGCTAAGATCAATTTGTCGTGATTTTTATAATATAAATATACTGGGTAAATACCATGGCTAACCTTCATACTGCCATTCTCAGGAAGAAATGCTATCCATGGGATACGAGAAGGTGTATATCGGCCAAAAGAAACTTCGCCTTTTAGGCTTTGAATTCCCAATTCGCGTAAAAGATTTTCAACACTTTCAACGATGTCTTTTTTTCTTAATTCTGTAGTTTTTGCCCTTTCTATAAACTTCCTTAAAGTTTCTGTTAACGTAACCGTAGAACTCAAGCTACATTTTAATTGATTATAGTTTTATATAAATAGAACTGTTTGTCTTTTAGAGTTAAATTGGTAGACCAATAGATGTATGTTACACGATGCATAGAGGTAATATTGATAATAACCATTATGTGAAGGGAAGTGTTTGATGATACGCACGCCCACTAATAAACAGTGAGGAAGAATACGTGAGGCAGATGCACTTTGTTGTGGCGCGAACTCTGGCGCCTGAGGGTTTGAGAATAACGAGGAAAGAGGCAGCTGATATGTTGGGAATCAGTAAGAAAAAGTTACAGATGATATTAAATAGGTTTATGGGAGAGTGTGTTGAAGAGCTAAGAGAAACATCAACAAGACAAAAAAATTTAATGAATTTTTGTGTTTTCTAACATTGTTTCATAAATCGATATGGCGTACTTTAGTTGTTTTATGCTTTCTTTATCCTTCTTGATGAAATCTGACAACTTTTTGATCAGTGGCGCATCGGAGGTATACGCTTGTTCATCCCAATAATCGTTATTCGCTATTGGCGGGTACCTTGTTTCCTGTTCATGTAAGGCGAGTAATATAGTTAGCCCGATTTGCACCATCAAACTGTACATTAGTCTCTGTATGATTCGCGCTTTTGCAATTGCTTCGTCATCTAATATTTGAAACACTTTAATCGCATTTATAGCCGATTCGTCGAGTGATTCATATGGCAATCTCGCATTGGACAAACCATCCAATGCAAAACTTATAATTCCGTTACATTTTTTGGTTTCTAAATTTAAGCTTGCGTTCCAAAGCTCTGCTTTTTTACTAGCATAGCACTCGCTTGCATCTTTTTTAATATCTTTCATCTTTTGCCCATCGCTTTTGCAATCAACTAAATTATCTGCATTATCTAAAATAAGGTTCAATATTTCGTATGCAAGTGGACATACGTGCCCATAAAATCTCACCATTTCATCAAGTGAGTTTGCAAAACGGTTGTGTGTTTTAAAATCCTTTAATTTATCGGAATCAGTAAAGTCTATCGACCTGCCATCCATAAATAGTTCTATAGCCTTTTCAGTCTTTTCTGCGGACTGCTCTAAATGGAATACTGCAAGGGCATATTTTTTGTGACTGAGTAATAAGTGTGAAGCAACCGCGTCTTTTTCGGCTAATTCTAAAAACTGTTTTGCTTTAGCTACGTGTTCTTTATCCGTATTTAGTGAAAAGCTTTTGATGTGTTCTACTATATATTTAAACTGGTTCTCTAATTCCTGATAACCGTTAGGATTTTCGTTTTTGTCAGAAATTTTATCTGGCATAACAATATTTTATGCCGATTTTTAAGATTTAAATATTTAAACATGAATTTAGTGTTATATGCAAACTTTTGATGCGCTTGTTAAGAGCGAAAAAGTAAAATTCAGGGATTATATCGAAAAAGCGGCAAGGAACAGAAAGAACCTCGACGACTCGTTCTTTGCGGAGAGCCTCAGCGGTCTGATAAAAAGGGCTGACCCGGCTGACTTCTTCAACAGAACTGAGGTCATCCCAAGCATACGCGAATTCTTTGAAAGCGTGCTCAGGAGGCTGAGCGCGGTGAGCGACGAACCGGCGTTCATGCTGGACACAGTGATGGGCGGGGGCAAAACTCACACAATGGCGTACCTCTACTTTATGCTCACAAAAAAGGAAGTGGCGATAAACCAGGATGACATCAAGAAAATGCTGCGCAGGGTTGGCAGGGACACATTGCCCGATGCCGACGTAATAGCCATCGACGGCAACGACCTCGATGCAAGGTTGCCGCTAAACGATCAGGAGGCGCTCAAGCCGTTCTTCGAGAACGGCGCGAACAGGAAATCGGTCAGGGATGAAATAGCGAAGAGGGGGAAGCCAGTCGTGTTCATCATGGACGAAATGCTCGACTACCTCGTAAAAAGGGAAGACCTGTTCGACGCGAACCTCGCCTACCTTAAAACGCTCATCGAAGGCGTGGCGGAAACCGAAAACTCGGTCGTCGTTATTTCCGTCCCGGCCGATTTCAGCAACCGGGCAAAGTACGAAATGCTGAAGAACATGTTCTCGAGCCTGCACAGGAGAGCCAGGATAATTCAGCCCGTCGGCGAACCGGGCGACTTCTACAAGATCGTGAGAAAGCAGCTGCTGGAAAGGGTTGATCCGCAGGCGGTCGAGGATAGCGTGAATTACGCCTACAAAGTCTACGGAATGGAAGGGATAAACCCAGATGAGCGATTCAAGAGCGCTTTTCCTTTTCACCCCGAGCTGATCGAGATATTCAGCACCAGGTTCGTGTCATTTGAAAACTTTCAGAGGACGAGGGAAAGCCTGAAGATTCTGGCATCCGTCTCCGTTAACGTGCTCAGGCGCGTTTATGACGGTGAAAAGTTCCAGACCCCATTCATTACCCCTGGCGACGTCGACCTTACGGCCATAAAAGAGAAAGTGACGAGCGTGAACATATTTAAAATACCGAACCTTGAAGTGGTCGTAAACACGGACATCGCCCCGCTCAAAGATCTGGAGAAAAAGATGGCTACCGTGGTTTACCTGTATTCGCTGTTCAACGACCCGAAAAAGGCAGGGGCGGACAAAGTAACCATATACAGGGCCCTTTTGCTCGACAGCATAAGCTCTGCCGACATCGAAGAAAAGATGGGAGAACTGATCAAGAAAAGAACGATCTATTTTGACTACAACCGCGAAACCGGAAAATTCTACACCGCCGGGAAGCCGAACATATATGCTCAGATAGACCGCAAAAAGAACGAAATAGGCGACCCGTCGCCCGAGCTGATGAAGCGCATAGAAAAGATGCTCAGCTACGATACCGATGAAGTGTATTTAATCACGTCAAAGCAGGAGCCCGTTGAAGGCAAGCTCAACATCGCCGTCTACCCCCCGAAGGATTCAGGGGATCCAGAAAAGCTGGCCGAGGAGTGGGAGCTTTTCTCGGGAAAGAACAGGAACGGCGTGGTCCTGCTGTTCCCGGCCGACAGTGAGCAGTTCTACACGCTGATCAATGAAGGAAAAAGGCTCATCGCCATAAACATGCTGAAAAAGGAGTTCACCGATAGAGAAACGAGGGAAAAGCTCGAGGTGGAAAGCGAAAACTCGGAATATATAGTGAGCATGCAGATCATGAGGGCGTACTGCGGGTTGCTGTGGGCCGGTTCAAAAAGCACCAAAATCGAGATAAGTGCCCACACCGATGCCAGCGCTTACAGGAACGCGATAATCGAGGCCCTGGCTGACAGCGAAAAGGCGTACACGACTGCGACCGTGGAAAAGCTCAACGTAGAAGAGTACCTTAACAGGTTGCTCGGGCAGAGGGTCAGCTACGATGAGGACGAAGCATACGACGACGTGCAGGAAAGCACGACGATCCCGTTTCTCACCAGAAAGGCGTTCAAGCTCGTGCTCGAGAAAGCTCACAACGAGAGAAAATTCGTGGTCGCTGGCTCGGGAGAAAAGGGGGTCATATCGAGGCCGGTTCAGACAACAGCGGAACCGCAGGTAGCACCGCAGGAGGCTACAAGAAAACAGCACATAGAAAAAACTGGAAACTTGGACGAGATAGACAGGTTTTTGGATGATCTTCGCTTATCGATCGAGTTTAGCAACTACGACCTGAACTTTGACTTTGAATTTTCGATAATCAGCAACGGCATCCTTTCTTTCAGCCTCAACACGAGCAAAATACCAAAGCTGAGAGCATTAATCGATTCGCTGAAGCAGTTGCTTGGCAATAACATAACCCTGAAAGTGAGCGCAGACCTGAGCGAGGATCAATTGAAAAAGCTCCAGGAAGCGCTTGGTGGCGGACTATGACGCTCCTGATCTATCGCTGGGAAATCTACAGGGTAAAGGAAACACCAAAGACGGTATCAGTAATTTATGAGTTCACTTATCCTGGTGCAGAGTATAAAAAGGTCGTAGGCAGGGTCAGCGGATGGAGAAAAAACATGTTCTTAAATGCATTACCTGGCTTTCAAGCGCACAAAGAGGAGGAATTTGAATACGTTCCCGGTCTAAGGATGATGCTGTACATTCAGCTTTTACCCACAGTTGATCGACAGTTCCAGGCCGACATGCTGGCTGACATCATTTCAAAGATGCCCTTTGAGGAGCTGGTTTTCTGGAACTGGAAATTCACTGTAATGAAAAAGGATTCCATACGCGGCTTCAAGGCTATGTATCTTGGCCGGTGAAAGAAATGACGGTCCTGCTCGAAAGGGGCATCCCGACGGACGTTCTCGATAAAATAGCAAAGAAAGAAAAGCTCGGGAGACCACCGATATCGGAGATGCACTACTGGTGGACGAGGAAACCGCTGATAGTCAGCAGGGCAGTTATACTCGCTGCTGTGTTGAGCGACGAAAAAAAGTGGGAAAGCTACGTCGGTCTAAACTCAAAAAACGAAAAACCGCTGTTTTACGATAAGCCCTGGACGGTGAATCATTCTTACCTGCTTTCCGAGGCAAAAAAGCTGTACGGCGATGACCTGACGTTGCTTGACCCGTTCGCAGGCTCCGGGATGATACCGTTTGAAGCGCTCAGGTTGGGCTTTAACGCAGTGGCAATTGATTACAACCCCGTGGCGTACATGATCATGATGGCAACCCTCGTTTATCCCAAAAAGTACGGGATAAAGCTTTACAACGATGTGAAGAAAAACGCCGAGGAAATAACGGCCGAGCTTAAGAAAGAGCTCGGAGATCTTTACGGCGATAAAGACTTAGCGTACATATGGGCTTTTACCGTAAAATGCCCCTCATGCGGCAGAGAGACGCCCCTGGTCAATGACTGGGCGCTGGATAAAAGGGGAGAGCTGATATATACTGGCTACAAAGAAAACGGGGAGTTCTACATAGGCAGAGGAGGAAAGCCGCCCGAGCCAACGGTAGCGGGGGCAGAAGGAAGGTGCGCTTTCTGCGGCAGAAAGATATCAAACTCAGAAATAGTAAAGCAGATGAGAGAAAAGCCAAGGGAAATAATGATAAGCAAGCTGAAACAGAACACCAGCAGGTACTTTGATGCCCCTTCTGAAAACGATAAAAACGTGCTCGAAAAGGCTGAGGAGAGATTAAAGAACAGTTTCAGGGAGCTAAAGGATTTTATTCCTTTTGAGGAGATGCCCTCTGACGGAACAATAAGAGCAGCAAAATATCTGCCATTGTGGAAAGATCTGTTCAACCCCAGACAGCTCCTGCTGTTTGCAAGCATGGCTAAAAAGATAAGGGAAAGGGTTGACAGGTTAGCTGAAAGCGATCCAGAGTATGCAAAGGCTGTTGGAACTTACCTTTCGATGTGGCTCGCCAAAAGCATAGATTTCAACTCTCGAGTAACACAATGGGTTAATGTGCGTATATCAATTGGTCATTCTCTTGCTCTCCGCCGGCCAAGTATGACGTGGAGATATGCGGAGCCCAACCCGTTTGCCAAGTTCTCTGGCTCTCTGTCCGGAATGTTGCACGACGTCCTTGATGGTCTTCTTTTTTCAATAAATGAGCTGGAAAACTCTGGCAACGCCACTGTCAAGCTTGGCTCCGCAATGCAGCTTGAAGGAAAGTACAGGCTGATAGTTACCGATCCCCCTTACGCCGACGACGTCCCATACGGTGAGCTTTCAGACTTTTTCTACGTCTGGCACCGCAGGACGGTCGGTCACCTTTACGGCTTTACCAGCCTTTCAACCGACAAATCAGAGGAGATCGATGTAGGAGGAAACAGGTCAGAAGAAGACTACTGGAACAGGTTCCGCATTGCAACAAAGAAGCTCCGCGATGCGCTTGCAGACGACGGTTTGCTGGTAATATTCTTTGCGCAAAGAAGAAACGAAATATGGAAAGGAGTCGTCGACAGCTTCATCAGGAACGGCTTAAGGATAACCATGACCACACCCATTTCAACCGAAAGCGAGAACAACGTCATAGCACAGGGCAAAAGGTCGATCTATTACTCGCTGATAATTACGGCAAGAAAGAGGCTTGAGAACAAAGTCGGCACGCTCGAAGAAGTGAAAAAGGAAGTCAGCGAAAGGCTGAAGGAAAGACTGCCCGAGCTCGAGCAGATGTACGCAAACCAGGGGAAGCTGATGCTGGCCGCAACAGGCGTGGCGCTCGAGGTCCTCACGCAGTATTCAGAGATCAAGAGCTTTAACATGAGCGACGTGGCTAAGACCGCGCTTGAATTCGCGCAGGAAATGCTGTTGCGGGAGCTGATAAAGGAGGACTGGAAAAAGGTCAACGGCTCGGAGCCCAGGCTCGACACGGAAACGGAGTTTTACCTCTACGTGCTCAGGGGGAAGAGCAGGAAAATGGACTACGACACGTTCAACCAGATGGTAAAGGCGTCGGGTGTCAGCGAAAAGCTGCTTTTCGAGAAAGGGCTGGCGAAAAAAGAAGGGAAGCAGATCGCAATAGTTGGTGTGCCTGAAAGGTCTAACATAAGCGGCTCGTCGATAATAGACTGGGTGCACCGCCTCCTTTTTGATTACAGCATCAAGCCTTCCGTCCAGCTGATAGACGAGTACTCAGCCAGGTCTGGTCTGCCGCAGAACGTTCTGCTCGGGGTGATGAGGCTGATCAATCACTACGGGCTCGGCGACGAAGAGCAAAAGCTAGTCAGCAAGTTCCTCGGCGCCTACGAAAACATAAGGGGTGAATCCACGCTTGAACGCTTTTTCTGAATACCTGCTGAGGTACGCGAGGTTCTCCGCAAAGTGCGACGCCCATTACATTCTTGCAAAGCAGCGGTATGACCCTGCAACGGTGTTCGCGACATCCAAAATAGACCCGCTGCCTTTTCAGCTCGAGGACTTCGTTTCCATGCTTGCTGACATTGAATCGGAAGGCGGTTTGCAGGCCCTGCTTTCTTACGAAACGGGCCTCGGCAAGACGATCGTCGCCGGTCTCGTGATCAAGGAGATCCTGCTCAGGAAGCAGGGGGCAAACATAATGGTCATCGCTACGCCGATGGGAGTCCCGCAGTGGAAACAGGAGCTCGAGCAGAAGTTCGGCATACGCGATGTCAGGGTGGAAAGCATGGACACGCTGAAGAACCAGCTTGACGAGCTGAAAGAAACCGGGCCCAGGTGGGATCTCGTCGTGGTCGATGAGCTGCACAGGGCCACTCCGGGAAACAAAAGGTACGAGCTGATAAAGTGGGTCAGGGAGCGTTCGGATAACTTTCTCGCCCTCACCGCAACGCCGCACGACGGAAAGCACGAGCATTTTATCGGCAGGCTGCAGCTGATCAACCCGGCGGTCAACGAAAGCAACTACAGGGAATTCCTCGAAAGACACAACTACCGCAGGCTGAAGAGGAAGGTTGAGGGGCTGAACGGGGAACCGCTGTTCCCTTACAGGGTTTATTCGAACACCGTGGACGTCGATGTAAGCGAAGAAGAGAGCGAGTTCTACCGGGCGGTCGAAGATTACGTGCGCAGGGAGTACAACGCCGCGTTTAAGACCAGCAACAGAAAGTACGGGCTGATCGCGACGGTCATGGGCAGGATAGCCTCGTCAAGCGTTGTTGCCGGGATTTCGGCGCTCGAAAGGAGAAAAGCGGTGATACTGAAGAAGGTGGCTGAGAGGGCTGACCAGGAGGAGCTGGTTCAGAGGATCAGGGACTACATGGACGGCAACTCGGACGAGGAATTCGACGAAATCGCGAACGACGTCCTGAGCCTTGCCCCTGAGGCTTCTGATGAGATCGAAATTATAGACCGCATAATAGAGCTCGGAAAAAACGTCAAAACAGATTCAAAGGCCGAAAAGCTGAAAGAAATAATAAGTAAGCAGGTGAGCAAGGGCAACAAGGTCATTGTTTTCACGTCTTTCGTCGAAACGGCAGAGCACCTGCACCGCTCAATACCGAATTCGCAGATAGCAACAGGGAGAATGCCTCCCGACGAGAGGAGAGAAAACATAAACAGGTTTCTGGAAAGCGGGAACGTTCTGATCGGCACCGAGGTCATCGGCGAGTCGCTCAACCTGCAGAAGGCGAACGTGGTCATCAACTACGAACTCCCGTGGTCTCCGGTGGTTTTTATCCAGAGGGTGGGCAGGGTTTACAGGTATCCGATGACCAAGCCCGTGTTCGTGTTCAGCTTCAGCAGCGCGCTCAGGGTCGAAAGGAGGGTATTGCAGGTGCTGTATCAAAAGGTGCAGAGGCTCATCGACGAGTTCGATGAAGGGAGCGTGGCAATAATAGGCAACGAAATTTCAGAGGACGAAATAGAGCGGATAATACAGGAGGCGTACGTAAAGGGTGAGGAGGCAACCGGGGATCTTGAGCGCAAGACCGCGCAGGCGCTGAAACACGTCGAAGAGCTCAAAAGCGTCCTTGAGCTGTCGGAGGCTGGGAAGATGCACGTCAATGCCTCGGCGATTCTCAAAAACGTTTCGCAGCTGGTAACTGCGGACGACATCAGGGGTTTTCTCGATAAAATCAGGATGGCAGGGCTCGGCTACGGGGATCCGTACAGCGAACCGCCTTTTTTCCGCATCAACAACACGGTGCTGAAAAAGCTGGACGTGGAGGACGAGTGCGTCAGGGAGGCGCTGAGGGTCGCCAGCGAATTAAAGCCCGAAACGGCGGTCCTTTTACACGATCGCGATGGGGTCGCCGTAATCCATGAAGTTGAATACGTCGATAGCTCAGGCAAAGTCGTCGCCGTCGATGTCGTGGCCTCCAGCCCAGAAACCACCGAGCCTTACAGCGTCGTCAGGTTGCTGGAGCCAGTAAACATGGAAGCCGGGGAGATAAAGGCAGAGATACCGGCGGACCTTCAGGACAGGCTAAAGGCAAGGGTCGACGAACTGTCCAGCGCGGTCAGGGAAAAGGCGCTCAGGCAGGCTGAACTCATGAAGAACGCGCTCACTACGGTGAAAAGCGCGGACCCGATCTTTTTAAAAGCCAGAAAGGAAAAAATCGAGAGCGAGGTCGCAAGGCTCAGAAAAATTGCGAACGGTGGGGTTTCAGTCAGAGCAGGGAAAATACTCGGATACGTGAGATATGTGACCAGCTCAACGGCGTACAGAGAGCTCGGTGATGAGAAATACAGCGTCGAGCTTGAGGTGAAAAAACGCCAGGTTGAGCTTGCTGCCATGGATTACGTAATCAGACAGGAAGAGTCGATGGGCTATCAGGTCGAAGACGTTCATGAAAATAATCTGGGATACGACATAATCAGCCGTAAGGGCAATGAGGAAAAATTCATCGAAGTTAAGGGCATAAGCTCTGGCGAAACTGTGGTCCTGACGGTCAACGAATACAAGGCGTCGCAGATTTTCAGCTCAAAGTTTTACCTGTATGTGGTCAGGGATCCGCTCCAGAATCCAGTCCTGATAATCAAAAGACCGCCTTTCGCCATAGATCACATTCAATACGTCATACAGTACGCGGTTAAAATATGATCCCTAAAGAAGAAATTTAATAATGACGCCAAATAATAATTTTTATGGGTGACGGCGCAGATGCATCATATGAAGAAGAGCCGATTTCGCTGGAAATAAAGCATAAAATACTGCTATACGTTTACCTGAAAGGGGGCGTGCCAGATAACATAAGCCAGCTCACCAGGGATATGAAGTACAGAAGTGGAAAAGTAAATACCAAAGTGCACGAACTTATCGATGAAAAATGCCTTGAAGAAAAAGGTGGGTATATAAAAATTACAGGGAAAGGAAAACGGGCGATTTTACCGTTTCTGTTTGCAAAATATTACCTCTCTATTATGCTGTTGTTGATCTCTTTGCTTTTAGTTGATTGGATCGCTTCAGAACTCATTTTAAAAATGTACGTTACGCTGTTCGATTTTATTCTTGCCCTCCTGCTTATAACCATCTTTTCTTTATACCTGGAGAGAAAATATGAAAAGTACCTTATATATCTCATAGTGAGAAAGCAGGAAGAAGACTAGTTTCTCGCAGGGATAGAAATATACCAGCCAGGAAATGATAACATGGGTGATAAAAATGAAAAATTTAGTATCTACAATTGCCGGTTTGTTAGGTGCTATTTTTATCTTATTTTATGCTTCAATTTTCACTCCTTCTTTCACTGGCAGGCTTGTGCTTTACGTTGTAGCAACAGTTCTGATCATAGAAACGGTTTTCAATATGGTGGTGAGAAAATGATTCAAAAAAAAGGTAGCTGTTATCTTGCTGGGACAATCCACGTGAGGACTGTCAGCGAAGGCAAGCTTAACGTTCCTGTCGATGTAGCACTGCTGGAGGGTGTTGATAGAGGACATATTTCAGTTGCCGACTGGTTGCTTCACATGCCGGTTCTCCTGTTCTACTACATCTGGATGTTCATACTAAGGCACCTGAAAACCGATCAGGACTCAGCAGTGCAAACGTTGAAATTGAAGAATATAAAATATGAAACTGTTGACCTGACGATGAAAGACCTGTTAGGCAGGCACAGGGGAGATATAGCTTTCACTATTGTATGGTATTCTATGATAGCATACATACCGCTTTGTGGCATGCGGGTTTTAGTTATAGCCATCGTTACATTGCCCATTATCTTTGGATATTGGGTCATTGTCACGCAGAAGGATAGGGACAGGGTGGTGGTCGATAGAATAGCGGAACTGACACAAAGAGGCATGAATGTGCTGGTGGTGAGGGGGAAGATGCACGTAAAGTGGATAACAAAACAGCTCATACGACGCGGGATCGAGTATAAAATAATCAGCACATACTGATCTATGCCGGTATAGATTTGCATGTTATGCCAGACTTTATATACAGACAGCTCAGAAAGGTCACTTTTAAGAAAACTGAAAACA
>JAGDXJ010000036.1 GCA_023256355.1 Nitrososphaerales archaeon | reverse complement strand
AAAAGGCCATAGGCATCGATCTCGGAGTAAAGGATCAGGTTACATTTTCAAACGGGATAAAAGTTTCATACTCAGTTCCCCAGAGCGAGAGGTTGAAAAAGCTTCAGCATTATTTCTCAAGAGTCAAGAAAGGCTCGAAAAACAGGGAAAAGCTCCGGCTGAAGATCAGTAAGGAGTATGAGCATGAGAACAACATAAAGAAAGACATAACAAACAAGATAGTGCATTACATAACGAATAATTATCAGTATGTCGTGTTTCAGGCTGATGATATTCATTCATGGCAGAAGCTTTACGAAAGGCTAAAGAACAGCATAAAAGAAAGGCCCGGCTTCGTAAAATACAATGAGAAGTTCTTATTTTGAGCGTTTATTGCATTTAACTTGACGAAGTATGACATTTAGAACATTTCAAAAAGCCAGGAAGTGCTGCAGGAACTTTCGGACTTCCTGTATCCATCTAAAGCATTAAGGATAACACTTGTTAACGCGAATAAAATTTTATATGAATATGACACGCTGAACGGGGAAATCATAAATAGAGCAGAGGCCTTATCATCATCCGGGCTTGAAAGAACATATAAGACGTACAGGGAGAGGTACCTTAGAGTTGAAATAGATTCAAACAGGTTGGACAGGACGTGGTTCGTAGCCGACACACACTTTAGTCATGAGAATACAATCTATTCAGCAAGACCTTTCGTGGGAGTGGCCGAGATGGACGAGTACATAAAAAACAGATGGAACGAGCTGATATCGAGCAGCGTCAGAGTATATGTAGTTGGGGATTTTGCTAAGAGAAACTTCATAAACTACATGTCATCGCTGAAGGAAAAAAATATTCATACAGAGCAATCATGACACTTCAGGAATATGAGATAATAATTTAGAGCTGAAAGCGAAAAATTACAGGTTTATGCTTACGCACAGCCCGGACAAATTAGCTGCTAACGAAAACAGCTGGCTTGTTCTTGGTCATGTGCACAACAATACGTTGAGGGAATTTCCTTCCATGAACTCAAAGGCTAAAACAATCAACGTAGGGGTTGATGTGACCAAGTTCTTTCCGGTGAACTTAAATTGGATCATAAATTTGATAGAAACGGAGAACAATTATCTATACTTACCTTCTAAGATCGCCTGATACATGATACCATTGCTTACATAACTGTTTATTCTCCTGCCGCATTGTGCTTTATGGATTTAATGCGGTCGGCGGGACTCGAACCCGCGATCTTCAGCTTGGGAAGCTGACGTCCTGCCAGGCTGGACGACGACCGCTCAAGCAATTTTTAGCTGCATTTCAATATAAGTTTTTCTGCAGCTTGTGCCGTTGTTGAAGAGCTTTCCAGATCAGCTAGACCACGCTTTTAAGGTTCAAAAAATAAACAAAAACGTTTAATTCTACGACCTTTTTTTATTTTCAGATGCTAGTAGACAGGTTCTCAAGGATCGCCGAAAAGCTCAGGCTTTCAGTTACGGACAGATGCAATTACAGATGCACTTTCTGTATGCCCGGCAACCCGGATTTTATCAGAGAAGATGAAACTCTAAAGCTTGATGAAATAGAAAGGATAATCTCCATATTCAAAAGCCTTGGAATAAAGGAACTAAAGCTAACGGGAGGAGAACCGTTGCTCAGGGAAGATCTCGATAAGATAGTAAATTATGCCTCAGGATTCTTTGACGAAGTTTCGCTAACGACAAACGGTTATCTGCTGTTAGAAAAAGCAGCTTCTCTGAGGAAGAGCGGTCTTGAAAGAGTAAACGTGAGCCTTCACAGCCTTAAGGACGAAAGGTATCGCCGGATCACGGGCGTTAAGGGCCTCGAAAAGGTACTTAAGGGTCTTGATGAAGCAAAGCAGCAGGGCTTCAAAGCCATAAAGGTAAACGTGACCCTGATCAAAGGTTTGAACGATGATGAAATATTTGACTTCATAAGCTTTTCCAGAAATACCGGGTTTACTGTAAGGTTTCTGGAGTACGAACCTTTTGACGGTAACGGCGGATGGTCCCCCAACAAGGTTGTTACGGCTGGCGATGTAATAAAGATCGTCTCAGAAAAATACTCTCTTATGCCGGTAGAGCGCTCAAAGCATTCCACTTCCATGTACTTTACGATAAAGGAAAACGGCGTAAAATTTGGAGTAATTTCATCTATTTCTCAACCTTTCTGCGCCGATTGTAACAGGGTAAGGGTGACCTCTGAAGGTGTATTTTTGCCATGCATGTACTCTTTAAAAGGAATCAACATAAGGGACATGATCAGGGAAGGAAAAAGCGATGAGGAAATCAAGGATGCCATCAGGGCTTCCTACACCAATAAGTTTGAAGGCATAATAAAATACGTAAGAGAATACAAGATTCCTGAAAAAGTGATCCCAATGTACAAACTTGGAGGTTAACCTTTTTATCGTTAACTTAACGAGGGTTAAGGAAGCGAAAATCCTCTTCCTCAAGCTTTAGATAGCCCCCTTACAGAAATGTTTTTTGAAGCCTTCTGCCTATTATTCTGTAGGCAAACACTGCCCCAAAAAGATCGCCAAGCACTATCGGGGGAATTCGCGATGCCTCGAATAAGACCAGCGCTTCGATCTAGCTGAATCAGCGATAACGGGGCTCTGTCTGTGGAACGCAGGCGAGACGCCCGGGGATGATCTTACAATAACATAATGGAATACAAAGCATTCCTCATGTGAAAGC
>JAGDXJ010000020.1 GCA_023256355.1 Nitrososphaerales archaeon | reverse complement strand
TATAGAGCTCCCTGCATATTCTGAGCTGGTTGTTCAGTGTTTTCTCCTGTTCTTCATCCGGGTAGAGCCTGAACCTGTATGCCGAAAGCATACTGTAATAAATCATAAAAAGAATATATAAAGTCTGTCATCCTTTGGGGGAAGTCCGTGTATCTCATCGCTGAAGCTGTTGAGATTTACAGCTTCCCCCAAACCCCTAACATCCCTTAAACAGGAAAAATTGGTCATAAAAAAGGTTTTACATCCAGATTTTATATCCGCTTTGATCTATTATTTTCTTGTAACCGCTGACGGCTTCTTTTATATCATTGGGATCCATGATCCCTATTGAATAGGGATCGATGATTATTCCTGATGCTCCCCTCTTTATCAAAAGCATTACTTCTTCATTCCTGAGTTCATTAAGCGATCTGAAATAAACTGGTTTTGACAAACTTGATGATAGAAGCTCAAGCACCGCCAGGTCGACAAAATTAAATGAAGAGTCAAGCCTGTTCTGTGTTGATGGTCCGTAGATGAAACCTTCTACCGACGGTAAGTGGCTGAGTGCTCTGTAATATTCCATAGGTAAACCGGGCTGTATGTTTATGAATATCGGAACGCCTGATTCGAGCAAAAATATTGGCGCTGTAGAAGGATAGACCACTATAAAATCAAAGTTAAAGCTTTTTATCTGAACCCATTCTTCCCTGTTTACGCTTCTTACATCACCAAGAAGAATTCCTTTTTTTACGGTTACTTTTTCTAGCACGCTTTTTATGTTTTCCGATTCATCATCAAGAGATCCCATTATGTAATTTTGTTTCTGAGATAGAATCTGAACAAGAACAGCGTCCGCACCCCCTTCCTGCGAAGCTGATGCCAGCTCAGGATCATTCTTCGAGAGTTCAACTATAAGCGGTAATGAAGACCTGAACATTATAGACCTTCTCTAGTTAATACATTAAAAAGTGTATAAATTTAAATTTATGGCTGTTTGTAAAAGATTTTACACATGAACATATGCTTTGAGCCAATAGGATATGTAAAAACTGAGATTGGGGATGAAGATATAAGAAAAACGAGCGAAAATGTCATCTCCAAGATAATAATAAAAGAGGAGTACGCAGAAGGTTTACAGGGGCTGGAAGGCTATTCGCATCTTTTGGTTATTTCATATTTAAACAAACTGAGAAATTTTGAGATTGGCGTGCTCAAGGTCAAGCCAAGGAGGTTAACCAAGTATGGATTAAAGATAGAAGAGCTTCCAGAAGTTGGAGTTTTTGCCATCGATTCGCCGGCAAGACCAAACCCCATAGGGCTGAGCATAGCAGAGATAATTAAAATAGATAAAAATGTCATCACAGTAAAAGGGCTTGACCTCTTTAACGAGACGCCGGTACTTGATATAAAACCATATTCATACGAAAGAGTTGTTAAAGAATTTAAAGTTCCAGATTGGTATTCTGAACTTCTTAAAAAAACAGGATCAAAAGTAATTTAAAGCGTTACTTTTTTTCTTTTTCTCCCTGAGTTGAGCTCGGAACTACCGGATAAGGAAGGTATTCTATCCCTGGCCTGTAGGCTCTTGCCTGGGGGTAGAGCTCCATAAGAGCATAAACTTCAGGGGGTACATCTGTTGACACGTTAAAGCCCATCTCTTTTAGCTGTTCAACCGTTATTGGATAGTCGTGCGTATAGTAACCACTTACAAGCTTATCAGCGACCTGAAGCGCCCTGTCCTGACCTAGCTTATCTTTTATAAGATCATATACAAGGTCCTTAACCTGCTTTAAAGCTTTTTCAGCTTCATCTGCCATGATCAGAGTTTCATCGCTAACTTTGTCCTTGCCCTTTATCTCCACAGCCTTTATGATTGACGGTGCCGGATAGTAAGCTCCCTGAGGACCTCCAAGCTGAGGGTCGAGAGGACCGAGGACCGCGTTATCGTCCATTATGATTCTGTCTGCAGCTATCGAAATAAGTGTACCGCCGCTCATGGCATAATGAGGAACAACCACGACTTTTTCTCCTTTGTGCTGTTTTAGAGCTCTAGCTATCTGTGAAGCCGCAAGCACCAGGCCACCGGGAGTATGAAGAATAAGCATTATGGGTACGTTTTGAGGTGTGGACCTTATCGCTCTTATGATGGCCTCAGAGTCTTCGATGTCTATATACCTGTAAACGGGAAAGCCAAGAAAGCCCATCTTTTCTTGTCTGTGTATCATTGTTATAACCCTGTACCTGTACTTTTTTTCGATCGCTGCTATCAACCTCAGCCTTGCGCCCTGCAACGACCTCAGGGAAAGCCAGGGTTGGATCATAGCTATTAATAGTATTATCCAGAAAAGATAACCAAGCAGCGTATCTAAACCTCCAAGAACTGACATTTCATTTATATATTAAACGAAGAGGTTAATAAATTTTTGTTAGCTGAATAGGTTCTTGATCTCCTTGTTTATAGCTCATGATTCCTCTAATATGAGCTAAATGATTTATTGCCGCTATAGGGCTTCTAGCTTAATATGACTCAATGGAGTTTTTCATGAGCATTGTTTCTTACTTTGATTGAACGTCAAGGATAAACAACATGTGCTGAAAGCTTTAGAAGCGTTCCCGTATCGGTATCTTTATAATTCTGTTTCTACTAGGAACTCTGCTCTAAATACATCGTGACATCCTCTCACGCTAAAGCGCGTGAGCATCCCATGCCGCTATCCCCCAAACCCCTAACATCCCTTAAAAAAGTTTTAGATTTTTGTGGATGGGGCTGGCCGGATTTGAACCGGCGATCGCCAGCGCCCGAGGCTGG
>JAGDXJ010000054.1 GCA_023256355.1 Nitrososphaerales archaeon | reverse complement strand
GTAATCCGCAGTCCGAGAGGCGTGGTAAAATGTCCTCTTGGGCACAAGCTTCATTCAGATCTCAACGGGCATTGAACATACTCAGGAAAGCAGCTGGAATAGCGGTGCAGAGCGCTGCAAGACCGCTTTCATACATCGTGTTTCATAACGGAGTAGCTCCCGCTAAATTGTGTAACCCCTGAGACCTCAGGAACCCTTGTCATTCAGGGCCGGGAGAAGGTCAGCATCGTTTATAACAACAAGGTCTATAAATTATTAAAGATAAATCATTTAAATTTAAGACTAGGTTTTTAAAGGTTCTAATGGAAATCCGCAATTTCTACAATTTTTCAAAGAGATCGGGTTATTCCAACCGCATTTTTTGCATTTTATTTCTTTCTCCCTATAAAGGTATGTAATTTTTTCATTTGTATGAAAACCTAAACTTAACCTTAAACCTCCTTTCAAATGTTTATTAAGGTCCTTTATTTCTTGTTCTTTAAAATTATTTTCGTCATAAATTTCTAATCCTAAAGAATATGGATGTAAGCTGAATCTTTTTCCAAGCTTTTGGGAATCTAGGTATGCCAAACGTTCTCCAGAATCATCCTGTATCCATGAAACAGGGTAACCTATTTTTTCCTGTAGAAGGTTTATAAGTTCTATTTCCTTTTTTATTACGTCTTCTTGATTTATGTTTAGCATTATCATGCTCTCTTTTAGCCCTGCCAAATTTACGAGTGGAGTGATGTATTCCGATGGATGTTTAACGGTCAATTCCTTTAAAGTTGGAAGAAGGCCCATCAAAAGCCGATTATTGATGAGTTTATTTCGTTGTGTAATAGCATCCTGCAAGATATCCTTTAATAAAAGTACTTTAACTTTAAAGTAACTTTCTTCGTTCTGTGCCTCATTAGCCAGATGTGGCAGATTTATTGAAGCAGATATTATTCCCATTTCCAATCCTTTTTCTTCGTTCAGTTTAAAACCGATAGAAGTCTTGTTGTCGTTGTTTACAAGCACTAAAGGCGTTTGGATTTTGGAGCTTGTGCTAAGCAAAACTTTTGGTTTTTTTATTTTAAGCAGAAATCTATTATATTCGCTGATTATTTCATCATTAACTTTATCAAAGTGAATGGTTAATACAGGGGATCTGGTTGTGCTTGGAAGCAAGCTTTGCAACATAGAAAAAGATTCCTTTTTTAATTTTTCAAACACTGAATCGTTGATTTTAAGAAAAACTTCTGCATTGGCCTCCCTAGAAAGACCATACACAAGTTTTATGAAGTCTTCGAAAGTTAAACTGTCTTTGTTTGCTGTACTGTATAACAAATTAAGATCTAGCGCAATAACGTCGGGTTTAAACATCCAGTTTTCTGGGAAAGATAGATGTATTTCTCCGTTAAAGTGGGCATCTATCAAATCTGTTGGAAGATCCGATCGTACAAGATAGTCAGAAAATATTCTTTCAGCTGCTTTATACACCGCATCCTCAAAGCCTTCTCCTTCTTTACTGGTTTCTTCAAGCATAAGCTCCAGGTCATAAACAGGCATGCCTAGCCTGCTTAGTTTTTTCCAGTACTGTTCTAAACCTTGTTCTAACAAAATTGAATTTACAATCTCTCTGATGAGCGGCGATGTAAGATATGTAAGCTGAAACTTGTAAATACGAGATTCGGCTTCGCTCGCTATGTTTTGCGCGATTTCTATGGGTACATTGGCTTCTTTTATAAGGCTTTGAACTATTTTTGACGTATCAAACTCTTCAATCTTTTGTGATGACTCCCTAACATACAAGCGTCCTGAAGAAACGAGAGATTCCTCTTCAATTTGCTTGGCAAGCGACAGGACGAGCCTTCCTAATGGAGCTATCATATATTTTCTTTCTTGCTTATTTTGTACTACTAAATTCTGCTGTACGAGTTTTTTCAGGTGATAAGCAAATTTACCAGATTCTCTCTTTGGAGTGAACCCTGAAGCTTCTTTGAGCTCTGTATATGTCATTCCTCCTTTTGCAGCCAGTATTTTCAGTATTTCCAGCCTGCTTTTTGAGGCTAGTACCGAAAAAATGATTTTTAACCTTTTTGTCATAAGATTGCTGCTCAAATCTCTTAGACTACTAGTTAATAGGAATATATAAAGTTATGATTGTCAAAAATATTTTATTTTAGGACAAAATATTTTAATACAAATTTTGATCGATTGTCATGCTCGCCATGATCCGTACAGAGCCATTAACCAAGAATTAGCTTCTCTCAAGAGGTTTTTCGAGTTTTTGTGAGTCAAAGTATCAAGAGCCTTTTCATAAGATAGCCACATATAACCTATATGTTCATCGCTGATTGTAACCGTTTGAGAATTCGTTTTCATTAAATAATAAACAACGTCCTTTTTCACTTTGTTCCCGTTTTTAAAAAATTCATAATTAATTGTAAAAGAAAAACCGTCAAATACTTCCAGCTCGTTTAATCCTGTTTCCTCTTTTACTTCTCTTATGGCTGCCATCTTTGTATCTTCTCCTGGTTCAAGATGGCCCTTAGGAAATTCCCATATTCTCCGCTTACTTATTAATATAAGGTAGAGAGGGCCGGTCTTACTTTCTTTAAACACCACGCCCCCAGCTGAATGTTCAATCTCCTCAATTCCCATATTTATAAGTTTTTAATCAAAAGTTTTAAATGCTACTATTAAATTAAGGATTTTTCACGATTATAACTGAAATTAAATTAGCTGTAATATTTTAATAAAAACATAATGTTTGATAAAAAATTCAGAATAAAAATTTTAGATCGTTTACAGAAGGAAGTATTGCATCTGCATCAGCTTCCATAAATTTTTGTATAAAGTTTTTCATATCAAGAGAAAAACCATAAACGCCAACAAAACCCACTTCATAACCCAACTTCCTTGTATTTTTTACCATTAATACATCTTCGTATGAATCTCCTACGTAGAGACAGCTTTTAACTTTCAAACTTTTTATTACCTGTTCAATAAGAAAGGAATTTGGTTTTCCCAGCCATTGTTCTTTTGATCTTACATAGGCGTCATCTATAAAAAAAGAACTCTCCGGGTTAAAGAAATTTCCTAGCAAATCTTTTAGAGTTTTTATGGCAGCTTTTTTAGGCCTCCCGCTTGCAATTCCTATTTTGTTACCAAATTTCTTTTTTAAGAAAGTTTTTACATCGTTTTCAAGAACAACCTTTTCATCTTCAATCAACCCCTTTTTGAGCTTGAAAACTGGCTCAGCTTGCCACATTTCTTTAAAAAGATCCATTCCTAGGTAAATCTCATCAAAAACTGTAGAAAGGAGGCTTTTTCCGGGCAAATTGGGATAGTTAAGCTTGTTTTTTATTTCAATCAAATAATTTAATTTCTCCTTTCTATTGTAAAGCTTTTTAAGCCCTTCTTCTATGCTCTGTAATCCTTTGCTGTCTGCATACATCAATAAATAATTTAACGCTTTTATCGAGGTTTCTATTAGGCTTTCCTTGTTCATCTTTACCTTGATATAATCTTTAAAAAACCTATATTCAGTTGAAGACAAAATTTTAAGGATTTCGTCCGGAAAACCCGAATAAAGTCCTATCAAAATGGTATAAGCAGTATCCCAATCATTGTTAAAACCGCCGGTAAGTCTGAGCTTTGCTACAGAGCTGTTTATTTCATCCTTGGGGGGTTTAAACCCGACAACCCACTGATAAAACATAGACACGGTTTGATAAATTGTCTCGTTATATGAAACCCTAGAATCAATAAGTGTCCCGTCAATATCAAAAGCAATTGCTTCATATTTTCTGAAGTCTATATAATTTTTTATAAAATTTAAACCATTATAAGTCGCAAATTCTTTGTAGCCTTCTGTCAAATCAAATCAAGCGCTTTTGTTTCTCTTTGGAAACTTTCCAATGAGTCACTTGCATGAATGCTATTATCAGTTAGCCCAAGAGAATAGTCACCACGAATAGATCCTGGTGGAGCTTTTGATGCATCAGTACTTCCTATCATTATTCTTACAGCCTCTATAGCGTTCCTGCCTTCTAATATAGCTGCAACTACTGGTCCAGAAGTTATAAAATCTACCAAGTCTTTAAAGAAGGGCTTTCCTTTATGAACAGAATAAAATTCTTCTGCCTTTTCTTTTGAAAGCTGTATCATTCTGAGTTCTTTTATTATAAATCCTTTTGCTTCAAAACGACTCAGTATTTGTCCAACAAGTCCTCTTTTGACCGCATCAGGTTTAATTACTATTAAAGTTCTGTCGCTCATATCGATGATGTATGTTTTGCGGTCCATTTAAGTTTTCTCGGATCCTTTTTATGTTCGAGCATATATATTCTGCATCTTAAGCTGCAAAATCTAAGAACGCTACCATCGTTCATTATCACGGTTATTCCGGTACCGGGTTTTATTGGTCTTCCACAAAACGAACATACTTTTTGTGTTATCATGGCTTATCACTTGATTTTTCTGGCTTCTCTTTCGGTTTCTCTAAGCATAATTATGTCCCCAAGCTTTACAGGTCCCTTAACATCCCTTGTCAGAATTCTCCCTTTTTCTGGCCCATCCATTATTTTTAATCTAACCTGAGTTATCTCTCCAGCTACGCCTGTCCTACCCACTATTTGAACTACCTGTGCAGGGGTTAGGTGCTCCTCTTCGCTCATTTAAATTTCATACACCTATTATTTTTGATAACTGTGATGTAACCTGATCAACTATCTGTTTGGCCTGTCCTGGATCAACTATAGCTACAGCTGCTGCACCTACCTGTAAACCTGCCGCGGCTCCTAAGTCCTTCTTCGATTTAACGTATATATAAGGAATCTTTCTTTCTCCACAGATCAACGGTAAATGTGCTACTATTTCTGGGGGATCAACGTCTTCTGCAATTATCACTAACTTTGCCTCGCCTCTTTCTACAGCTTTCGTAACTTCATTTGTTCCTTTTCTAATTTTACCGGAATCTTTGGCCTGTTTTACTGCATCGAGCGCAGCTTGGGCTAGCTCATTTGGCGTATCAAATTTTACGTAACTAGGTTTTTGGCTCATAGGCTTCACCTTCGAATGTAGTAGGAAAAAAGGTTATTAAAGCTTTTGGATAAGTTTAGTTTTACAAATCATGCTATCGTATAGTATAATTCATAAATCAGCAGATACCATGTTACTATAAATATGAGTCCTGTAAAAAGGTAAGTCCTCGCAACTCTGGCATCGTTTGCTTTGCTTGTCCTAAAAAGCAAGAAAAACCCGGATACACCAAAAAGGTTTATGAAAAACAAGATGATGGTTTCAAACAAAGTCTGATAAGATAGGTTTGAGGTAAAAGCTGCCGTAAAAGGTATTGAAGATTTTCCTACAACGAAGCTTATGACCCCTGACAATATAAGTATAAAGGCTATCATGTAAATGTTTTCAAATGTAAAATATCTCTTTATGTTCATCATTCTACCCTCGGTGCTAAATAATATTCTAGCTTAGAACCTTTATCGTCTAAAGGCGCTTGGATTCTGATAGGCAGCCTGTTGCCAAATTCAATAGTTATATAATCCAAAGAGCTTGATAACGATTTTATGAATTTTTCAATGTACTCAATGCTATAAGAAGCCGAAGAAGTCTCGCTGACGGTGATTTCCTTAACATCGGGAGTAGCAGTTGTAACTGAAACTTTAACATTACCGTACTCGCTTGATCCACTCAATATAAGGGCCCCTGCATCAGCTTTCATGCTGACTTCATCTGATACAGTTTCTATATCAGCAATAGCTTCTTTAAACCCTTTTAATGTCATGACTATTTTGGCTGTAAAGTTAACTTTGGGAACAGGAACCGCTGTATGAGATGATTCCAATATATGCAAAACGAATTCCCTTTGAAAACCATCAGATACTTTGATGAGCAAAGTATTACCTTCACCTAAAGACATTTCGATCAATTCCCCCTTCGAAGCTCTCTTCATGACGTTTGCCAGATCATCTATTCTCAAAGTAACTATATGCTCTCCGTCACATTGATAAACCTCGAACGATTGTTTAAGCCATTCAAGGTTCAGCATTGCTATGTGTGAGGGATCCATATTTCTCATAGTTATCATGTCTGGATGGAATTCAAGCGCTACCTCTTCTAGTAAAGCTGAAGCTGCTTTTATCACCATGTTCCAGCTGTTTACGTCCTTGGTCTGCAATTGAAACATACTAGTATGTTATAACAGGCATTTTATAATTATTTCTATCGATAAACTTTTAATTTTGATGTATTTTTAATCATTGTTGGAAAGCTTTCTGGGTGTGGAAGACTATGCAAAGTATCCTTTTTTACCTGAAAGCATTTCATATGCGCTAAGAAGGAACCCTGATCTTTCAGTTGATAGAATCGATTCGATAGAAATAATGGGGTTTGACCCTAAGGTTGTGCTTGATGTTACGCGAAAGAGACTCATAACAGGGATCAGATCAGGGGTTTCCCCTAAGTTAGACGATGTTCATCATGACATATCTTTAGTTTCTTTTATAATTTCAATGATAGCTGTAAGATTTATAGACGACCAAGTGATTTATAGCAGATTCGCAATAGCAGAAGCAAGAAGGAGTGAAGGATATCTCCTTGAGGAGATTGAAAAAAATCCAAGAGGAAAGGATTTTGCAAAAGTTATTTTTGAGAAAGTTTCAAACGCCAAGCTTAACCAGCTTGATCGGGGGTTTCTGATATCTCTTCCAGATTTTATTAAATTTTCTGTTAAAGGCGAAATATCTTGGAAATTGGTAAACAGATGGGTTTACATGGGGAATGTTTACGTTAAGCATAATGAGTTAGCGCATATGTTTAGGGAAATTTCTATGAAAAATATAATTGAAAGAATAAAGAAAATGCCCAAACCGGCTATTAAGGGTAGCTTGCTCGATTTAATTAAAGAAATAGAGGAAGCAAAGCCAAGACCACGTACAATAGTTTATACGGGCAAAATGCCGCCATGTATAGAGTTTCAGATGAACCAGCTAAAACAGGGAGTAAATATACCGCATTCAGCCAGATTTCTTTTGGCTACCTATTTAATAAATATCGGATGGAATCCCGAAGACGTAGTTGAACTGTTTAGAACTGCTCCAGATTTTAATGAAAAAATAACAAAATACCAGGTAATGCAGATTTCTGGCAGCAAAGGATCCGGAACAAAATACATGGTGCCTAGCTGCGAAAAGCTTCTAACATTAAATTTATGCAAAAAGGATGAAACGTGCGACAATATCAAGAATCCTTTACAGTATGGAAGGTTTAAAAAGCAAACCTAGATCTTTTAGCTCCTTTTATGAACGTCTTTCCTTTTTCAAATGCTTCTAAAAGGTCTTTAACGTCCTTTTCAGATGTTCCTGATCCTATAGCAATTCTTTTAATTCTTGTACCGTTAAGAAGCCTGGGATTAATACGTTCTTCAGGAGTCATACTGAGAATTATGGCTTTCCATCTTTTCGTTTGAACTTTTGCTTTTTCAATCTCTTTTTTATCAACTTTTACTGGCAATGGAAGCATTTCAACTATCTTTTCCATAGGTCCTAATTTCTCCATTTGTTCTATTTGTTGCAGAAAATCTTCAAGCGTAAACCTTCCAGACATTATCTTTTTTGTTTGTTCCTTTGAAACTTTGATTTCAGCGTTTTTTACTCTTTCTAATAATCCTTCGAGATCTCCTAGGCCTATTAATCTTCCTACAAATCTTTTTGGGTTAAACTCTTCTATCTCGTCTATTCTTTCACCTGTAGATATAAAATAAACTTTAGCGCCAGTTGCTGCTGCAGCAGCTAGAGCCCCTCCACCTTTTGCAGTTCCATCGAGCTTAGTTATTACTATCCCGCCAACACTTACGGTTTCTGCAAATGCCTTTGCCTGATAGTACGCTTGTTGTCCTATGGTTGCATCTATGACCAAAAGTGTTAGTGTGGGGTTAAATTCGCTGTAGAGCTCTTTTACTTCTTTCATCAATTCCTGCTCATTTTTGTGTCTACCGGCAGTATCTATTATTACTACGCTTTTGTCTGAAAAAGATTTTAAACCGTTTTCAACTATCTTTCTTGGATCTTTTTCATCTTTAGACCCGTACACGTTTAGCCCGACTTTTTCAGCAAGCTGTGAAACCTGTTCAAATGCACCTGGCCTGTAAACATCGGCCTCTATTATTCCAACTGAGTAACCTCTTTGTTTTAGATAATTGCCAAGTTTAACTGAAAAGGTGGTCTTTCCTGATCCCTGTATTCCAACAAGCATTATTACGTTCTTTGCTTTTAACTGAAGTTTATAATCACCACCAAGAAGTTGTGTCATTTCTTCATAAACAATTTTTATCGCAAGTTCCTTGAATGAGATTCCCGGCAATTCCGAAGAGTTTCTGAGTCTTTCTTCAACCTTTTTTGTAAATTCAAAAACCACCTTAGCATTTACGTCAGCTTTTATCAGAGTTCTTTGAAGATCTAGAATAAATTCCTTTATTGCCTTTTCATCAACGCCGCCCCTGAGCAGTTTATCAAATGCGTTCTTTAATCCTTCTTTAAGCTCTTCCAGCATTACGATTATTCAAGTGCGGCGTCCTTTATTAAATATATTCCTGAATCTTTCCGCCATATGATCTCGAACTGCTTGATGACGATCCTTTTTTTGTAAAGCGGTGAATCTATTACAAAAGTTTCAGCTTCTCCTCCCTCAAAGCTCGGATTGAACCTGTACTTTCTTGATAGCTCTATGAGCTCAAGAGTTTCTTTGATGTCTATACTTTTACCAAGCCACTCTTTACCAAGGCCCAGTGCAGCAACCTTGACTATCATGTATTTTATACCATCTTCTACAAGCTGCAACATATATTTTTCCTGATCAACGCCCCAAAGAGGGGAGCAAACATTCATCTTAAACTTCTCAGCTATGCTTTCAAAGCGCTTCTTCTGATAGTTGCTCAGTATCCCTCCTGTAATTATGGCCTCGGCTTCATATTTTTCTTTCGCTTCCTTCAGACCATCTTCAAGGCTTTCTACAAAGATCCAAGGCAGTCCCATGCTTTTACATTGAAGTTCTGTCCACTTTACGTTTTCATAATGAAAAAGCATGTCATCTTCTTTCGCTTTAACAGTAATGGCGCAGCACGGCATTCTTCCTGTTTTTCTGTTAAATAGCAAGATCGCGTAGTTGCTGTCTTTACCTCCTGATAAGAGGATCGCATAGTTGGACCTCTCATCACTCATAATCTACATCACGCCTCAGACGGCTCTTCCTTGATATCATCGAGGTCGCATATTACTTATTAGTGCTTTTTAATAACTTATGCTGATTTCTAGAGCTAAAAAATACTCACTTTTAACGAAAGTTTGTTCAGGAAACAACGGTTTTACTCTGATCTTCTTGTTCATTGATTGTATATAAAAGCCTTGCGTACAAGTTAACTGCATCTGCCTCATAAACTCTGACAAGAACCTTCTTCCCCAAGAGGTTTTTATCGCTTTCGACTATTATCTGCTTGTATGCTATGTTTCTGGCTTTCCAGCCAGTCCTTTTGTCGCTTTTTTCTGTTACTATAACTTCTCCTTCCCATCCTATCCAGTTTTGGTTTTCATCTTTCATTATTTGCAAAATGAGCTCATAGGCTATTTTTGACCTCTCCGCTACTATTTTTGAATCAAGCTCCTTTAGCTTTGAAGCTTCGGTGCTTGGTCTTTTCCAGAATTTTGAAATGTTTACAACATTAGGTCTTGTTTTCTTCAAAAGATCAATTGTATCATCAAAGTCTTCTTTCGTCTCAGTAGGGTAGCCCACTATGATGTCCGTTTCTATCGTAGCTTCAGGGAACTCGGCACGAATTTTTCTCACAAGTTCTTCGAACAAGCCTGCTCTGTACCCTCTCTTCATGTCAAACAACACTTTATCGCTACCAGATTGCACAGGTATGTGAAAGAACCTGTAAACCTTTTTTGGGTATGAGCTCAAAAGCTTATCTGCTATCATTTTGAAAAAAGGTGGCGTTGACATCCCAACTCGAACGTAAAAGTCTGAATCTACTGTATCTATTTCTCTTAACAAGTCTGCTAGGTCTCTGTTCTCATACCTATACGCAGCTACGTCCTGTCCTGTTAACCAGATTTCTTTCACATCTTTCCTCGTTAATTCGCTCACGCTTCTCAGTATAGAGCTGTCCGAAAAACTGAAAACGCTACCTCTAGATATTTTAGTAGCACAGTATGTACAGCTGTAAGCGCAACCTTCCTGAATTTCTATAACCCCTATTGTATCGTTTAATTTTTTTGTTAAAAAAGCAGGTTTGTCAAAGTTTTTATCTGAATGAACAAATACGTTTTTTGCCCCGTTTAAAGCCATTTCAGATGCTTTGCTTATACTGTTTATGGATCTAACATCTAAAGCAACGTTAAAGCCTATAGTCTTTAATGCGTCAGGATCGATACTTGTCAAACACCCAGCTACAACTATTTTTTTGCCCAGTTTATTGATTTCTTTTAACCTATAAAGGATCTTATCTTCTGTTGGCTTTTTTACCCCACATGTATTTATTATAACAAGATCAGAATTTTCAAGGTCAACTTTTTGCCATCCATCTTTTTCTAAAAAATGTGAGATAACTAGGCTGTCAAATTCGTTAGCCGCACAACCGTAAGTTTCTATGTAATATCGCATCTTTTTAGTTAATGAAAATCAATCCTATATAATCTTCTCTTAAAATTTATAATCGGTATTTAATATATCTAAATCAAGTATTTTAACAAAGCACTGGCTTAACGAATACTCCAGTATTTTGTGAATTATTTTATTCAATAGTTAACATTTGTTAACAAAAATATTAAACATGTATAACAAATTTAAAGTCAAATTTTGTTTATCATTAATTAATGATTTTTGCATAGATTCTTTTATATTGTTAGAAGGATCAACTGTCATTCATGTCTTACTTAAACCGCATCTTAGTGGATGGTATGGTAGGTAAATACGTCTTAGATTTGGCCGATAAAGAAGGATTAAAGCTGTCAAAAAAATATTATATATTTAATCTGGGTAAAAATGACATCAATGAAGATCTTGATGGGTTTATCTATATAGGTATAACCCCATTTGAGGAAGAAAAAATAGCAAAGTTCAGGGCAGCTACCCAGATAAAAAGGATACTAATGAAAAACAAGCCGCTGATAATATTTGAAGCTGAAGCTTACGAAGAACTTTTAAGGGACAAGCCATATTCCGCCATTTACGGCATGATTGCGGAAGAAATATACGCTGTTATAAAAGCTGTTGATGCTGAAAATCAATCATTATTGCGTTCCTCTAATGAGCCTATTATAGCCCTTCCGTTAAACGGCGAAGAAGGAATACCTGATTTTGCTTTGCACCTTTTTAAGCTTCTTAAAAATATAGGCGATGTAAAGGTCCTGCTGATGAACGAAAATATAACCCCAAGCGTCTCTGAGTCTATTCATCATAAGCTTTCAGAATTAGGACTTTCGTTTGCCGTATCAGTTAATAGAAGCGGAGGCTTAATAACGGGGCTTGTGGAAGGTGAGTTGAGTTTTATGGAGTTTGATCCAGTTTCAAAAATTCTTGGAGATAGAGTTTTAGATCTCGAACCAGAGGAATCGTTGGGCGTATCTCTGCCCTTTCTTGACAGAATAGATTAAAAGTTAGCTCTTTTATAAGCATTTTAATTTTGAAATTTAATCTTAATTAAGTTAAGGGGCCGGAAGTCTATTACAAAGGCTGAAAGCTTTGCCGTTCAAGGCTGATATGGAACGGTTAGAAATTAAGTCGTTTTGATCTTTATTTTTTATGGCACGGGCTGGTTCAAGGTTAAGCCACCGGGCTACATCAAAGAGAATAAAAAGAGAAAGCTTCTGCTGGTGATCAGGAACGACGGCTACGCTGTAAATGTACAGAATAAAACGATCTTTCTAAAATGGTTCAAGCTCACGATCCCGTTTGCTGAAAGGTTGCATTGGTATGGTATGCAGGGGCGGCTGAAAATATATTATGACAAAACTAAACAGGCATGGTACGCATCGATCCCATACACTTTCATTCCGTATTCCTGCGCCTCGTGCACGATTGTGTCCATCAGTTCACGATATGACCACAAATTTTCTGTGAGCTTGTTCCCCTTTCCTGAGCAATTTCATATGGATAGCCCAGATAGATCGCTGAAACCTGATCAGGTGGGATGCTAATGTTCTGTATAAGTGAGCTATTCTACGGTTCAGCTTTCCTTCAAGCTTCTTTCAAGCCTGAGCTCTTCAGACAATTCTGTTAGCTTCAAATTTTTTGTTCGGTCTTCAAGCGACTTAACTTCCGAAATCTTTTTCTGCAAGTAGAAAAAGTCCTCTTTTGCTCTGGAGCCCCTGTATAAAAACCACGTTCCATCAGAAGCGACAACCGAGGCGAGTATGTTTATTCCCAAGTCGACTGAAACGCTCTTTTGTCTCTTAGGCACTTCTCTCTCAACATCCTTCTTCTCTCTCTTTACCGTGTTCTTTACAGCTTCGACTCCAACTTCCACCGAAGTGATTGAATACAACACTTCAAGGCTATGTGCGTATCACGACGCTGAAGTAATCCGCAGTCCGAGAGGCGTGGTAAAATGTCCTCTTGGGCACAAGCTTCATTCAGATCTCAACGGGCATTGAACATACTCAGGAAAGCAGCTGGAATAGCGGTGCAGAGCGCTGCAAGACCGCTTTCATACATCGTGTTTCATAACGGAGTAGCTCCCGCTAAATTGTGTAACCCCTGAGACCTCGGGAACCATCGCCCTTCAGGGCAGGAGGAGGTCATTCCGATAACGCTTAAATAAAATTTTTTTAATAAACCTATCATGGATTTAATTGCATCCTTTTATGTTGATGAACTTCACGACATGTTGCTTTATGAAAAGCTTTCAAAGATAGTAAATGATAAAGAAGCTAAAGAGAAGTTAATGATGCTTTCTAGAGTTGAAAAGTTTCATTCTGAGTTTTTTAAAAAAATAATTAATAGGCTGTCAATAAAGGTGCCTAAGCCCCCAAGCAATTTTTTTATAACTCTTGAGGCTATATTTTTTTATATTTTTGGGCTCAACCTTACTCTAAAACTTTTTGAAGAAAGAGAATCGGCTACTGTAGTAAACTACTTAAAGCTCTATGACGATAAACGTTTGAACCAAGAAGAAAAGGAAACTCTTAAAAAGGTAATCCAGGATGAGATGGAACACGAAAGCTTTTTCAAGACAAAAACTGAAAGCACTTTTTTAAAAAACTTAAGGGATATACTCCTGGGAATAAACGATGGGTTAATAGAGCTTTTGGCTGCGGTTTCAGGTTTTGTTGGAGCGTACGCCGTGGGTTTTCTGGTAGGAATAGCTGGCATAGTCATTGGGGTTTCAGGGAGCCTTTCAATGGCAGTTGGGGCTTACATCTCATCAAAGTCTGAGGATGAGCTTAATGAAAACAAAAGACTTAGACGGCTTCTCATAAGCCGCGTCTTTGGCATACCCCAGCCAGAAGATCAGGAAGAATCAACGGCAAAAGAGTCAGCTTTTTTTGTAGGGTTTTCTTATTTTATCGGTGCTCTTATACCCACTCTGCCCTATTTTATATCATTTAGCATAAGAGCTGATCAGGCACTTTCTTATATTTTTACAGTTATCGTTTTGGCAATTGTGGCTTTTATAACAAGCATAACTACGGGCGTCGATTACAAAAGGAAGATCTTAGAAATGATAGGGCTCGCTATAGCTGCTTCGCTTGCAACATTTTCTTTAGGCGTGTTCATACATTATGTGCTTGGCCTTAAGGTATACTAAATTCTTAAAAAAGAAAAATTAAGTTTAAATTTGATTTCTTTATTAGATTGTTATGCAAGAACTGATAGAATGCTTAACTTATGATGAACTCGAAGAGTTTATAAAATTTTCAGATTATGCTGTAGTTGACTTCTGGGCACCCTGGTGTGCTCCCTGTCACATACTGCACAGAATTCTGCAGACCGTAGCTCCTGCTTATACAAAGATAAGCTTTGGCAGAATAAACACTCAAAACTATCCAGAAGCAGCCGAAAAGTATGGAATTTACGGGCTTCCAACGCTTCTCCTTTTTAAGAACGGACAAATTGTGGACAGGATCGTTGGAGTTGTCTCAAAGAATTACCTCGTGGAGTCTTTGAACAGATTGATGCAATGAAAGCGGCAGCTGTTTCTATAAATGGGCTTTCATATTCAAGCTTTGCCGATTGTAGCCCGAAGTTCCTTTTTAACCTTTTCAGTTCCACGTATAGAGGCGTCGTTGAAAACAGAGATTTTTCTGAACCGTTTAATGTCTGGAAAATAATTCTAAAAAATGCTTCATTTGAACAGCTTTTGTCAAGAGGCATACATCTTTCAAATATACCTCTCTCAAATCCAACATACGGCAGACCTTCAACCGACATGTTTAAGATTAACTTAAAAGAAGAGCTTGAACTTCTGCTAGATACGATAAACGATTATAGCGATAAATATGTTGTTCTTTTTTCAGTAAATACGTATGAAAGAGATCTTAAAAACAAAAAGAACGCATGTGAAGAACTATCACTGATTGATGATTATTTAAAAGCTGTGTTTGAAACAGTTGACAGCTACGTGTTTTTCTCGCCATACGGATTTAACGGTACAAGCTATGAACCCTACGGCATATACCTCTCTAGCCTTCCAAGACCATCTGAAGAAGAAACGATCAAGTTAGATCAGATTCTTGATATTGTCCTTTCATTAAAAACCTGAAACGTTTATATTCTTAAACGTTAAAAAAGTCGTATGACGTTCGTAATTCCAGTTCAGTACCAACAGATAATCGACTTTATACTTATCTTTGCTGATGGAATAATCATAGGCGCTGCGATTAAAAAAGGAATAATTTCGTTTATACTAATACTTATAGGGCTGTTTATAGCTTCTTATGTTGGAATAAGCTTTCCGGGGGTATCGTTTGAGCTTCTACTTTCAAAAGCGATAAACTTTGCATCTTACGTGTTTTCTAAAGCTCCTTTGCAGTTTGCAGGATTGCCCATACTTTTTTTAATAGGCTTAGCTATAGGGCTTTGGAAGGGCTAAAATTTAAAAAAATAATTTATTCATTTCTTAATACCTTTATCGGGTCGACTTTTGCGGCTCTGTAAGCAGGTGCTGCCCCAGCAAGAATTCCTATTAACAGTGAAGCAGTTATAACTATGATAATAACATTTATGCTGAAAACAGGTGTTACAGGTCCAAAAGAGAAAGAAGTATGTCCATTCCCAAACTTTAAGAAATGCGGTATGATCAGCGCTAAAAGATAAGAGGCTCCCATTCCAGATAAAACACCCAATACCCCTCCTATAACTCCCATTATCGCCGATTCAAATATAAAGATGTTCATTACGTCCCTGTTTTTAAAGCCCAAAGCTTTCAGTATACCTATCTCTTTTGTCCTTTCAAGAGTGCTAGTGTACATGGTTGTAGTTACTCCTACAAAAGCTACAAGGAAAGATACTGAAGCGGCGGAGGCTAACAGCAGGTTCAGAGTTCCAGTAATAGAATTTGCTATATTGAGGGCCTGCTGCGAACTCATCACCGTTAGCTGATTCCCGTATGTTTTTTCCATCTGCTGCATTATGTAGTTTACATCAGAAGGGCTCTGCGCTACGACAAGCAGCCCACTGTAAGGTGAGTTTCCAGTTATCTGGCTCCCTGTCAGCAATGATACAAATATGCCCTGATCGACGTTTATTATGTAGGATGGGCCAAACTTCTGTAGTATCCCTTCAATCAAAAACGTTTTGCTCACTGTTTGCCCAGCATAAAAAAACTTTACAGTTACAACTTCGTTCAGCTTGAAATGTGGGTACTGCGTGTTAGTTGGGTTTGCTATGTTCCAGCCCAACGTAGCACCGTAAGTGTCATACGGGGAAGGAAAAGAACCTTCAGCAAGTTTAAGCCCCGGAACTGCCATTTCAAGCCCCTGTTGTAAATTTATTGCGAATATCTCTACATTCTCGTTTCCTGCCGGGGTGCTTATCTGTGCAGGTATTACGTAAAATGGCCAAACCCCCTTAACGCCCTTTATACCGCTTATCGTATTTATCATGCTCTGGGTTATTGTCTTACCTGAGTTTGGCTCAACAAGTATCGTGTTTGTTCCAAGCTGAAGGAGCTGTCCGGTTATGCTGCTTCCATAACCTGATGTCAAACCCGTTATACCTATTACGGCTGCTGGTCCGATCAATATCCCGAGCACAGTAAGGGCTGCTCTTAGCTTCCTTTCCTGTAAGGATTTGAATGAATACAGAAATATGTCTGTTAGCTTCATTTCTTTTTTCTCGCACAGAATATGATCAAAACTAAAAGGAGCACTGCAATTATTACCAATAGAAGAGTAAATGTTCCAGTAAAGCGGTAAGCACTAGGCTTTGCCGGAGCAACATGTGCGACGTATACTGTTATTGGTAAATTCGCTTGATAAGAGTAGATTTTACCATAAGAATCCTGATAAACATACCTTAGGTAAATCGTGTATGATCCTGACTGAGCATTTTGTGGAATGTAAAGTGAAAGGGCAAAAGGCGTGGGAGAATCAACAGGCAGATCACCTATGTAAGATGTAACGTTCTCGCTGAAACTGGGTAAGTACGCTTCAATAGTACCGTAATAAGCCTCTTGAGTGCCTGAGTTAAGAAGGCTTCCCGAGATGCTTACAGTTGATCCATTATAGGCTGTTGAATTTATGTTTAGGGATTCAAAAGATATCTGTATTTTACCGGTTATAAATATGGGTAAAATGTAAGTTTGTTCTTGGTAAAATCCGTAAGGGTTCAGGTAGCTGACCTCTACCTGTAAAGGTATTACTGCTGGCACGTTTATCTCTGGTAATATGTACATCTTCACTATTTTTTGAGAATCAGTATTAAGGTTACCAACGTTTATGATTCCGCTATAGTTGTAGATATAGAGGTTGCTCACAGGCTGTACATAAAGCTGTACGTTTCTCAAAGAACTGTCATTGCAAGAGTTGCTCAGAACTAGGCTCAATGTATTGTTTCTCATATAATAAACTTCTGTCGGAAAAACAGAAAGGCTGACGTACTGTAAAGGAGCTGTAACAGAAACGTACGAAACGTAGCTTTGCTCGTACAGCTGTCCGTTGACAGTTACATAAGATACCTGGAAAGCCAGCGGGTAAGTTCCCTGGGGAACGTTCTGTGTCGAATAATTATACGTAAAGGTCAAAGATTTTCCAGGAAGCAGATATTGAACCTGAGAATAGTTGTTCCCGATAAGTTGTAATTGCGTTTGAATAGGTTCTACCTGAACCTGGGTAACTGGAATTGTGCCGTCGTTAAATATTTTTATAAAGATCTTTGCGATTGAGTTCTGTGGTGCTATTGCAGAAAGAGCTAAAACGCTGACCTTTCCCTGGGAATAAACTGTTATGTTAAAAGACCCGTTTGTGCTGTATTTGACTCCTTCATAATCTTCAAAGCTTATGTTATAAGTTAAAGAGTATGTGCCAGGTTTGATGCTGTCCGTCACGTTAACAGGTACCTGAACAGTTTGGAATGAACCTTGAGCTATATAAGGAACATAAGCGCTTACCTTGTTAGAGCCAGAAACTGCGCTTATACCGTTAGGAAGATTTGCGGTGAGTTTTACATAGCTTACTGGATACTTGTCCGGGTTACCTATAACTATGCTAAGGTACTGAACTCCAGAGGAAGGCGTTGGAAATACATTCCCTTGTCCCCAGTAAGCTTCTAAAACAGAAACGTTCGGCGGAGAGCTTATGCTTATGTACAAACTTGTAGAGGATGAACTTCCGTTTAAAAAGTAAACGGTAAAGTTTACAGGATATTTACCGGCGCTTGCAGATGCTTTTACGTTCAAATAAAATGTAAATATAGATGACTGAGAAGGCAGGCTGTAAGCTAAGCTTCCGCCTGAAACGTTTGTAAAAGGTGTTCCAGTAAGGTTCAGTAGCCCGTACCTATATTCAGCATCAGGCTGCAATATTACTATGAACGGCTGGTTTGTATAACCGGGCCTTACTGTTATTGGAGACTGTGGTGTACCCCAATTATAATATATGATTAATGGACTAGAAGCCCAAGAGACAGCCGGTAATGAAAAAGCGCTGATCAAAATCAGAAAGGGCACAAAGAGCTTTATATATTTATTCATTTTAAAACTTCAACCCCCTCTATCTTGCCATCTTTTAAATGTATTATTTTCTTCGTCATTTGGGCGAGTTCGATGTTGTGCGTTACCATTATTATCGTTTTTGAAAACTTTTCATTTATGTTAAGAAGTATGTTCATTACTTTTAGGGCGTTCTTGCTATCAAGGTTGCCAGTTGGCTCATCGGCTAATATAAGGGTAGGGTCGCTTGCAAGAGACCTTGCTATTGCTACTCTTTGCTGCTCTCCGCCACTCAGTTCAGTTGGTTTTTTCTTTGACTTTTCAGCAAGGCCAACTATGTTTAGCGCTTCAATAGCTCTTTTTTCCCTTTCTTTTTTTGGAACGCCTCTAGCTATCAGCGGGAGTTCTACGTTTTCCTGCGCAGTAAGCCTGTTTATCAGGTTGTAAGCCTGAAATACAAAACCTATAAAACGGTTCCTTATTTCTGAAAGCTCATCGTCGTCCATTTCTGTCGTGTCCTTTCCAGCTATAAGGACTTTGCCGTCTGTTGGTCTATCCAGAGTTCCTAATATGTTAAGAAGGGTCGTTTTTCCAGATCCTGAAGGGCCTACTATTGATAAAAATTCTCCTCTTTCAACTTTCAGGTTTATATTTTCGAGCGCTGTTACCTTTATTCTTTCGCCGTAAACTTTAGAAACGTTGATAAGCTCAACATCAGGATTCATAATGATATCGGTTTCGATATCGATCATATAAACCTTGCTAGTTTTTTGGTTTTTTATAAAAATAAAATGAATAATCATGCGTTCAAAAGGACTCGAACACAATTAACCTAAAATGATTTAAATGGGAAGGCTCATTTTTATATATCTATAAGTATAATAAATAATTGATGTCCCCAGAAAAGAGGATAAAGATACTTATAGCGAAGCCAGGACTCGATGGACACGACAGAGGAGCAAAAGTACTCGCGCGTTCCCTGATGGAAGCCGGTTTTGATGTAATCTACACAGGTATTAGACAAACACCAGAAAAAATAGTAAAGACTGCTATACAGGAAGACGTAGACGTAGTTGGTTTGAGCGTTTTATCTGGTGCTCACATGTACCATTTTAAGGAAGTTATAAGGCTGTTAAAAAAATATGGCGCGGCAGATAAGCTTGTAATCGGAGGAGGTATAATACCAGAAGCAGATAAAAAGAAGCTGGAAAAGATAGGTGTAGCGGCTGTTTTTGGTCCCGGCACAGACATAAAAGAGATTGTTGAATTTATAAAAAATAGAATTAAAAGAAATTGAAAGAAATGAATCGAGTATATCAGATTGCTAAACTGCTGACGTTAATAGAAAACGGGGAAGAATTTGATGTATCGGACATGCTTATGTCCAAAGACCAGCCTTTCGTAATAGGCCTTACTGGTGCCCCGGGAACTGGCAAATCTACGTTGATTTCTAAGTTGGTTAAACAGCTGTCTAAACAAAAAAAGAAGGTTGCAGTTATAGCTAACGATCCCACTAGCAAAATTTCCAAAGGTTCACTACTTGGTGACAGGATAAGAATGGATGAACTATGGAACCTCGATAATGTATACATAAGAAGCGTTCCCTCTAGAGGGCGTAAAGGAGGGCTAAACTATTTTGTTGTAGAGATGATTTACGCTTTTCATAAATTTGGGTATTCAAATATATTTGTTGAAACTACTGGAGTAGGGCAGGATGAAGTAGAAATAGCCGACATAGCTGATCTTGTTATCAATGTAAGCGTACCGTACCTTGGAGATGAAATTCAATCGATAAAAGCCGGCCTAAATGAAGTTACAGATATTTATGTAATAAACAAGATTGACCTTGGAAGTTTTGACGCTTATGCGAAGTATCTTTACCTTGCTGTGAAAAAGAATGCCTGGGGTTGGGATCCAAAGATCGTCGGAGTTTCGGCTATCAAAAATAAGAACGTAGATCTTCTTATAAAAACCATACAGGACTATGTTCCAGTTTATAAGAAAAAATTGAACCAAACAATAATAAAAAGATTCAGGTTTATGATAACTTCGAGGATTGAACACATAATAGATACAAAGGTCGAAAAAACAGACATGAATGAACTTTTGCAACATTACATTAAAAGTAAAAGCTTAAATGAAACTGTAAAAAAATTAATTACAGGTATAGAATGAGTGTCTATAATAAAGAGTACGAAAGATGGTATAAAGCAAAGGTTCTCAAGAACCCTATACCAGAAAAAGGCGAATTTTATACATATTCAGGCATAAAAGTCAAGACCGTTTATGTCCCTTCAGATGTCAAAGGCAAATATTTTGATAGTATAGGGTTGCCTGGAGAATACCCATTTACTCGCGGTATACATCCAACGATGTACAGATCGAGGTTATGGACTATAAGGGAATTTTCAGGTCTGGGGGATGCTTTTATGACAAATAAAAGGTTAAAATATCTAATAGAACACGGAGAAACAGGGTTAAGCATAGCTTTTGATTATCCCACGCTGTTAGGGATTGATTCTGATGACCCTTTAGCAAGAGGAGAAATAGGAAAAGCAGGAGTCGCAATAAGCACGCTCGAAGATATGAGGACAATGCTGGAAGGAATAAATTTAGCGGAAATTTCAACTTCTATGACAATAAACGGTCCAGCGGCAATTATATGGGGTTTTTATATAGTTACGGCTGAACTAAACAATATAAGCCCATTGCATCTCAGAGGGACGATACAGAATGACATATTAAAAGAATATATGGCCCAGAAATCATTTATATTTCCCCCAGAGCCGTCGCTCAAGCTGGTAATAGACACCTTTGAATATGGCGCAAAATATCTGCCTCAATGGAACCCTATAAGCATAAGTGGATATCATATTAGGGAAGCTGGAGCCACTGCCGTGCAAGAGCTGGCCTTTACGCTCGCCAACGGACTTACATACGTGGAAGAGGCTGTAAAAAGGGGGCTAGATGTAGATGATTTTGCGCCTAGGTTAAGCTTTTTCTTCGATTCTTCAATGGATTTTTTGGAAGAAATAGCAAAGTTCAGGGCAGCCAGAAGAATTTGGTCTAAAGAAATGAAAAGAAGGTTCAAACCAAAAAAAGAAAGATCGTTATGGCTCAGGTTTCATACTCAGACTTCTGGAGCTTCTCTTACAGCTCAGCAACCAGAAAACAACATAATAAGGACAACCATAGAAGCGCTTGCGGCAGTTCTGGGTGGAACCCAGAGCCTCCATACAAATTCATACGATGAGGCATATGGTCTTCCTACAGAAAAGGCTGCAATGATAGCATTGAGAACGCAGGAAATCATAGCTTACGAAAGCAACGTTATTAACACTGTAGATCCTTTGGGAGGAAGTTATTATTTGGAATGGCTAACAGATAAAATGGAAGAAGAAGTTTACAAATATTTTGACATGATAGAAAACATAGGCGGAGTTCTTGAAGGTATTAAAAAGGGATTTTTCCAGAAGGAGATAGCTGAATCAGCTTACAGGTTGCAAAAAGAAATAGAAGAAGACAAGAGAGTTCTCGTGGGGGTTAACAGGTATCTTGTAGAAGAAGAACCCGAAATAAAAATCCTAAAAATACCTGAATATGTAGAAACTAGGCAGATAAAACGCGTAAAAGATTACAAAAAGAACAGAGATATGAGCAAAGTTGAAAGCTCACTCAACAGGCTCAGGTTAAAAGCGAACGAAGAAAACCTTATGCCTTATATTATAGAAGCAATAAAAAGTAAGGCGACGCTTGGTGAGATAGTAAACGCTTTAAAAGAAGTGTGGGGAGAATACGTGGAGCCGATCATAGTTTGAGGCTGGAAAAAGGGGTTGTAGAAGTCTATACCGGTAACGGAAAGGGTAAAACAACGGCTTCCATAGGTTTGGCCATAAGGGCTTCTGGATGGGGCCTAAAAGTATCCATATATTATTTTATGAAGACTGGCGGGTACGGCGAAAATATATCTTTATCAGCCTTTAAAAACATAAAACAAAAGTTCTTTGGTAAAGACTACTTTCTTACTAAAGATGAAAATATAGCGAAAAAGTACAACGCTGTTCTGGTAAAAGAAAAACCTCCAGAAGATTATGTAAAGCTTGTTAAAGCTGGTGTAGAGGAAGCAAGAAAAGAAATGATGTCTCTCGAAAGTGATATCATAATTCTGGACGAAATACTCACTGCTATATTTTATGGTTTGGTTGAAATAAATGTATTGTTAAACCTGATAAACGATAAACCAGAAAACGTCGAGCTTGTTTTAACCGGAAGATATGCGCCAAAAGAAATAATAGATAAAGCAGACCTTGTTACCGAAATGTTAGAGATCAAGCATCCATATTCAAAGGGCATACAGGCGAGAAAAGGCATAGAATATTAAACGAATGTTAGGGGTCCGGGGGAAGGGACGGCACTCTTGCAGTTGCCGTTGACCCAGAGTATTCAACGCAGGAATGTCCAGTTTGCCATGTAAAGCATAAAGTAGCTCTTTCAGAAAGAACCTTTGTGTGCCCTTCTTGTGGCTACACCGCGCAGAGGGACTGCAAGGCTGGAATGATCATACTGCAGCGCGCTCTCGTAGGGATGGGCATGCCCGAAGTTACGCCTGTGGAGACACCGACGGCGGGGCACCTAGGTGCTGGCCGTGTGTCGCTGAATCAGGAAATAAGTTTCCATGCTGCTGACGAACCCAGCCTAGGGGATAGCGGCATGGGAAGCTCACTCGTTTTAGCGTGAGAGAATGTCACACGAGCTCAATGCCTAAAGAAGTGGCTCCTCCTAATCCATGACAGAGGCTTGCTATCCCTTTTTTTCCTTTCATTGTTTTAAGAACGTTGATCAGGGTTACAACAAGCCTAGCGCCTGAGGCGCCAATCGGATGTCCCAAAGCTATAGCTCCTCCAAAAATATTAAGCCTTTCAGGATCAACATTAAGTTGATCCCTATAAATAAGAGTGCTTACGGCGAAAGCCTCGTTATTTTCGAAATAGTCATAATCTTTTATCGAAGTTCTTGTTTTATCTAGAAGCTTTTTTGTAGAAATTACAGGAGCCAGCGGAAACTTATAAGTTTCTACCCCTGCCCAAGAATGGCCTATGATTTTGGCTATGGGATCAAGAGACATCTCTTTTACTGCTTTTTCACTTGCTAAGACAAGAGAAGCCGCTCCGTCAGAAATCTGAGAAGAATTTCCTGCAGTGTGCAAACCTTCTTTGCTAAATGCGGGTTTGAGCACAGAAAGTTTTTCTAAAGATGTATCTCTCCTTATCCCTTCATCATTGTTGATTAACAAACCATTGGCGTTTATCGGGACAATTTCTTTTTTAAAAATACCTGAATCTGTTGTTTTTGCCGCGCGTACATGACTTTCAAAAGCAACTTCATCAAGGCTTCTACGTTGGTACCCTAATTCTTTTGAAAGCATGTCAGCTTCCTGTCCCATCACAAGCCCGTTGAAGGGATCAACAAGACCATCAACCAGCATTTCATCTTCTAGCATTAACTTTTCATTCATCAACATCTTAACCCCCCAACGTATGTTACCTTTTAGACAATATGGTGATTGACTCATAGACTCTACACCTCCTGCAAGGATAAGGTCTGCGTCTCCGCTTTTGATCATATTTTCTGCCAAAATTATGGACATCATGCCGCTAGAACAAACCATATCAACAGAAAACCCGTCTTTTTCGTAAGGCAGCCCAGCCTTTAATCCTATCTGCCTTGCTACATCCTGTCCATGAAGCCCTCTTATCACGTTTCCAAATATTGACATGTCAAAAAGCGAAGCGTCGACATTTGCCTCAGCAATAGCCTGCTTTGCTACCTGAACGGCAAGGTCAACTGGCGATAAACTTTTAAAAACGCCACCGAATTTACCTATAGGGCTCCTTTTTGCGGCTAAAACATACACATCCATCATTTATATATTTACCAAAACATTATATAAACTAGAACCCATCTAATTCTATGGCAGGAACTGATAAAACTCAAATAATATATTTGGGGGAACTGGGAAATCCGCCTATACTTTCGGGATATCTTGTTTTAAAAGATAAAAAAGGTGCGATCATAGAATCTGGTCCAACATCTGTAGTTGATGAATATATTAAAAGAGTTAAAAAATATATAGAGCCGGAAGATCTAAAGTATATCTTTGTTTCTCACATACACCTTGATCATTCTGGGGGCTCATGGAAATTTATTGACAAATTTCCAGAAATAAAAGTTATTGTACACGAAAAAGGATTTAAACATCTTGTAGATCCTAAAAAGCTAGTAGAAGCTTCTAAAACAGCTCTTGGAAAAATATACAGGTACTGGGGCGATCCAGAGCCTGTACCCACAAAAAACATAATGCCTGTTAGTGATCAATTTTTTGAACCGGAATTTGGAATCAGAGTAATATATACACCTGGACATGCATCTCACAGCACTGCTCTCTACCATGAAGAAACTGGCACACTTTTCCCCGGGGATTCTGCAGGTATGCTGTTGTTTGGTGAAGGAGGAAAAATATGGCCAGCTGCTCCTCCTCCATTTTTTTTAGATCAGTTTCTGGAATCAATAAAAAAACTGCAAAAACTTAAGCTTACAAAAATCTGCTACCCACATTACGGATGTTCTGGAAGACCTTATGCTATTTTAGAAGAAGCTATAAAAACATATGATTATTTTGCCTCGTTTTTGAGAGAAAGATGCGAAAACAAAAGCGGCAATGAAATTTTTGAAGAAATAATGAAACAGGAAGAGTTTAAAAATCTACCAAGGTCTGAATATTTTAATGAGTTTTATAAGCTTAACCTCAGAGGTTTCCAAGGCTCATGTATCTGATAAGAAAAGTTTATTTATAATAGTTAATAAATTAAATCAATGTTCTTTTTTACTTTAAATTCAATAATAAACGATGTTCCTTATGCCATAATTTTGTTCGTCTGGGTTTATTTTGTAGTTATGTTCATATCAAAAAAATTCTATGAGCTTGCGGTAAAGCATGGCTTCTCTGAGCATTCAGGAACATATTTTGGCAGAAAAGTTATACATATTTTGGCAGGGGGGCTTGTAGCTATTCTGCTGCCATTTCTATTTCATGAACCGGTTTTGCCGCTCGTTCTGGCGGCTGTACTTACGATTGCAGTTTACATTCCGCATAAAACTGGTAAACTCTATTACTGGTTTCAGGATCCTACAAACATGTACGAAGTTGACTTTACGATAGCGTGGGGGTTGATGGCCTTTTTCTTATGGTTTCTTGATAAAAGCTTCTGGCTTGCAGTTGTTCCGATGCTGTTCATGGCATGGGGTGATGGAGTCACCGGAATAGTTAGAAACTTTAAATACAGAAAAAGGGTCAAAGGATGGGAAGGAAGCTTAGCCATGTTAGTAACATGTTTGCCCATAGGTGCGATTGCTGGATGGGTCGGCATTGTATCAGCTGTGCTTGCCACACTAGCAGAAAAGCAAAAGTACATAGATGATAACCTTGCCGTTCCACTGGTTACAGTGGCCATACTTGTATTGGCCAAGTTTCTTTTTCCAGCATATTTAACATTTTAAGTGCTAAAAGATGAAAATCTTTCTTGTGATACATCGTAAAAACTCTTTGCTGGAGGTTTTGCTTTTGAGTGAACTACCATTACCTTACTGTCATGGCCTCCAGTTCATCCCCGCGATTGCTTTCGCGATGCATCGCGGATTTCCC
>JAGDXJ010000064.1 GCA_023256355.1 Nitrososphaerales archaeon | reverse complement strand
GGTTTGATCAAAAGCCCATACAAATGCACATGGTGCTCTATTCTAAAGTACACTTTGCTTAGAATTTTGCACAAAACTTAGGTATTCATCGCAGCAAGTTGGCTAGAAAAATTTATATATAAAATTTCTTTAATTTCCCATGGTATATGGAAGTAATAGAAGCTTGGGTATTGGCTATAGTTTTAATAACAATGGGTCCGGCTTTAACTATATATCTGATCTGGAAAGTGATAGGCTTTAGAGGATATATATCGCTCTTTCAGTTCGTATCAGGCAAGTCATTTCTTTATAAGTTGGATCCTAGAACAAAGATTTTGCTGGCTATAATCCTGACTACCATAGGCGCAATGACAATATGGTGGATATCTGCAATATTTTTGATTGCGTTACTGCTTCTTTATCTGTGGACGACGGATCCTATAGCTAAATACAGGATAGTTTTGCCTCTAACGCTTGCTACGTTCATAGGTACAGCCTGGACAGAAGGCATGTTTACTCCACCTGAAACTCTTGCAGAGCTTTTTGGTCGAGATACGTTCCTGATACTCTTTCCTGCGGCGTTCCAAAGTATAGGCGCTTATGGTTTCTCTGTGCAGGGTATTTTTTACGGATTACAGATAGCGTTCAGGGCTTCAACAGGTATAGCTTCAGGTTTCCTTCTAGTTTTTACTAGTTCGCCTTCTGATATATTGATTTCTTTAGAAAAGTCTAAGATACCCGTTGAAATAGGTTTCGGGCTTATTGTGGGCATAACTTCTATACCAAAGATACTCGAGTCGACAATAACAATAACTGACGCTGCGAGATCTAGGGGATTTGAGTTTAGTGGGGGATTTGAAGGCAACATTTCAAAGTACCTGAAAAGGGCTTGGGAACAGACAAAACTGGTAATACTTATAGTTGCTTCAGTTGTGATCTGGACATTACGTTCTGCCGAAAACATAGCAACATCTGCAGACATAAGGGGGTTCAGGGCAATGCCAAAGAGGACTTATTATAACGAGCCCACTATAAAGAGAATAGACATAATAGCTATAATAATACTTTTGATAATATTCGCAATCGGGATATACCTTTCGGGCGCAGGTTTTGGACCATTGGCTTATAACCCGTAAGAAATAAGACATATTTTTGAGCAATATTTTAAGTTTTATAAAAGCTCAAAGTGTTCAGTAAAAGCTTTATATAAAGTGGAAATCATAATAAGTTAGATTGTCATCATTAGTTGAAAAAAAGTATATTGAGGAGCTTTCGTCGATTGTTGGTAAAAGGGTCAGAGTTGATACTGAAGAAGGAGAGGTAGAGGGCACCCTTATAGCTGTAGACCCTTTACTGAACTTAATAATTGAAATAAAGGCAGAAACAACCATAAGGATTGTTTATTCTTCTAAAGTTGTCAAGAAGATAACATTACTTGAAGAGCTTTTTGATCTTAAAGGACTTGCTGACAGGCTTAACAGGGTTTTCCCCAACATGGTAAAGCTACGAGAAGACATAGGAGCTATAATAGTTATGGATAAAATAAAGGTTACCAAGAGTGGAGTTGTTGAGGGCACAGGACCTTCAGCAGAAAAAGTAAAACAGGTATACGATGCTTATCTTCAGGAATTAAAATCAAAGAAAGAATAGGTAAAATCTCAGAATAGTATATCCTCTATCTCCCATGGTACTTTAAACTGTAAAATGGTCTTCTTTTCTCCGTTTATGCTGGCCACTTTTTCAAGATCTTTACCCTGAGAGTTAAGGTATGCTTTCATCATAAAAAACCAAGGAGAGGGTGGCAGTTCTGGTGAATCTTCTAGCTCAACCGTAATCATCCTCGTTGTTTCATCATATTTGATTTCCCCGTTCTTTATGTCCGTTTTTATGAGCTCGACAAAAGCAGGTAGGGCAGATCTTGCTTCTGCTTCAAAAACGTTTGTCTTGGTCTTGTAGCTTTCTAACATTTTATAAGAAATTTTCTTGAGCTCATCCTCCTTCAGCGTCTTGAGAGCGCTGTAAAAAAAGATTCTGTAAGCATCGCTTTCCACTTTCAAGTTTATAAGGTCCTCCGAGAAGCCAGTATGCAGGAACTTTATGTATTCTTTCAGCTCAAGGGACCCGTCAAAGCTTTTTTTGAGCGAGTTTTCTATTATGAGTTTAACTATATATGGTTGAATTATTACAGTAGAAGCTCCAGTTTCGGGGTTATGGATCAGAAAAACTTCTTCATCAACAGCCACCATGCCTTTTTGGTCAAAAAGCTTGCCAACCTTCACCGGGAGATCCAGTGAAACTGCCTCGTTTATCATGTCCTCATCGTTGTATGGTATTAAGATGTTTAAGTTGATCTCTGAAAGCATGATTGACATCAGCTGTTTTTCATGTTTTTTTAAGAGCTGAAAGATTTGCTGATCAGCTATTATGTAAAGGCTGTACCTAGCACGTTTAAGAAAGTCGTTAAATACGTTATCCAGAGCATCCTCTCCCAGAATTTGGAGGTTTCCTTTAAGCTGTGTTATGCCGTTCTTCTGACTGAGATCCTTTACTTCGTTTATTAGGCTTTTAACCTCCTTGTATTTTCTTTCCTCTTCTGCCAGAATCGTTTCAAAGGGTTCTGGGTTAGCCGTTACTGAGAACTTTTTTGGACTGCCGTATGCTTCAACTAACTGTTTTTTCATTAACCCCTTGATGGCTTCATAAATCTTTGTCCTGGGGACGCCAGAATGAAGGGCCAGCTCGCTGGCGTAGAGAGGACCTTTTGTAAGGAGCGTTAAGTAAACCTTAGATTCATACTCGGTAAAACCAAGCTCCATAAGCTTAAGAATAAGCTTAGAGTATTCAGACATATAGAAACATTCTAAGAATCAAGTTTTATTATAAAATGGTGAAACCTTTTGACAAAATCCTCAAATTTTTGTCACCAGCCAGGTATGTACCTTA
>JAGDXJ010000049.1 GCA_023256355.1 Nitrososphaerales archaeon | reverse complement strand
AATGTCCAGTTTGCCATGTAAAGCATAAAGTAGCTCTTTCAGAAAGAACCTTTGTGTGCCCTTCTTGTGGCTACACCGCGCAGAGGGACTGCAAGGCTGGAATGATCATACTGCAGCGCGCTCTCGTAGGGATGGGCATGCCCGAAGTTACGCCTGTGGAGACACCGACGGCGGGGCACCCAGCTGGTGCTGGCCGTGTGTCGCTGAATCAGGAAATAAGTTTACATGCTGCGGACGAACCCAGCCTGGGGGATAGCGGCATGGGGATGCTCACGCGCTTTATCGTGAGAGGATGTCACTCATGATAGACGATGTCGACCTTAAGATCCTGGGGATGCTATGCAGGAATGCAAAAACGCCTGTAAGGGACATAGCTAAAGCGGTGGGTGTATCCATAGGCACCGTTCATAACAAGATAAAAAAGCTTGAAAAAGAAGGTTACATAAAATCCTACACTGCAAACGTTGATTGGAACAAGCTGGATTACAACATAACTGCGATAATAGAGCTTGTTGTAAGCGGCGGCAAACTTGTCGAAATTGAAAAAAGAGTTTCTGAATTTACAAACGTTGTGGCTGTTTATGATGTAACTGGCGAAAGCGACGTCATAATAGTGGCGAAGTTCAGAAGCCATGAAGAGCTCAGTTCTTTTACAAAAACGTTGCTTTCAATTCAGAACGTTGACAGGACAAATACACACATAGTGTTGACCATAATTAAAGAATCAGAATGCCTTGTCTAATTATTTCTTATCTATCTTATTATATAGTCGATGGCTTATCTATTAACCGCTTTACCTTGGCTTTCTGTGCCATTTGATTTCTACACCTAAAACTTTTGAAAACAGAGCTACTATAGTGCTCAACGACATAAGTATAAAATACATGTAGCCAAGCATTGAATACTTCACCTTCAAAGAATCAATGTTTTCCCTGTAAAAGTACTTAAGATAAATGAGTATTATGATGGCAACACCGACATAATCAAGAGTGAAGCCCGCTATGCTGTATAGAAGGTAGAGGCTTTTTAAAAGACTGAAACCTATCGATAAAAGAGTGCTCAAAGCCCCGAAAAGCGGCATCGCAAGGTACATTTCCATGTGAAAAGTCCTCTTTTCTCTTGGAACCTTAAAGTACAGATCCAGCGTATCTATGTATCCTTTGTACCATCTTAACCGCTGTTTAAAAAAATCAGCTATCGTCGCCGGAGGTTCTATGTAAACGACGCCTTCAAAAGATCCTATTTTGACTTTTGACATTACAAGCCTTGCCCACAGCTCAACGTCCTCGGTAAGGCTCTTCCTGAACCCTCCGACCTTTTCTAGAATGCTTTTATCCATCACAAGGCTGTAACCAACAGTGGGCGAGGGCAAACCAAGCTTTTCGCTTCCTCTTATTATGTAATTCGTTAAATCGCTTTCCAAACTGACCATAAAAGAAAGCCAGTTCCTTTTGCGATTTTTAACCCCCGTTAGCCCAACCAGAACACGGTTGCCCGCAAGGAACTTCGTTGCTGCCCTTTTCAGGTAATCCTGGCCTATCCTGGTATCAGCATCCACGAAAACCAGGATCCCTGAAGTTGCCATTTTAGCTCCAAAGTTGAGCGCGCCCGCTTTCCCTTTATCGTTAGATTCCAGTTTATAGACCTTAACCAACCCAGGGTAAAGCCTTTCATAATTTTTTGCCACATCATAGGTTTTATCAACTGAGCCGTCTTCTACGATTATTATTTCCATTTTGTCCTTAGGATAATCGTTTTTAATTATCGAATCGATAGAAAAAGGAAGCGTTTTTTCTTCGTTTTTTACGGGCATTATAATAGAAATCATTGGGTATTCAGATACAGGCCTGTTCGCCGAACGGCCTTTACACTTTAAATGATAGTAAGCCCCGTTAGCTATGATAAAGCTCCAGTAGAGGAAAAACGCAAATAATATACCCTCTGCAGAAGCATATAGCAAAAACCCCAAGCTCACAACAAAGGTAGGTAAAAACATAAATAAAAAGTTATTTTCTGAAATATAGAAAAAATAGGAACGACAACATCGCAAACTTACGTGAGAGTTTTTCCGAAAATCAGACAACAAAGTATTTATTTAAAAAATATCTTTTAAATCTTTTTTAATATAAATAAATGAAAAATTATCGCATTTTTTTATAAATAATTAAAAACGCGATCTGATTTTTAAATAATATGCAGTGAAGCTCAAAAATCATGATAACGTTAAAATACACCCTATAGTAAGCATCTCAAAATGACTGCAATACCTGTTGCTCTCCATAAAGGAAAAAGCGGTAGAAAGCCTATTTATACTAAGAACTCTTCATATATAGATCAGCTTAAAAAACTTTATAATGAAGGTAAAAAACCTTCAGAAATATCAAAAATCTTAAATGTATCTACACCGACAATATATAGATGGTTAAAGGAATTGGGTCTTATAGAAGACCGTGAAAAAAGCATTCAGGTATATTCTGTTCACCTTGAGCTTAACGGTTTTGTGAAGGTCAACAAAAACTCTGTAGCGAGGAAGCTTTTGAAGATGTATCCTGATGCCAGAATCGTCAAGATGAATACTGGAGTTGGTATGGAAGGAAGGAGGTTTTCAAGCGTCTCTTTCTTCGGTAACAGACCTTATACATTGACTTTTGTTGTTAAGAACGAAGAAGCTTTCAGGGAACACGTTGCCAGATTTCTTGAAGGTATATTTTATGAAAAGAACCCGAATCCTGACCCTAACCTTAAAAAAGCGTTTACGCACTTTATTCACTCTTTTGGCCTGAACAAGATATTTCAGGAAAGCCCGTTCAGAAAAGTAGAACTTTAGAATATTGTGAACTACCCTGACCTTGCTGTCAGGGCTTCCCGGTTCATCGGCACGCTTTCACATGAGGAATGCTTTGTATTCCATTATGTTATTGTAAGATCATCCCCG
>JAGDXJ010000024.1 GCA_023256355.1 Nitrososphaerales archaeon | reverse complement strand
TTGACGAGGCTATTCTGCAGGCTATAGTTCCACATGTGATAGTTGCAAACGATGGTTCTTATCCAATTACAATCACAAGGATATGGAACAATTCAAACCCTCCAAAATATTTTAATGTTTCAATAACTCTGTTGCCCGGTCAGCAGGTTGACCTTTCAAATTACTTTGTTAAGGGCTCAAACATAATAAAAGTTGTTTCTTCTGACGGCAATTATTATTCGTTCTATTACTGAGCTTTAACCTTAAACGTTTTTATAACATGAAGATCAAGTTGTATGTATGGAGAATATTCTCAGCAGAAAGACAAAGATCATAGCCACGATAGGACCCGCGACTATGAATCAAAACGTTATTGCTGACATGCTTAAGGAAGGCGTTAACGCTTTCAGGATAAACTTTTCTCACAGCTCTCATGAACAGGCTTCCCAGATAGTGAACTTGATAAGGTCAGCTGAGAAGATCGCAAACAGCAGGGTTCCGATCATAGGCGACCTTCAGGGGCCAACTGTAAGGCTCGGCGACTTCAACGATATAGAGGTTAACAGGGAGAGCGATTATGTTATTTCGGAGAACGAAGGGATAATAGTTAACGAAGACGTTTTTTACAACCTTGTTGACGTTGGAGACACCATAATAATAGATGGAGGCAGGTTTTGGGCAAAAGTGAAAGAAAAGAACGGAAGAAAGTTAAAAGTAAGGTTTATGACTGAAGGGGTAATCGGTTCGAGAAAGACGATAGCAATACAAGGCAAAGAGTATCCGTTAAAAGCTCCAACTGAAAAGGACATAAGCGATCTCCAGTTTGCGGTAAAGGCAGGAATAGAAGGGGTCGCTATCTCATTTATAAAAAATAAAGAAGACGTTTTGAAGGTTAAAGAAATAGCAGAATCCTCAGGCGGTAGCGTGTTTACCGTATCAAAGATAGAAACAATATCCGGGGTTAACAACATAAAGGACATAGTTCAAGTATCCGATTACATACTTGTTGCAAGGGGAGATCTCGGCTCTCACTTTCCTCTGGTAAAGATCCCCGAAATTCAGAGACATTTAATAGAAGTTGCCCTGGACTACGGGAAACCTTCTATTGTTGCCACCCAGCTTCTTGACAGCATGACAGTAAACCCAATACCAACAAGAGCTGAAGTAACTGATGTCTACACCGCGGTTACCATGGGTGCGGATAGCCTTATGGTTTCAGGAGAAACAGCTGTTGGAAAGCATCCAGTTGACGTAATAAAATGGTTAAACGATATAGCTTTTGAAGCTGAAAGAAACCAGAACCTGAGGGTAAAGGGCAAAAGCCTTGACATTTACGACAAGTTTGCCGAAGGCGTGGTGATGATGAGCGAGCTCATAGATGCGAAGCTTGTTGCAATAACCACTACAGGGAAAACCCCCATGAGGCTTGCCAGGTTCAGGCCAAAGAAAGAAATTCTTGCCGCATGTGAAAGCGAATTCGTGTTTAAAAAGCTACAGCTTACCTACGGCGTTATGCCCGTTTTGCTCGGTTCCATAAAGAACGATCAGCAGGTTGTTCAGGACTTAAAGGCTTCAAAGTTTCTGAAAGCCGGAGAAAAGATAATCGTGACCAGGAGCTTAAAGCAGGGCGTAACGGACGCAATCAAGATTCTGGAAGTTCAGTGATTTTTTATTCAATTTTAGCTCTCCATTATTGGTTAAAGTTAAATTGTAAGAATTTTAATGGGAGTGCATGGGAAGAAAAGTAGCGATAATAGGTGCAAAGATGACAAAGTTCGGTAACCTCATAGACAAGACGCTTATGGATCTGCTTGTAGAGCCTTCAGAAAGCCTTATCGAGGAATTTAAGGTAGAAAGGAGCAAAATAACATCTGTTTACGTTAGCAACCTTCTGGGAGAGATAAGCTCAAGGCAGACAGCTGTTGCCACTGCGCTGGCTGATTATATTGGTTTGAAAAACGTTGCAGCTGAGAGGATTGAAAACGGGCCAGCAAGCGGGGCATCAGCGCTGAGGTATGCCTTTATGGAAATATCTTCAGGCAATTCAGACATGGTCCTTGTTGCAGGAGCCGAAAAGATGAGGACGGCCCCAACAGACGTAGTCACCGATCTTGTTTCAATGATGTCTCACCCTGAGGTTGAATACCCTTCTGGTGCAACAATGCCTTCTCTCGGGGCCATGTTTGCAAGGCTTTACATGCAGAAGTATGACGTTAAGCCTGAACATCTTGCTATGGTAGCTGTAAAGAACCATTCAAACGCCATGAAGAACCCTTTCGCTCAGCTTAAAAAGGAAGTAACGCTTGAGCAGCTCATAGGTCCTGGAAGCGAATCTTTTAATCCTTATGTTGCAGAACCCCTCAGGCTTTATGATATGTCCCCGATGACGGACGGAGGCGCAGCGCTGCTTTTGGCTGATCTGGATACAGCTCTATCATATACAAAGAAACCTGTAATTTTAGAGGGAGTTGGAGAATCAACTGACGCCCTGGCGCTTCAGGACAGGGATGACCCTACAGAGCTGAAAGCTGTCAGACTTTCCGCTGAAAAGGCTTACAGGATGTCCGGAATAAAACCCGAAGAAATAAACGTGGCTGAGGTTCACGATGCTTTTACTGTTCTGGAAATAGCTATAAGCGAAGAAGTTGGATTCTTTAAGAAAGGTGAAGGTAAGCTGGCTTTGCAGAACGGGGTTACAAAAATAGATGGGGAAAAGCCCATAAACACCTCAGGAGGACTTAAGGCAAGGGGTCACCCTCTCGGGGCCACGGGGCTTGCTCAGGCTACCGAAATAACCTGGCAGTTGCAGGGGGTAGCTGACCAGAGGCAGGTAAAGGATGCAAGCACAGGCTTTACAGTAAACATGGGAGGATTTGGTTCCAACGCTGTCAGCATAGTTTACAGGAGGTACTGAAAGATGAAAGGGTACAGATGTAATAAATGCGGAAAAGTCTACACGTACAATAGAAAGGTCTGTGTAAACTGCGGATATACAGGCTTTAGCGAAACTGAGCTTGGTGATGAAGCCAAACTCATAACTTACACAGTGCTTTACGTTGTTCCTGCCGGGATTGAAAGATCTCCGCTCGTCCTTGGAATCGTGGAATTTAAAGATGGAGCCAGGATGTTTGGACAGATCATGACAGATAAACCTCAGGTTGGCATGAAACTAAAGCCACAGTACGGAAAACTTAGAGTAAAAGACGGCAAAGAAATAAACGGCTACTATTTTGTTCCAGCATAAAAAACAAAAATAATAATTAAAATTTTATTCTTCTACGAAAGCAACTACCCTGCAGAAAGCAGCTTCTCCGCCTTTAAAGAGCCATGGGAATGCCCCGAGAGTTGTCCTTATTGCTTTCCTGCCGTGCAGCAGCTCTTCAATCTGTCCCCCAATGTGTTCTACGTGAACTATGTCGTACGGGAAAAGAGCGTTGTGCAGAAGCTGATAATCTTCATCCGGGAAAAGCTTCTTTATAGCTTCAGGTCCTCCAAACTTTTGCTCTGAAAGTCTCCTAACTCTGTCAGAAACTCTTGGTAAAAACCTTCCCAGAGGGAGGTTCATCGGATGGTCTGGTGACGGTGTGTCCACCCCAAACCACTTAATCTTCTTTTTGATCATCCAGTCGACCATATCCCTTCCCATACCGGGGTGCAGAAGAGTGTACTTTTCTTCGTCAGCGGTTGGCTGGTACCATGCGTACTTGACCCATCCGGTGTAGAACACAATTATATCTCTTTCTCTTACGTCTATCTTTGATTCAACCATTTCCGGTGTTATGAGTCCCAGTTCTCCCGCTTCTGTAACATCGACCACTACTCCTGTCCCATAAAGCTGTTCAAGCGGTATCTGGTCAACAGTCTTTCCATATGTTATAAAATGGCGGGGGGCATCAAGGTGCGTACCTATATGGTTTGACGTCATTATGTACTGTGCGTTAACTCCGTGCTCTGATTTCCTCTTTATGTACTTTACTTCAAAAGGAGGGTACAGAGGCCAGAAAGGAAAGTCCGCGTTCAGTGGCTGTGAAAGATCATACAGTTTTACCATACTTAACTATTACCAAACCTTGATATTTTAACGTTTCCTAGTTTGTTTTGAAGCGAAAAGAACTTTACGCTTTTTGCAATAATACATTAGCTCTCAAAAATTCGCTTGATGAAGTCATGTTCACAGATTATTGACGAAATGGTCTAAAAAATTAGCCATACTTGATTAATTAAGAAATAACAAACCTTTGTATTAGGTGAAAATAAAAATGGGAAGAGTTGCCGTGCTGTTCGGTATATGGCTTATAGGATACGTAGTTGGGTTCATGGGTTATATTCTCCTTGCAGAGACAAACGCGCTGGCTTATCTGATTACCTATTTAACAAGAATATTTGGGAACAGCCAGATCGTTGCGGCCGGGCTTGTAGGGTTAGCAACATCATTCCTTGCACTGGCGGTTGTCATTGCCTGGAGCTACTGGAGCCCATCCGTAAGCAAAGTTTAAAAACGGTAATTTTTTATTTCTTTAAATGAGCACGATTTTTTTAGATCTTGGCGGAACATTAGTTGATTTCAGGCCTACGTATCACGAACCCATTTATTATGTTCTTTTAAAGAACGGCTATGAAGTTGAACTCAGGAACGTCTACAGAGCTGTGTCAAAGTACCTGGGCAAAAGCGACCTCCCTGTTGTCGAAGGGAACCCGGTCATAGATGTTAAAGAGGTTTTAAACAATATGAACATGAATGTCGACTCATCCACGATGCAGGAACTGTTATCGTTAAAATTCTCCTCATCATTCTACACTTTATATCACGATACAATGCCTTTTTTGACGTCTCTGAAAAACAAAGGTTATAAAATCATAATAATAAGCAACGCAAGTCAGAAGATAAACGAAGTCATCAAGAACACCGGGATATCAGAGTATTTGAACGGATTAATAGCATCTTACAGTTTTGGAAAGATAAAACCGGATCCCGAAATATTTAAAGAAGGTATAAGGATGGCAGGGGAAACGGGTTATTATGTCGGGGATCTTTTTGAGGTCGATTACTTGGGCGCAGCGAGCGCCGGACTTGAGCCAATACTTCTGGACAGGAATGGCTTTTATGATGATATCGATGTTAGAAAAGCAAACAGTCTTACTGAGATCTTAAAGCTTTTTTGATACGTATGGTCCATCCTTAAAATATCCCAGCTTCATATAGTACTCCCTTACTCCAACCCCGCTTATGACGGCTATTTTTTCAAGCCCGTATTCTTTTGCTATCATTTCAGCTTCGCTCAGAAGCATTCTACCGACTCCTTTGTGCTGCCATCCTGAACCCTTTTCATAAACAGGTATAACTTTCCCCACAACCTTAAGTTCCCTGACTATAGCTGCATCCTTTAATTCCTTTCTGTGAGCCTTTTTTGATGGAACCCTGAGCCTTAAATACCCTGCAAGATGCCCTTCATCGTCTTCAAAAGAAATAAAATGTTCTTTTCCTTCTGAAGCTTCATAAACAACGCTTTTGATCTTGAACTCTGATAGCTTTTCCTCTGGTATTCTCCTGTGTCCCACTTCTCTGCACCTTATCTCCATGCATCTCTTTCCCCTTTCTTTAAGGATCTTGACCGCAAGCTCTCTGAGGTTACCGGCAGTAGGGCCAGCAATTATCTTGAAAGCAGGTATGTCCCTCTGTATTCTCATCACCCTTACCCATGGAGGTGTAATCTCGAGAACGTCAGCTACAAGCTCAGCCGCCTCTTCGTTGGTTAGAGGCCTGTAAAGGTTTTTCCTGTAGATCTTTTCAAGCAACGTACCTCCTACAACCAGCGTAGGATAGATCTTTAACATGTCCGGTTTGAACCTTTCATCGTAGAAAAGTTTCCTGAACGATTCCATGTCTTTTTCTCTGTCAGAACCCGGGTAGCCGGGCATCATGTGCGCTACTACTTTAAATCCAGCATCTTTTGCTATCCTGAACGCCTCAACAGTATCGGCAACTGTGTGTCCCCTGTGGGTCTTTTTAAGAAGATAATCGTCAAGCGTCTGGACCCCAATCTCAACTCTTGTCCCACCATACCTCAACATCATATCAACGTGTTCCTCCTTGCAAAAATCAGGCCTCGTTTCTATCGTAAGCCCTATACACCTGTGATTGGCTTTCTCGTTTTCTTCTATAGCTTCCTCAAGGGTTGTGCTGATCCTGCCATTTAATGCGTCGTAGATGTTCTTGACAAACCATTCCTGATAATCTGGCTGATAGCTTAAGAACGTTCCTCCCATTATAATTATTTCATTTTTAGTTGTTGTGTGCCCAAGGCTCTCAAGATGCTCGAGCCTGTGGTGAACCTGCTGAAAAGGATCATAGTTAAACTGCTTACCTCTGGCGGAAGCAGGTTCAAACCCGGTATACGATTTAGGCGTCCCGTAGTCAACGCCCCCAGGGCAGTATATGCACTGGGCCTGAGGGGGGCACGGAAAAGGTTTTGACATTACTGCAATTACAGTTACTCCCGAAATACCTCGCGTAGGTTTAACAACAAGGTTCAGGTTTAAGCCTTCGATCTTCGCGAACCTTATTATGTCAGAGTTTTTTGGCACCCTATCCAGGTGGTACTTTTTTGCCACCTCTATCTTCATTTTTTCAAGCCCTTCAAAGCTATCCTTTCCGCGGATCTTTTCAACAAGCTCTTTTATCGCAACTTCATAAGACACGTTCAGATGTTTTTATCTTGATTATATTTATTTTTCTGAAAATGTTTGAGTTAATGCCAGTTTTCACCTGCTGTAAACCTGACTAGCGCCATTACTATTCCTTCCTTTAAATAGTCTTTTCTTGTCACTTTTCCCCTTGTATATATTCCTATAGCTCCTAAACCTTTTTTCAGGTCTTTCATGCCTGTGATTTTGTCCATGACTTCACCGAGTTCTTCACCATTTTTAATTCTTACCCACACGCTATCGGGGACAGGAAAGCTACCCGTCATTCCGAAAGAAATTACTCCGTCTTTTCTGGCTATGCACACAGCTGTAGTTATGAACCTGTAACCATAAAGCTCAAGAGCCCCACCTTCTATCCCTACTCCGTATTCAGCTTCAGAAACAAGGTTTATTGACTTTAAAGCTCTGTTCTTTGCCCCTGTGAAAAGCATCTCATTAAAAGGCTGGGGCGGCACTTCAGGATCCACTTCTACTCCTTTGACGTTTACGTCTTTAAAAAAGATACGGAAAGCTTCAAGCGTAGCTTCAACCTTTAGCGCGTTTGATGTGCCTACTGCCACAATCATACAATGGGTTTAATAAAAAAGGCTAATAAAATTTGGGAAAATGTTGAAAAAATCATAAGAGTAAAATAAGCAGATGGTTTATCGCCGAGGGCAGATAAAGCGACATGGATACAGAGTACGTTCCTAAAAGCTTGTCGAGGATGACTATTGCTGAAGCAAACACAACTGAAACCGTGTTTACGACCTTTATCAGGGGGTTAAGCGAAGGTCCTGTTGTGTCCTTAAATGGGTCGCCAACTACATCACCAACTACCGCGTTCTTGTGTGCAGGGCTTCCTTTGCCCCCGAGAGAAGGATCCCCGTTAGCTTCGATAAATTTTTTGGCGTTATCCCACGCGCCACCGGCGTTAGCCATAAGAAGGGCTCTTGGAAAGCCTACAATGATTGTTCCGAGTATAAGTCCTACAAGCGTAACCCATCCAAGGAACACTCCAACCACTACTGGTAATATTACGGCAAGTAATCCTGGAAGCATGAACTCGGCAAGGGCATGCCTGGTAACTATGTCTATAGCCTTTTCATACTCAGGGCTTGATTTTCCATCCAGTATTCCGGGTATTTCTTTGAACTGTCTCCTTATTTCCTGAACGAGCTCCATCGCTGTTTTGCTTACAGAGCTCAACGTTCTGCTGCTGAAAGTATACACCAATACAGCTCCAAGAAAAGCCCCTATTATGAGATCCGGGTTTAGCACTGAAGTGCTCGAGAACGCAACATTAATTATATTGGTCACCGTGGAACCAACGTAAAATCTCTTGACAACTTCATATACGAACCCTATAAAAAGGACTATGGCGGCAAGCCCTGCAGAAGCGATTGCATACCCTTTTGTGGTTGCCTTTGTAGTGTTACCTATGGCGTCTAGGGTGTCTGTATGTTTTCTTACATCTTCACTCAAACCAGCCATTTCGGCAAGTCCTGAAGCGTTATCAGATACTGGACCAAAAGAATCCAGGGTTATTACTATTCCTGCCATAGAAAGAAGTCCCGTAGATGCAACGGCCGTACCGTATATACCGGCTGTAACCGGTGTAGGGTAAGCCAGCAAAAAGTACCCAAGGTAAAAGCTTATACCGAGTACTGCCGAAACTGTTAAAAGCACCGGTACCGAGCTCATCAGACCGTACGCGTATCCCGTAACTATCACGTTGGATGGGCTGATCGCAGACTGCTTTGCTATATCCTTTACAGGCCTGTGAGTATAGTGCGTATAGTACTCTGTTATATGTAAAACCATTATAGTCGTTATCATTCCAAGCAGATCGCATATCCAGAGAGCTATAGAGTGCATGTTAAGCCCAAAAAGGTAATCAAGAAATCCCAGGACCAATAAAGCTGTAACGGCTGTAACAAAGTAAAGCGAAAGGTTAAGCTTCTTCATCACATCTTCTGCATTTTTGGCCTTGCCTCTTACAACCTGGAAACCCGCTATGGTGCTCAGCAGCGCAGAAGCAACTATCAAAAGAGGTAAGAAATAGAAATTCTCATGCATGCCGAAAACAGATGCTATGAACATAGAACCGGTTACCACTACTACGAGGCTTTCATAAACATCGCTGGACATACCTGCAACGTCTCCTACGTTATCTCCTACGTTGTCCGCTATCGTTCCCGGGTTTCTTGGATCGTCTTCAGGAATACCTTCTTCTACCTTTCCCACTATGTCAGCTCCCCAGTCTGCAGCCTTAGTATAAATGCCTCCGGCAACCCTTATGAAAAGGCTCATAAGGCTGGCTCCAAAAGCAACTGGAATCAGCGCTTCAGCCCACTGCTGGTTCCAACCAAAAAGCAAAAACAAAACTGATATGACAAGGAGCGCTATGCTTGCCAGAACTGTTCCCATAACGCTGCCTGCCCTGAAAGATATGCTTAATGCTCCTCCAAGCCCATTTTTCTTAGCTGCCTGGGCTGTCCTTGAAGCGCTTCTCGTAGTTATGTACATTCCAATATAACCTGCAAGACCGCTGCCCAAGGCCCCCAGCGCAAATGATACGATAGCCATTAAAGCAAGTACCGGACTGTTAAACCCAAAAAAGTAAACAGCTCCAACGAGCAAAGCCAGCAAAGTACCAACCGGAAGTATGGTTCTGTATTCTCTTGAAAGGAAAGCCCTTGCTCCTGAAGCTATGAGGGAGCTTATCTTCTGCATGTATTCAGTTCCAGGATCCTGTTTGAGAACCCAGTAAGCCATGTAGCCTCCATAAGCAACGCCTATAAAAGAAATTATCAAAGGGAAAGCCAGCGCGCTGTAGTTATAACCTAATCCTGAAAGGGTCATGAAGTAAAATAAGAACATTCTGAACATTTTTTTCTTCAATTATATATATGTTTTGTGCCCTTATAACTTTAATCCTCTATATCCGTGAATAAGGATCATAAAAGGGTTAAAAAAATTTGTAACCATTTGTATAAATTTGACAAACGTTTATATTTTTATAATAATAATAATTCTGCAGAATAAAATTGTATGTTGGGGAACCAGAAATTCAAGCAAAGAGGAAGATACTTGCTGTACTTATTGATGAGTGCAGAAAATCGGTAGATGCTATAAGGGAATTTTCAAAGATGATCGGAGACAGCGGGAGTGTTGATGAAAGCTATTTAAAAATAAAGAATGCCGCAGAAGATGTAAAGGGTTACAGAAGGGCTCTTACAAGAAGCCTTGCTGAACTTGGAAGCATGATAATCAACAAGGAAGACATAATGAGAGCCGCATATCAGATTGAGGATCTTCTGGATCTGATTGAGGGTACAGCTTTCAGGCTTAAGCAGTTAACTCCAGAAAGGTATTCAAAGTACGGGCTTAACGACGCGTTTGCAAAACTGACTGACAGGTTGATCGAAATGATAATAAAGCTGAATGACATGGTAAAAATGTTGCAGATAAATCCTGAAAAAGCGGTTGATATACTGCCCGGGATTGAGTTAATCGAGAAAGACATAGATGATACATACAGACAGACGCTTGTTGACGCGTTTAACAACGTCAACGATGCAAAGCTGTACATACTGATCAAGGACATACTGGAAAGAATCGATGAAATCTCAGACCTAGTTCTTTCAATTTCAGACTCGATAATGATAGTTTCGATAGGACTTTGATAAAATCAGCTAAAGGAATTTTATCTGAAAGAAATGTAATAATATGGGACATCGATCAAGCTAACGTCATATATTTCTCAGGCTTCTTTGGAAAGCCAATGAACGTAAAAAAACCAAAGGGCCCTTTTAAAGAGCCACTCGTGCTTGATCCTATAGAGAGCATTTACCTTTCAGAAAAAAAGAAACTTGAAGTTTACGATGAAGGTAAAAAGATTGGACCCGCAAAGCTAATGGATTTTTTTAAGAAAAGCTATGAAAGCTTAGAAGAAAAGTATGCGGTTTACTCTTTTCTAAGAGATCAGGGTTATGTCGTTCTTCCGGGAATAAAGTTTGGTGGAGACTTTGCGGTTTACAGAAAGGGCCCGGGACTTGAACACGCTCCATACATTTTAAACGTGGTAAAAGAAGACAAAATCCTTTCTGTATCAGAAATAGTTTTAGCAGGAAGGTTGGCCAGATCAGTAAAGAAAAAGTACATTTTTGCGGTAGCGTCAGAAAAGCCACTCCTTATAGGGCTCGAATGGTGGAAGCCTTAGTTTATAAATAACTGTCAAAGGTTCATTAAACGATTTAGCGGGCCCGGTGGGATTCGAACCCACGACCTACAGCTTAGGAGGCTGCCGCGCTATCCAGGCTGCGCTACGGGCCCGTTGCGGGGGGTGGGATTTGAACCCACGCACCCCAACGGGACGAGGTTCTAAGCCTCGCGCCATTGACCAGGCTAGGCGACCCCCGCTATGGACCGGGGGGGACTCGAACCCCCGACCTCTCCCATGCCACGGGAGCGTTCTACCCCTGAACTACCGGCCCGCATTTATATTTAAAACCTGGTCCGTTTTTATCCTTTTTGTTCAGATTTGAGTAACTACCCAAGCCTTGTAGCTTCTAGCTCATCGTTACGCTTTTACATGAGCCTGCAGCTAGAATCTTTTTTAGTGCATCAGCCCGTTCGTTCTGAGTTTAATTTTTTACTGGGTTTCTTTCTTTCCTTTTATCCTTGTGCTTTCTTTAAAAAAAGTTTGACAACGGTCTATAAAGTTACGCGCTAAGAACTTTAGATATCCTGTAATGGATCATACTTTATCAAAGGAATCATTCACCTAAATCCAAAAAATTTGTAACTTTAAAATAAAAAATAATAACCACTTTTAACATAAAATATTTAATGAAATCTTTAGTTTTGGCAAGTTATAACGCTACGTTTGTTGCTAGAACCCAGAGGATGCCTGCCTTGGGCGAAACAATTGCCGCTTATGATTTCAGATTTGAACATGGGGGAAAGGGCTCAAACCAGGCTATTGCATTAAAAAGGCTGGGAAGCGATACAAAAATTATAGCGTCAGTTGGGAAAGACTTATTTGGTGACCTTGCTGTAAAAAAATGGGAAGAAGAAGGAATATACACGGGATTAGTAAAACGTTCTGACAAAGATACAGGTGTAGCTTTTGTGTTTTTGTTTCCAGACAGCTCTAACGCGATCGTCATAGCAAGAAATGCGAACGAAGACGTTGACAAAGAAACAGTTTATAAAGCAGTAGAAACTTCTAGCTTTGACGTATTCCTTACGGTTTTTGAAATCAATCCAGGAGTTGCTATTTCTGCTCTTAAAAAGGCTTCCGAAAAAGGGAAAACTGTCCTGAACCCAGCGCCAGCAATCAGGATAAACCCTGAAGATTTAAAGGGGATTACAGCAATCACACCCAACGAATCAGAGTTCAAAGTCATGTCAGGCTTTAATCCAGATGAAAACGTTGACCTTGAAGCTCTGACTGATAGGTACACAAAATACGTAGATATAGTAGCAATTACGCTTGGAGAAAAAGGCTCTTTAATTTCTGTAAATGGTAAGAAAAAGCTCTTGCCCCCTTATCCGGTAAAACCTGTTGACGTAACAGGGGCTGGAGACGCGTGGAATGCGGCTTTTTCATACATGATAGGAAAAGGCGAAGACCCTTTTTATGCTGCAGACTTTGCAAACGCAGCCGCTGCTTTTCTAGTATCAAGAAAAAGGGGAAAGAAGGACCTGGTAGAAAACCTGCCTTATGAAAGAGAAGTCCTTGAAATCATGGAAGGAAAAAGGCCAAAGTAAAAATACTGATGTGCGTAACAAAAACATCTATTCGATAAAAGTTTTTGATAAGATGATAAAAGCTTTTATGAGCGTGTAAGAATTCAGAGATTTGTACAAATCGTTTAAATTCCTTGGCAAACACCTATTTTATAAGTGGTGAACAGAGGATGCCATCTATAGGAATAGCAGGGCTGGGTCCTGCAGGCGCTTACCTCGGAGCGCTGTTGCAGGATAAAGCTGAAATCTACGAAGCACAGAAAGAAGAAAGATTTACTTCGGTCTGTGCATGGGGAACCGGTTATTATCGTATGAAGGATCTCATAAAACAAACCGGTTTAAACTTCGATGATTACATTTTGCACAAAGGTAAAAAAATCTTCGTTGGCTGGAAGGGGAAACTTATAGAATTTGATGCATACGGCCTGAGCACATTCGATAAACCAAGGTTGTTGAAGGATCTAGCAAAAAACACAAAAGTGCATTTTGGTTCGAGGGTCGACAGGGGTTACCTTGAGTCACGTTACATATTAGCTGTAGATGCCACAGGGGTCAACCGGACTCTTTTAGGCAGGCTAAGCAAAGATTTTCTGGTTCCGACAATCGAGTATAAAGTTAAATTTGAAAATCCTCCGTTTGACGATTTTTATATAGAACCGTTTAGCGGTTATTCGGGTTACCTTTGGTACTTTCCGCTGTCTGAAAAAGAGTACTTCGTAGGTGCTGGAGATGTAAACCTGAACCATGAAGAGAAAGTTTTAGAATTCATAAAAAAACACCGTGGAGAAATTGTGGAAGGTTCAAGGATGGGCAAAGCCATCAGGCTTCTTCCAACTGAATACGTGGAGCCGCTTTACTTTATGAACGCCGTGGCAGTTGGGGAGGCTGCAGGTGCCGTCTATCCGTTGTTAGGCGAAGGAATACTTCCTAGCATGATCTCAGCTAAAATACTTTACGATAACGACCTTAACGTTAGAAGGTACATAGCTGACGTCAAGAACCAATTTTTGCCGTATAAAAAGGCCTATGATTACCTTACCAGAAAAATGAAAGGACAGGGGAACGCGTTTAGCGATGCCATAAGCGTCTTCAGCATAATAAGGGATGCAATTAAGTTTAAGGACGTCCTGGGGGTAGATCTGAAGATCTCTTACGTTTTTAAGATACTCTCGATACTATAATTGATACATAACAAAGTTGCTTTCAGCAAATCTGGCATTCTCATAAAACATAATGATAAAGTCATAGCTCTGGATCCGGAAGAAAGAGTAAAGGCCGACCTTACTTTTGTCTCGCATGCTCATATGGACCATCTGTTAAAGAACGAGAAAAATACTGTGCTCGCTTCAAAAGAGACAGTTGAGCTTGCGCGCGAGAGAGGAGTAAAAATACACAGCTATGTTGAAGCGCTTGATGATGTGCAGCTGATAGACTCTGGGCACATACTTGGCTCAAGAGCGATAATCATCGGAAAAAATGAAATAATGTATACAGGCGATTTTTCTCAGAGGGATAGAGGTTTCTTAAAGAAGCTTGAACCTGTAAGCGTAAGATTGCTCATTATAGAAAGCACATACGGAAAAAAGGGGTACAGGTTTCCGCCCACTGCGTCTATAATAGAAAGCGTAATGAAGATGATATCAGAAGCTTATGACGCTGGGATGGGAGTTTCTCTTCAGGGCTACACGCTGGGCAAAGCGCAGCTTATTGAATACCTTTTTCAGAGCTGGAGACCCCTTATAGTGCACAAAAATATAGAGAAAATGAACGCTGTTTACAGAAAGTTCGGGATAAACATACCAAAGCCTGATGCCGTAGTACAAAACTTTTCGCAGGTTCCTGATACGCCCTTTGTCTATGTAGCGCCTACTTATGAATACGTGAATAATGTATACTATAGCATAAAGTTCACAGGATGGGCTAAGTTCATAAGCAATTATGCAGTACCGCTTAGCGACCACGCAGATCACGATGAACTCATTAGCTTTGTTAAAAGGGTTAACCCCGAAATTATAATAACAGTCCACGGTTTTGATAAAGAATTCGCAAAAGAACTCAGAAGCTTAGGGTTCAGAGCATTTGCCTTTACAGATCAGCAGCTTGACCTTGATTCGTTTATTTACGTTTAAGCTGTTATCGTAAGAGCCTTTTCCGGATCGTAACCCCTTGCTTTACCCCAAGCTCCAAGCGCGTCCAGAACTTTTTTAGATCCATACCTGAAGAACCTGGTCAAAATTCCCTTTGCCAGCGAATTCTTAACTATGTGCGGTAAGAACCTTTCAACTTCAAGAACTGTGTGTCTCCATGTTCTGTATATAAGGTAAAACCTCATTTCTGTCAGCTGTGACTCAACGTCAAAGAATTCGCTGTCAGCTAAAGCTGCCAGAGGATCGAAACTAAGAACTGTCACTGTCCAGTGTGCCTTTTCCCCTATTTTTTCAGGTAGCTCTTTTTCCAACCTGTCGATAAGCCTTATTGTCTCTATGACATCATCGTCCGTTTCTCCTGGAAATCCTACGATTGCTGTAAACGCAGGAACCCAGTAGTTTTCGTTTAACACCTTAGTTCCTTCAAAAACCACATCAGGCCACTCTTCTGCTGAAAAAGGAAGCGCTTTTCTTGGCATGTACTGTTTAACAAGTTTTACAGAGCCGGTCTCAAGCCCCGGCTGGAGCCCGATTATGTTGTCGGGGGCCGCTTTTATAGCCTCGGAAAGCTTTTTAAATTTTTCCGGATTTGAAGCAGGTGCTGAAATGGTTCCGTGAGTTGGGTTTGTGTGTCTTACACCTTCTGTGCCTGTTATAGCGCTGAACAGTTGTATAAGCGCATCCCAGTTAGGGTTCATGTATCTGTGATCTTCTAGATTATAAAGAAATATATCTTCACTCTGAGCCCAGACGCTGTGCTCTCCATACTTAACGTTAATGCTGATGTTTTTAAGAATGTGATCTATAGGTAGATTCCTTGCGCTCCTTAGGTTAGGCAGACAGAATTCGCAGTTTCTTCCACATCCCCTGTTAACCTCGAGCAGTCCATGCAAGGTTGCTCCTTTGATCAGCGGTATCTGGTCTACTTTTGGATAACCGTTCACCTTTATTATCCTGTCAGCTCTACCTTCAACAATGTCATCCATTATCTGAGGTAGAACGTGTTCTGTTTCTCCAACAACAAGATGGTCTATTCCAAGTTCATCCATTACTTTCTTTCTTATCTCTATCTGCCATGTTCCAGGTCCTCCAACTACTATCTTGAACCTTTTACCATCTGCATTTCTTAAAAAGTTAAGTTTTCTTATGAGCTGATAAAAGTAGTACTTTGTATACCCTGTGTCCCGCCCGCCGTTAGTGAACATCATTGTAACAGGTCCAAGCCCCAGCGGATCCATGGTTGATACGCCAACTACTCTTGTTTTTTCATCGATGTACCTCTCTATGTTCTTTGGCGTGACCACCTTGACTTTTTCTCTCCCAAGATGATCTACAAGGACGCTTTCAACAAGCCTTACATCATACGGAGCTTTAATGGGCAAACCTTCTTGCAGCTCTGTATACGGCGAAAGAGCGTCGAAGATCACCTTTGGTACCTTTTCAGCAGGTGCACACCCGAGAAACTGCAGGAGCGGTATATTTCTGTATTCACTGAAGAGGGTTTTATCTGCGGTCAGTAAGACGCTATAATCCATAAAATATTTTTTATGGAGATCTTAAAAAACACTTCGCTCAAAATTTATACTGTATAGATAAAATCAATCCTTTTTGGGCTTGATTATGACTCTTTTGCCAACTTCTTTTTCTATTTTTTCTATGTTCTCCCCGCCTTTGCCTATGATCTTCCCTATAACGTCACGGTTAACTCTTATTATGACGTTCTTTTTACCTATTTCTATTATAGCGGTCTTGTCGTATTGTGATACCATTTCTTGTATCTTATTTTTTACTGCCCCGACAGGAACAACGACCTTTTCATCTCCATACATGTATATCTCATATTCAAGCTGTTTTGTTTCAAAATTTCTCACTTCAACTACCGGCCTAGCCAGGTCTTCTGACGTCATCCCTGTAGGAACTTTAACAACGAGATTTAGCTCGTAAACGGTCCTGATCTGCCCGCTTTGAAGGAATATTACAGTATCAACAATTCTCGGCACCATACCTATATCTATTCTTTCAATAAGTCTCTGCACTGCATCTATAGGGCTGCTCGAGTGAACAACTCCAACCATACCAACGCCGGCCAGCCTCATATCAGCATAAACCGTAAAGTCCTGAGTTTTTCTTACCTCGTCAAAAATAGTATAGTCTGGCCTTACAAGCAAAAGTATTTCGGCCGTTTTTTCAAAGTCGCCTTCCAGTGGTGCATACTGCGTTATCTCTGGACCAACCTGAAGATCTCTGGGGGATTCTAAAGTTTTAACAACTTTTCCTTTTTTGATGTAAAATTCAGCGAGGGATGCGGCAAGTGTTGACTTACCTGAGCCCGGAGGACCCGCTATTATTATCCCTTCTGCCTTTTCTAACCTCTGTTTTAAAGCTGCTGAAACGTTATAATCTTCTAAAGTGAGCTTTATTATTGGCCTAACCAAAGTAACTTCAAGACCATCGGAAAAAGGAGGCCTAGCTATGGTTATCCTGTAGTTTCCTAGCTGTATAACTGTAGCACCCCCTGTTTTCATTTCTATGAATGAATCGGGTTCAATCCTTGCCCTTTGATTTATTTCCGATATGATTTCTTCAAGGTCATCAGCAGTTATTGGCGCATCTGAAACTTTTTCAAGTCTAAAGTCTCCAGGTTTTCCCCTCTTAACATAAGGAGGAACGTTCTCTTTTAGATGCACGCTCATCACGTCCTCTTTGAGATAGTTTTCTATTTTCATCGGTCTTTTCTCTTCTTCTGGAACCATGTGCTTTGAGTTTACGCCTTCAGCTTCTGCAACCAGATGCAAAACATAATCTGAAGTGTAAAGGATCGCCCCGTTCTTTTTTGCTACTTCCAGGATCATGTAATCTATCCTTCCTGAATGAGCAAGCCTTATGTCGTCGAGCGAAGGCAGAGAACCCTTTACTACATACTTGATGTTTTTTTCAGCGCTGAGCTGCTTTATCTTTTTTAATTCTTCAAGACCTTTAAATCCTATCTCAAGACCCTTTGTTGCCTGATTTTGCAGCTCTCCAATAACTGCACGGGGGATTATGATAGTTGCTTCTTTAATTTCTCCTTTTTCAATAAGTTCTGAAACAAAACCGTTTATAATAACGCTTGTGTCCAGGACTATTTTTTCCAATTTGCTTACCTAGAAGCTGCTGCCATTTTTTCCTGTTCCTGCTTCTTTCTTATGGCGTATGAACTCGGGTCATTGTTTGCAGCAAGGATAAGCTCTTCAGCTAGAGCTTCTTCGATAGGTTTACCCGTCTTCCATGATGCCATTCTGACTCCCTGCGAGATGAACCTAAGCGCAAGATCAAGCCTTCTGTTCGGAGATACATCAACTGAAACGTGATAGACCACACCACCGTAACTTATTCTTGTAGTATCTTCGTTTGGCCCGGCATTTGTAACCGCATCAACAAGTACTTGTATGGGGTTCTTTTTTGTTTTAAGATAAATCATCTCAAATGCTGACTTTACTATGTTTATGGCCTTCTGTTTCTTTCCAGCCATCCTTCCTGTGTTTTTTGCCCATATTTTTCCATAGTGCATCAGATTGTTGGCCAGTCTTTCAACTATGTTTACTTTTTCCTTCGCAAACCTTTTTTCTGCGTGTCTTCCAAAAGAGTGTGGATAATAAACAGGGTTTATGTTTATTACCTGCTTAAGGCTTATGTCTTTTACTTGTACCTCAGAAAAGTCCCATTTATCAAACAGAAGTATTTTTTCGCTCATCTTTTCGGCTTCTCCTTTTTACCCAAAACTAAAAGGTTTAACGGAACACCGTTAACTTTTACAACTTTCCACCTAACTCCAGGAATATCGCCCATGGATCTACCCTGGGATCCTCCAATACCCTCGACAAGTACTTCATCGTGTTCATCTACATAGTTCAAAGCACCGTCCCCAGGCAGGAATGCCGTGATCTGTTTGCCGTTCTTTATAAGCTGTACTCTGACACATTTTCTTACAGCTGAGTTTGGTTGTTTTGATTCTATTCCAACTTTTTCTATGACTATGCCCTTTGCCATGGGTGCGCCTTCAAGAGGATCAGCTTTGATATCAAGCTTTAACATTCTCCTTTTGTAGTATTTGTCAGACCACCTGAACTTCTGCCTTTTCTTTCCAAGCCCTCTCGCTCCAAATTCACCTAACGGAGATTTACCTTCCCCCATTTTCAAACCACCTTAACGTAAGACACATCAAAGTAACGTTTTAACAACAACTTAATCTTTTCTATGTTTTGCCCCTTGGTTCCAAACACCATACCTTTTTGTTCCTGCGGAACCTGAATTATTACTGTTTTTCCGCCATTGGGTGAAGAAGATTCTTTAACGCTCAAATTCACGTTTTCCCCCACCATACCCTTTACAAACTCTGCCAAATCGTCAGAATAACCCACAATCACTATATCTTTCCTGATTGTCTTCTTAATATAACTTACGTTGCTTCCTTCTTTTCCTATAGCTTTTGCTATGTCGTCCTTTTTTACCACAACTATTATCCTGTTAAACCTGTCATCCCTTATTACGTCCATCGGAAATACTCCTGATACTGAAGAAAACAGTTTCATAAAATTAATATCATCATTTGTATACTTGATTTCTGACAGCTCAGCTCACCTTTTTAAGTTCTAGCTCTACCCTTTCGCTCAAGTTTTTCAGTCCAACAACTTTTACAGGATGGTTTCTTCCCAAAGCTCTACCTAATTGATATGGAGATCCATTGTACACTAACACTTTGGCATCCTTTGACGTTATAGAATCAACTTCATCTTTTTTCAAGTCTTTGGAATGAATGATTAATTTCATCATTTTTAAATCTTTCTTTACTTCTTTCAAACCCATAGCTATCTTTTTTTCCTGCGCGATTACCTTTAAAAGTTCTTCTATTCCCATCTTTTTTCACCTACATATATATTTGAACCATACCAGTGCCTACAGGTATGGTGGAGCCAACTATAACGTTTTCTGTTACTCCAAGAAGTTCATCTGAAAGGCCTCTGGCTGCAGCTTCAGCAATGGTCGGGACTGTTATCTCGAACGCTGCCTTTGCAAGCACACTAGTCTTGAACCCGACTATTCCGTGCCTTCCAACGGGCAGCACAACGCCCCTGCTCGTCATGATGTCAGCTATCAGCGATACGTGTCTGTAATCGACTTCAAGACCCTGTTCGTTCAGTACCTCAAGTATTTCCTTTATAAGCACGTTTCTCGCAGCCTCTATGCCTAGTACGTTTGCCACTTCGTGGATGTTGTTGGATATAGTTCTCGTCGGATCCACGTGAGGAATTGCAAGTACTTTTGAAAGGTTAGACCCGCTGGTCTCTATCATCCATTCCCCTTCTTTGTTAACCACTGAAGCGTTTGTAATTCCTGGAACACCGCTTATCCTCGAGTTAAGCATCTTTTTCTGTATGGCTTGAAGGCCTGTCAGTTCATAGGTGTTCGCATATACTGTTATCTGATTATGGCTAACTTCAATCTTTCTTTTGCCTCCTTCGATCGCTCTGGCCACGTCTTCTGGAGTAAGACCTCTGTCTTTTAATTTTTGCGGTGAGAGCGTGAAGACTATTATTCCATCTGTAGGCTCAACCGCAGTATCAGAAACGACGTTTTCAAGCTTTGTAAATATTATCGACCTTGCAACCTCCTGAGCCTTATCTGCTGATGATCTGTACTCTTCATCAAGATATATCTCCATTAACGGCGTTGTGGGTTCTTTACGCGCGTCAAGGAGTTCTATCAACCTTGGCAAACCAAGCGTTACGTCTCTTTCTTTTACTCCTGCAAAGTGGAAGGTTCTGAGCGTCATCTGCGTACCGGGTTCTCCGACAGATTGAGCTGATACCACTCCAACCGCTTCTCCGGGTTCCACTAAGCTGTAAATGTATTTTTCAACTGTTTTGTTGCAGACTTCTGTTACTGCTTTTCCGCTTAAGCCTGAATCCAGCAAAGCGTTTTCCAGATCCTTTACGAGCCTCGGGTTTAATTTGTCCTTTACTTTTTCAACTTCTGACTTTATGTAACTTTCTGAAGCTGGTTTTCCAGAATCTGTTGTCTTGATTATTTCAACAAGCCTCTTTATGTTAACAGCAAGACCATGATCACTTTTTGATACATCAACGCCGTCTTCTCCATACGTAAACTGTATGATCCCGCCTTCAGGGTCCCTTACAGTAAGGTCGTACTCAACCCTCAGGTGTTCCAAAGCGTTTATGAGCCTTCTCTGCAGGTAACCGCTTTGCTGTGTCCTAACGGCTGTATCTACTAAGCCTTCCCTTCCTGCCATTGAGTGGAATACAAACTCAAGGACGTTCAGGCCGTCCCTGAAACAGCTGCTCACGAAGCCTGTTGCTTCAGGGGTAATATCTCCTTTCTTAAAGTGGCTCAAAGCCCTCTGTGTATAACCTCTGGTTATCCTCTTGCCTCTTATGCTTTGCTGTCCAAGCATTGCCATCATCTGCCCGAGGTTAAGGCTGCTTCCCCTTGCCCCTGTTCTGGCCATTATAAAGCCGCTGTTGTCTTCGTTAATTACCCTCTCAACTATTTTAGCAGCTTTATCCCTTGCTTTACTCAGTTCGTTCATTATATAGTTTTCCAGCATGTCTTCGGGCCTGACTCCTTTAAGTATAGGTAGTTTGTTTTCCCTGTACTGTGTTATATAATTAAGAACGTTTTCGTATGCTTCTTTAACGACTTCCTTTAGCTGTCTTTTGACGCTTTCCGGAATTTCAAGTTCATCATATCCATAAGAAAAGCCTCTGCGAGTCAAGTGTTCTACGAACATCTTTAACAGCGAGTTCAAGAGTTTTCTCGAAGTTTCAGGACCGTAATCTTTAGTTATCCTGTGAAGCATGCTATCGGGTTCTTCAGCTCCGAGTGAAGATTTATCTAGCACTCCGGAAATCAGTTGGCCGTTCTTAACAAGTATATCGTTTTTAGCGCCTCCTACCCATTTGGACGTTCCGACAAAATTAAAGTCCTTTGGAAGGAACAGAGATACGAGCTCTTTCCCGGTATAATATTCTTTTTCTGGTATCTCCCCTTTATAACCTCCTACGTACGCAAGGTTCATCAGATCCTGTTTGCTCAGCTTTGTTTTATCTCTTGTAAGCATATAAGCACCGGTTATATAATCCCTTATGGCACCCATGATTGGCGCTCCATATCTAGGCGTTATTATCTGGTTCTGAACTGCCATCAGGTGCTTTGCCTCTGCCTGAGCGTCCAAGCTCTGAGGTACATGAAGGTTCATTTCGTCGCCATCAAAGTCAGCGTTGTAAGGCGGACATACTGCAGGATGTAACCTGAAAGTTCTGCCTGGCAGAACTTTCACAAAGTGCGCCATTATTGACATCCTGTGCAAGGAAGGCTGTCTGTTAAACAAGACAACATCGCCGTTCATTAAGTGCCTTTCCACAACATAATCATAAGTTAAAGTATTTGCCAGAGATTCCCTATCCTGCACATAATCCAGCCTTATCTTAATCCCATCAGGCCTTATGATGTAGTTAGCCCCAGGATAGTTATCTGGCCCGTTCTTGACCAGCTCTTTAAGGAAATCGATGTTCCACGGGGTAACTCTTTCCGGGACTGTTAATCTTTTTGCTATTTCAAACGGTATTCCAACCTCAGCCATATCTATGTTCGGATCTGGTGAAATAACAGTCCTGCTTGAGAAATCAACCCTTTTTCCTGAAAGGTTTCCCCTGAACCTACCTTCCTTACCCTTGAGCCTCTGTGCCAAAGTCCTTAGAGGCCTTCCAGACCTGTGATGAGCTTGAGGTATTCCGGAGACCTCATTGTCAAAATAAGTTGTTACGTGATACTGCAAAAGATCGGCCAGATCCTGAATTATCAGCGGTGGAGTACCTGATTCCTTTGATTCAGCTACTCTCTGATTAACTCTAAGTATATCAACCAACTTATGGGTTAGATCGTCTTCAGACCTTGTACCCGTTTCAAGTATTATGCTAGGCCTTACAGATACTGGAGGAACCGGCAGTACCTGAAGAACCATCCATTCTGGTCTTGCAGACCTTGGATCGTATCCCAGAACTTCAACGTCAGAATCAGAAATCCTTTCTAACCATTCCCTTATCTGAGAGGGCATCAGCCTGACAGGAGCTCCATCTTCAGTTATTTCGTGAAACGTATGAGGCTTCGTAAATTCAATCTCAAGCTTCTTTGCTCCGCAGTGGGGGCATATTTTTGTTTTCTTTGCTTTCGCAACTATCTCTTTTGTTATTTTTTGAAGGACAACCGGGTTGTTGTGCGATTCTTCAATCTGTTTTCTGTAAGCCTCTATTTCATCATCAGGCAAGAGAATTCTGCCGCATTTTTTACATGTAGTTACAAGAAACTTGTTTACGTCATCGACAAAAGCTATGTGCAGTACTGGTTCAGCTAACTCTATATACCCGTAGTGACCAGGGCAGTTGCTCGCTGTATTTCCGCATGTTCCGCATTTTTGTCCCGGTTCAAGAACACCAAGACGGTTATCCATAAGTCCACCCTGCACTGGCATTCCGTCCTCATCGTATGTCTCTGGCACTGTAATTTCAACCACTGCATACTTTCTTATCTCAGCTGGAGACATCAAAGCGAACTTGATGGCACCTATCTTGTTTAAAAAGACATTTTCGCTCATACACTACACCTCCTCCTTAACCTTAACTCTGGGTGCAATCCCAAGGCTCATAATCTCTTGTAAAAGTAGCTTAAAAGCGTATGCCACGTTCAGCGGAACTATTTTAACATCTGAACCGTCCTGAGGGCACTCAAGCTTTTTGGTTTTTGCGTTGTAATGGGCTAAAAGTCCGCATCTGGTACAAACGTAAATGGTCGTTTTATCAGACTCTTCTAGCAACCTGTCCTTCAAAACCATAGCTGCGCCGTACGCTACGAGGCAATCCCTTTCCATTTCCCCAAACCTTAAACCTCCACCCCGAGACCTCCCTTCTGTAGGCTGTCTTGTAAGCATCTGTACCTGTCCTCTGGCCCTTGCATGTATTTTATCAGCAACCATGTGGTGAAGCTTTTGGTAATATACCACGCCTATGAATATCTGTGCTTCAAGCTTCCTTCCTGTAACCCCATCATACATAACTTCTTTTCCGGTTGGAGAAAATCCGTACTGTTTAAGGATCTCTCCAAGATCTTTAACGTCCTCTCCTTCGAAAGGAGTGCCATCGACTTCCTTACCCCTTAAAGCTGCCGCTTTACCAGCTATAGACTCAAGGAACTGACCTACAGTCATTCTTGATGGAAAAGCATGGGGGTTAATTATGATATCAGGTATAACGCCATCTTCTGTATATGGCATGTCCTCAGGATTAACTATCATGCCAACTACGCCTTTTTGGCCATGCCTTGATGCGAACTTATCTCCTAGCTCAGGAATTCTGTGATCTCTTACCCTAACCTTGTACATGCGGTTACCTTCGATGCTTTCTGACATGACAACGCTGTCTACTACCCCGCTTTCGCTTGGACGCATTGAAACTGAAGTATCCCTCATGTAAAGACCTTTTATTTCAATTCCTTTGTACTCCTCACTGAACCTTGGTGGGCTTAGCCTTGATACGAGTATGTCTCCGCCTTTGACTTCTGCTCCAGGATATGTGACTCCGTCTGCCTGGAGGTTTCTGTAATACTTTTCTCCCTTGTATCCTCTTACGTTGCTTTCCGGTTGCGGTATTTCAAACTTATCCTTCAGTCCTCCAAGATATTGCTGGGCTTCAGCTTCATAAAGCCTGTAGAAGAATGACCTTCCAAGGCCTCTTTCTATGCTTGCCCTGTTAATCACTATAGCGTCCTCTATATTATATCCTTCAAAGCTTATTATTGCTACAACAGCGTTAAAACCTAATGGAGATTCATTAAGGTTTAGCAAGTTAAATGCTTTGGTAGAAACAAGTGGTTTTTGCGGATACTCCAGCAGATGACCCCTTACATAAAGTGCTTGGTTAAGATTAGCAACGCTAAAGCCTAAAGCCTGTTTTGCCATGGCAGATTCGTAAGTGTTTCTGGGCGATTGGTTGTATTCTATGTATGGGATTATTGAAGCCACTGCTCCAAGCATAGCCGGCGGGTATATCTCCATGTGTGTTGTTTCTGGAGTTATATGGTATTCATCGACGGCCACGAGCATGTTATCTTCTTCATCTGCGTCTAAAAGCTCGATTACCCCCAGGCGTATAAGGTCCTTCCATGTTATATCTCCGTTTTCTATTTTCTCTATATGTTCATCTGTTAGCTTTGGTTTTCCCTTGTCGACTATGATAAGAGGCCTGAGAACCCTTCCAGCTGTTGCGTTAATGAAAAGCCTTTTTTCACCACGAGGGTCAGCCGGATAATAAATAAAGACGCTTATATCGTAAGGTAATTCGCCATTTCTTCTCATTTCTCTTAATTTTCTTGCAGTTTTTTCCGCATCAGTGTACCCGATTAACCTTCCGTCAAGAAAAACCTTGTCACCCTTTCCCGTAAGAATCGTAACTAATTTCTCTTTAAGCGGATCAAAATCATGGTTAACAGAAATTATTGCCGAAAGCGCAAGATTCTTAACCAAACCACAGTTGCTTCCCTCAGGAGTTTCAACTGGGCATATTCTGCCGAACTGTGTTCCGTGCAGTTCTCTGGCTTCAAAGTTAGGCTGCGTCCTGCTTAAAGGCGATTGAATTCTTCTAAGGTGGCTGATTGTAGAAAGTCTGTTAGTTCTGTCCAGAAGCTGTGTTATTCCAACTCTTCCTCTACCCCAGTTTCCAGTTGCTATGGCGTTTGTAATCTTGTCTGTTATTATTCCAGGCCTTATTACAGCAGTTACGATGTTGGGACCTTTCTTTGGACCTGCTCTGTCTAGCTGATATTTCATGTCTCTAATAAGATTCTTGAACGAGGTTCTGAATATATCCGCAAGCTGTTCGCCTGAAAATTTGATTACTTTGTTTCCGTAATGGTCCCTATCATCTGGAACTATATAACCAAGCTTTAACTGAACCAGCTTGTTTGCCATCTCTGCTAAGAACATAGCTTTGTCGTATCTTGTCTCCGGGGTTCTGCCCAAATGCGGTAGAAGGTACATGTCTATGAGCTGTTCAGCCCTCTTGTACCTGATTTCGTCAGCCTGCCCATGGGCAAGCCTGTTTCCTATATACATTATAGCTTCATCCTGGGTCTTAACCTCAACTTTTTCGAGCGTTGGAACCAGCTCTTCCTGTATGTCTTCTCTTGTCGAGACCGCGTTTGCAATGTCTACGTCTTTTACCACACCAAGGGCTTTCATCAAAACTGAAAAAGAAACTTCTGTCGGAAGTATTGGAATCTTAACATATATTACGTTGTCATTTTTTATTATCATCTCTACCTTAGATCTGAATCCAACGATAGAAGAATGCACTATGGCTCTGTAAACTATAGAAGAACCGCTTTTCTCTTTTTCAACAAGAATTTTGTTTGGCGAAATATCCTCGAGACCTATTATCAGCCTTTCGCTGCCATTTATTATAAAATACCCCCCAGGGTCGTTTGGATCCTCACCGACATCAACAAGCTCCTGTTCGTTTAGGCCGTGCAAAACGCAAACGTCAGACTTAACCATAACGGGCAAGTTCCCAATGTGAACCTTAAAAGGTCTGTTTATCGAAGGGTCTGAGTCAACTATCTGCATCTCAAGATATAGTGGCGCTGCATACGTTAGATTCCTTAATCTGGCTTCCATAGGTTTTATATAATTTTCAGAGCCATCATGTTCAACAACGCGAGGCTTTCCGATTTCAATTTTTCCCAGTTTTATCTTGTATTTTCCGGAGATGGATTCTATCTCAACTTCCCCAACTTCGTTTACTATGCTCTGCATCCCTTTTTTTATAAATTGATTATAAGAATTGAGGTGCTGCCTTGCTATGCCCTCAGTTGCAAGTATATTCTTAATTATAGGCCATCTTTTCTCAAATACAGACTTCATTCTTCAACCACCATTCTATAATATTCAGTTACTCCCGCAGTTTCGCTTTCCCTTATTATTTTTACAACGTCACCAGGTTTAGCTCCTATGGCCCTGATTACCGGATCAGTAACTTTAATCTTAGGTAACTGCTCTAATTTAGCGTGATATTTCTTTAATAGCTCGTTTACTTCTTCTTTAGAAAGTATGATGTGTTTTGGAACATATTTATTTTTAAGTATATCAATCTTAGAAGACATTATCCTTAATCGCCAATAAAATAGTTGTATTTAAACATTATTTAAATTTTTATTCTGTTTAATTACGCCAAACTTATATTTTTGAATTATTAACGCGTGATAGCAAAAACTGTTCGCTTATATATAAAGCGAGACATAATGCATTTGGATAAAACATTTCATAAAAAACCCGCAATTAAATTTTAAAAAAGTTTTTATTGGCAAAATGTTTTACTTTAAAACATGCCTCGGTAGCTCAGCAGGTAGAGCGTCCGCCTCGTAAGCGGAAGGTCGCGGGT